>NZ_LXKO01000039.1:286371-286541 GCF_001692185.1 Rhizobium sp. AC44/96
GAAAAAACAAAACTCCTTTACTAACACTCGTCGCCTCCGAGGCACTCCTGCACTCCGGTTTGCCTGAATGCGCCACACTCTCGACTATCTGCCCCCTTCCCTATCTCTACATTATCCCTACTTCTAAAGTGTTCACACTCCGTTCCTCACTGTCTAGCTCACGTCTCCGT
>NZ_LXKO01000040.1:0-1115 GCF_001692185.1 Rhizobium sp. AC44/96
TGGAGAAGCTAACCCAAGTGCGTCATGCCCGTCTTCAAGGGTAGGGGATCAGCCTCCCTCTTGCAAATGCGCCATGAACACTTCGGTCGGTGTCCTGTATCCGAGGCATTTGCGCGGTTGATCGTTGATATGGCGCCCGAGATGGAGAAGGTCGCGTTGTGACACAATTGCCAGGTCTGTGGTGCCCGGCAGGAAACGTCGAACGCGCTTGTTGGTGTTCTCGACGGTTCCTTTTTGCCACGGCGCACTTGGGTCGCAAAACCAGCTATGCGCGCCGATCCCTTCTTCCAAAGCCCTGAATCCGGCAAACTCGGTACCGCGATCAAACGTGAAGCTCTGACGCGCAAAGGCCGGCAAAGGCGAAAAAGCTCTGATGATCTTGTCCATGATCGGGCGAGAATGCCGGCTTGGATTCTTGATGAGAACGGTGTAGCGGCTCTTGCGCTCGACGAGCGACGTGACATTGGCATGGCCGAGTGGACGCTCAAAGATGAGGAGGTCGCCCTCCCAATGTCCAAACTGCGATCTATCTCCAATAAAATCAGGACGTTGGGATATGCGGTGCGAGGCTGGAAACACACCGTCGCGCGGCTTCCTGGAGCGCAGTGGACGACGTTTGCGACGCGCTTCCGGTAGATACTGATAGAGGCCAAGCCCGTAATCTTCCTTGCTGTAAATGAAGCGGTAGATTGTCTCTTTACAGACGCGGACGAGGCTGCGCCCCTCTAACAACAGGCGCCCGGCAATCTGCTCCGGAGACCAGCGTGCCTCCAACTGGGTGATGATCTCCGTGCGTAAATTCGGGTGCCGCCGCAGCTTTCTCAGCCGGCGTCGCCGGTCCTTGGAGATATCGTGAGCTACCGTGCTGTAGTAGCCGTCGTAGTCCGGCAGTTCACGATCGCGAAACGTGTTGCGCTTGATCTCGCGGTAAATCGTCGAACGATGGCGGCCAAGCTGACGGGCCATTTCGTTGATGGGAACTTTTGCCGCCACCAGCTGATGTAGGCGTCGTCGGTCGGCGAGAGCAAGCTGCGTATAGCATCGGGACATGCCAAAATCTCCAAAGTGAAGCCGTTGAAATCATTGGCATGTCGCACTTGGAAATAGAATGTACC
>NZ_LXKO01000041.1:0-250445 GCF_001692185.1 Rhizobium sp. AC44/96
CCTCTAAGGTTCGAAAGGAAACATCACCATGGCCATTCTTCTTCTGGCTGACCACGACAATGCCAGCCTTTCCGACCAGACCGCCAAGACGCTGACGGCCGCTTCCAAGATCGCCAAGGAAAAGGGAAGCGATGTCACCGTTCTCGTCGCCGGCAAGGGTGCCAAGGCTGCCGCCGATGCCGCCGCCAAGCTCTCGGGTGTCTCCAAGGTACTGCTCGCCGAAAGCGACGAGCTTGCCAACAATCTGGCCGAGCCGCTGGCCGATCTGATCGTCTCACTGGCAGCCGGCTATGACACGATCATCGCCGCCGCCACCTCGACCGGCAAGAACGTGCTGCCGCGCGTGGCAGCGCTCCTCGACGTCGCGCAGATCTCGGAGATCATCGAGGTGGTCTCCGCAGATACCTTCAAGCGCCCGATCTATGCCGGCAATGCCATCCAGACGGTGCAGTCGACTGACGCGAAGAAGGTCATCACCGTGCGCACGGCTTCGTTTGCCGCAGCCACAGAAGGTGGCTCGGCTTCCGTCGAGGCGATCCCGGCTGTTTCCGATCCCGGTCTCTCGACCTTCATCAAGGATGCGCTATCGGCCTCCGACCGTCCGGAACTGACCTCTGCCAAGATCATCATCTCAGGTGGTCGTGCCCTCGGCTCTGCCGAGAAGTTCCAGGAGGTCATCCTGCCGGTGGCCGACAAGCTCGGTGCCGCCGTCGGTGCAAGCCGCGCCGCCGTCGATGCCGGCTATGCCCCGAACGACTGGCAGGTCGGGCAGACCGGCAAGGTGGTTGCCCCCGACCTCTACATCGCCTGCGGCATCTCGGGTGCGATCCAGCACCTTGCCGGCATGAAGGATTCGAAGGTCATCGTCGCCATCAACAAGGACGACGAGGCGCCGATCTTCCAGGTTGCCGACTATGGCCTCGTCGCCGATCTCTTCGACGTCCTGCCGGAATTGCAGAAGGCGCTATGATCGCGACGAACCTTGTTTTTCGCACTTGCGAATGACTGGAAAATTATCCTTTTAGGGTCTACTACTGCTGCCGGGCGATGTTTTGCCCGGCAGTTTTGTTAGAATAATGCGGCAGCGCGGGGGCGACCGCCGATCGGGGGTTTGGAGATGAGTTCGGTGTTGAAAACGATCGGTATTATCGGCGCAGGCCAGATGGGTTGCGGCATCGCGCAAGTTTCGGCGGACGCAGGCTACAAGGTCCACATCTACGACCTCTCCCAGGAACGCATCGAGCACGGCCTTGCCACGATCAACGGCAATCTCGCACGCCACGTCACCAGCGGCAAGATGACGGACGAGGAGCGCTCGGCCACACTCGCCCTGATTTCCGGCTCATCCGATATCAACGATCTCGCTGCCTCCGATCTGGTCATTGAAGCGGCAACGGAAGATGAGAGCGTCAAGCGCAAGATCTACGCGCAGGTCTGCCCGATCCTGAAGCCGGAAGCCATTCTCGCGACGAATACGTCGTCGCTCTCCATCACCCGCCTGGCATCGGCCACCGATCGCCCCGAGCGGTTCATGGGCATTCACTTCATGAATCCCGTGCCGGTGATGAAGCTCGTCGAACTCGTGCGCGGCATCGCCACCGAAGAAGGCACCTTCAGCAGCGCCAAGGCGTTCGTTGCCTCTTTGGAGAAGACGGTAACGGTCGCCGAAGACTTCCCTGCCTTCATCGTCAACCGCATCCTGCTGCCGATGATCAACGAGGCGATTTACACGCTCTATGAAGGCGTCGGCACCGTCGATGCGATCGACACCGCCATGAAACTAGGCGCCAATCACCCGATGGGCCCGCTCCAGCTTGCCGACTTCATCGGCCTCGACACCTGCCTGTCGATCATGCAGGTGCTGCATGACGGCCTGGCGGACAGCAAATACCGACCGTGCCCGCTGCTGGTGAAATACGTCGAAGCCGGCTGGCTCGGCCGCAAGTCCGGCCGCGGCTTCTACGACTATCGCGGCGAAGTGCCGGTACCGACGCGCTGAGGCGCGTTCTCCCGCTCTCTCAGCCCAGATCGTCTGCGGCGATATGCTGGACTTCGGTGATGCGCAGCAACGGAAGCTGCGCCAGCTCGTTGGCCTCCTTCACGCGCTCCGCCGACGGCGCATCGAAAAGACAGAAGGACTTGTCTTCCGACGGCACGAACGTGGAGCGCAGATAGCGCACAGGCTTGCCTTGTTGTGTCATCTCGGTCGTGACGGTTTTTGCGCGACCCGCGGCCGCGGCAAGTTGTTCAGGGGTAATTCCCGGCAAGTGTCTTTCAACCATATACTGTGGCATGATGACTTCCTCTTGCATCCAGCGAATTCAGCAGTTCTGATCGACCCAGACAGGCCCGTCACAAGATAGCGTTCTCCGGTGGTAAACGGAATGAATATCTATTTCGCTGCCATATTCACCGATTTGGTTCGGCAGTCCGTGGTTTGGAACAGGGTGTCGCGAGACACCGTTGCAAACATCATGGCCGAACATCGTTATCTCTCGCAGTCTCTGGCCAGCCAATACGGGCGACGGCACGAGAATTTTACAGGCGACGGGCACCTTTACCTGTTCGAGTCCGCCGATGCTGCCGTGCATTTTGCGCTGAAGCTGATTGCCTATTGGAAACAACGCCGCCGGTCGCTTGTGGGAGAGAAAATTGGACAGGATCTGCCCATCAGGGTGGGTTGTCATTTCGGCGAGTGTTCGCGCATGGCAGACGAAGACGCCTGGATCGGCCGGGCGATCAATATTGCCAAGCGTGTGGAATCCACAGCCGACCCTGACACGCTGTTCGTGACGCAAACGATTCTCGAACTGATCGACCTACCGATCTACGACTTCAGCGATGCCGGAGACCACGAACTGAAAGGCGACTTTCTGCCGCGGCGGCCGCTCTACCGCCTATCCTCGGTCGACCGGGCGGCACTTGCGGCGAGGCCAGAGGAGAAAATGACCGCTGAGGACTGGTTTCTCAGAGGCGTGGGCCTTGAGGGCGGGCAATGCATCAAATTCAACGAGGAACTGGAATGCTACCAGCACGCAATCCGGCTACGCTCCAATTACCCTGAAGCGCACAACAATCTGGGAATCCTCCTCAAAGCTGCCGGCGATACGGCAGCCGCAGCCCAGCATTACCAGGAGGCACTTCGCCTGTGGCCGCAATATCCGGAGGCCCACTACAACTACGCCATTCTTCTTGAACGGCTGGAGGACAAGTCGGGCGCGGCGGCTCACTACAGCGAAGCCATCCGACTGCGCCCGGACAATGTGGATGCACGCCTGAGATATGCAGGCTTCCTCGATACGAGGGGAGACTGGGCTGAGGCGAAGCACCACTATCGGGAAGCGCTACGACTACGGCCCGGCTTCGCCGAAGCCCACAACAATTATGCGATCTTTCTGGAAAAGCGCGGAGATCTCACCACCGCCGAGTCTCACTACTCTCAGGCACTGCAGCAGCGTCCAGACTATGCGGAAGCCCACTACAACTACGCCATGCTGCTCGAGCGCCTTGATCGGCCGAGAGCCGAGGAGCACTATCGGGCCGCGATCAGAGCCCAGCCCGGATACGCCGAAGCCCATAACAACCTAGCGGTACTTCTGCATGAGAGCGGCGAGCTGGCAACCGCCGAAGAACACTACCTGACCGCCCTTCGGCTACGACCGTCTGACCCGGAGACGAACTACAATCTGGCTCTGCTGGCGCAAGCGCGAGGTGACGATCACTCTGCGGAGCAGTATTTTCGTCGAGCCAGGGAATTGACCGCCGCCGGGTGAAGCCTAGGCCTTATATCCCGACAGCGCCCTTGATCAGCGCCTTCGCATCTTCGCTGTCCCAGGCCGCGGGCCCGTTCATCGCGGAGATCAGGCAACCCTTGCCATCAATCAGCAGCGTCACAGGAAGGCCAAACGCCAACCCTTCCTTTTTCAGGCTGTTGAAGACTTCGATCGTGTTGTCGCGATAGAGCTGCAGCGCGTCGACGCCGATTTCGCTGAGAAAGCCCTTCGGCTTCTCGTCGTCGCCGGTATCGATGTTGACAGGCACGACCTGGAATTTGTCGCTGCCCAACTCCTTCTCGAGTGCATTCAGCGCCGGCATCTCCTCGCGGCACGGCACGCACCATGTCGCCCAGAGATTGAAGAGCACGGTCTTTCCGGCGAAGTTGTCGAGCGTCATCGGCTTGCCGTCGGCGCCCTTGAAGGCAATTGTCGTAAGCTTCCTGTGCTGGTCGGGAGCAACCATGGCGGCCACCTGCCCCTTGAGTAGCGGCGCAATCCGGGTTGCGATTTCCTTCGTCGCCGCGCATTCGCCCGACGCTGTTTGCGTCCCGCCATTGCCAGACCCGGCTTCCCTGATGTAAACCGCTGCCGCACCGGCAATAATACCTGCGACGGCCGCGATCCCGATCAGCTTCAGGGATGGCAGGCGCAGGGGCGTTCTTGTCGTCATTTCATTCTCCGAGACACGCGTTCTTCAAGGCAGGCATCTTCATGGCCGACAGCACGGACACCAAATCCTCCAACCAGATGTGGGGCGGCCGTTTCGCCTCCGGTCCCGATGCGATCATGGAGGAGATAAATGCCTCGATCGGTTTCGACAAGAAGCTGTTTGCCCAGGACATCCGCGGCTCGATTGCCCATGCCACCATGCTTGCCCACCAAGGCATCATTTCGGCCGAGGATAAAGACAAGATCGTTCAAGGGCTAAACACGATCCTGTCAGAAATCGAGAGCGGCAATTTCGAATTCTCGCGCAAGCTCGAAGACATTCACATGAATGTCGAAGCCCGTCTCGCAACGCTGATCGGCCCGGCCGCCGGTCGTCTGCACACTGCCCGCTCGCGCAACGACCAGGTGGCGCTCGATTTCCGCCTTTGGGTCAAGGAAGAGCTGCAGAAGACGGAACGGATGCTGACGGATCTGATCGCCGCCTTCCTCGACCGTGCCGAAGAGCATGCCGAGACCGTCATGCCGGGCTTCACGCACCTGCAGACCGCCCAGCCCGTCACCTTCGGCCATCACTGCATGGCCTATGTCGAGATGTTCGGCCGCGACCGCTCGCGCGTGCGCCACGCCATCGAGCATCTGGACGAGAGCCCGATCGGCTCGGCAGCGCTCGCCGGCACCGGCTATCCGATCGACCGCCACATGACGGCCAAGGCCCTCGGCTTCCGCGAGCCGACCCGCAATTCGATCGACACCGTCTCGGACCGCGATTTCGCGATCGAATTCCTGGCGCTCGCCGCGATCTGCTCGATGCACCTGTCGCGTCTTGCCGAGGAGATCGTCATCTGGTCGACGCCGCAGTTCGGCTTCGTGCGCCTGTCGGATGCCTTCTCGACCGGCTCCTCGATCATGCCGCAGAAGAAAAACCCGGATGCCGCCGAGTTGGTGCGCGCCAAGACCGGCCGCATCAACGGCTCACTGATCGCGCTGCTGACGATCATGAAGGGCCTGCCGCTCGCCTATTCCAAGGACATGCAGGAAGACAAGGAACAGGTCTTCGACGCCGCCGAAAGCCTGGAACTGGCGATAGCAGCCATGACCGGCATGGTCCGCGACCTGACGATCAATACCGCCCGGATGAAGGCCGCCGCCGGCTCCGGCTATTCGACCGCGACCGACCTCGCCGACTGGCTCGTGCGTGAAGCAGGCCTTCCCTTCCGCGACGCCCACCATGTGACCGGTCGCGCCGTGGCGCTGGCCGAGAGCAAGGGTTGCGATCTTGCCGAGCTGCCGCTTGCCGATCTGCAGGCAATCAACGCTGCGATCACGGACAAGGTCTACGACGTCCTGACGGTCGAGGCGTCGGTTGCCAGCCGCAAGAGCTTCGGCGGCACGGCACCTTCGGAAGTGCGCAAGCAGATCGCCTACTGGCGCGCTCGCAACTGACCTCAACAATCAGGGTGCACAAGGTGGATAAACTTCGCTATGAAGGTGTCCACCCGTGCCGCTTCCCAAGAGGAATTCCATGCAGACCAGCTTGCCGCAGTTCATCCGCCTGACGGTTGTTTTCGCCGTGATCGGCCTTGCCGTTGCCGGATGCGGCCGCAAGGGGGATCTCGATCCGCCAAGCGCACAGGCAACGAAGGGTGGCGATTCGTCGAAACCGACGAAACAGCCCGGCACCGTAGATCGGCCCTTCATCCTCGATCCGCTTCTGTAACAGGCTACTCCAGTGAACCATTTCGAGTATCGCGACGGCATCCTCTACGCCGAGAACGTTCCCGTTCCCGAGATCGCCAAGGCTGTCGGCACACCTTTCTACGTCTATTCCACTGCGACGCTTGAGCGTCATTACAAGGTCTTCTCGCAAGCCTTCAGCGATGTGGACTCCATGGTCTGCTATGCCATGAAGGCGAATTCGAACCAGGCCGTACTGAAGACGCTGGGCAACCTTGGCGCAGGCATCGACGTGGTCTCCGAAGGCGAGCTTCGCCGCGCACTGGCCGCCGGCATCCCGGCCAACCGCATCATGTTCTCCGGCGTCGGCAAGACGCCGCATGAGATGGACTATGCGCTCGAAGCCGGCATCTACTGCTTCAACGTCGAATCCGAGCCGGAGCTCGAGATCCTCAATCAGCGCGCCATCAAGGCAGGCAAGAAGGCACCGGTTTCCTTCCGCATCAATCCCGATGTCGATGCCCGCACGCACGCCAAGATCTCGACCGGCAAGAAGGAAAACAAGTTCGGTATTTCCTGGGAACGCGCCCGCGCTGTCTACGCACGCGCAGCGAGCCTTGAGGGCATCGAAGCCACCGGCATCGACATGCATATCGGCAGCCAGATTACCGAGCTGCAACCCTTCGACGACGCCTTCAAGCTGCTGCGCGAGCTGGTCAGCACGCTGCGCGCCGATGGCCACGACATCCACCATGTCGATATCGGCGGCGGCCTCGGCATTCCCTACAAGGACGACAACAACCCGCCGCCGCTGCCCGACGCCTATGCAGCGATCGTCAAGAACCAGCTGCGCGAGCTGAACTGCAAGATCGTCATGGAGCCCGGCCGCCTGATCGTCGGCAATGCCGGTATCCTGGTGACCGAAGTGCTTTACGTGAAGGACGGCGGCGAAAAGACCTTCGTTATCGTCGACGGCGCCATGAACGACCTTATCCGCCCGACGCTCTACGAAGCCTATCACGAGATCCGCCCCGTCGTGATCTCCGCCGCCAATGCGCCGCGCATCAAGGCCGATGTCGTCGGCCCTGTCTGCGAGACCGGCGATTACCTGGCGCTCGACCGCGAAATGGCAATGCCGAAGTCGGGTGATCTCTTCGCCGTAAGCTCCGCCGGTGCCTATGGCGCGGTACAGGCCGGCACTTACAACAGCCGTTTGCTGGTGCCGGAAGTGCTGGTCAGGGGCAGCGAATTCCACGTGATTCGCCCGCGCAGGAACTACGAGGAACTCATCGCTCTCGATTCCGTGCCCGCCTGGCTCGACTAAGACGATCATCACTTTTTGGCGAATGCGGCGTGAAAAACAGCCATAACAGGCGGCACGCCCTCGCCTTCGCCACAAAGAATGCTATCCTTTTCCCGAGAGCGAATTGCCCCGCAATCGCCGGAAGCGCCCTCTGCCCCGTAAACGCCAGATCGCGGAGACCGGATTGAAGAAGAGCTCCAGCAGGGACAAGACTGGTGCATTTGCCCTAAGGCCGTCGTTGGCGCGGCTGGTTGCCGCAAAGCGTTTTCTGGCGCGTC
The DNA here is from genome assembly GCF_001692185.1 of Rhizobium sp. AC44/96. Lineage (NCBI taxonomy): Bacteria > Pseudomonadati > Pseudomonadota > Alphaproteobacteria > Hyphomicrobiales > Rhizobiaceae > Rhizobium > Rhizobium sp. AC44/96. The sequence continues at coordinate 7,701 of NZ_LXKO01000041.1, forward strand.
TTGTCCTGCTCTCGGAACAGATCCTGCCTGCCGTGCTGCCGCTCTTGTCGGTCGCCGCCCTGTATCTGGCGGCGTCCTGGTTCGGCATCTTTCGCCTGACGCCCGATTGGGCGCGCCTGACGCTGGTCGGTATTTTCGCCCTTGCATGCCTCGTTGCACTCTTCCCGTTGCGCAAGCTGCATTGGCCGACTGCGGCAAGTGCCGACCGTCTGCTAGAAGTGCGGAATGGCTTGCACCACCAGCCGGTCACCGTTCAGGAAGATGAGCCTGCCTTCGACACCCCCTTCGCGCGCGCTCTGTGGCGCGAGCACCAGACGCGCATGGCGGAAAAGATTGCCACGCTCGACGCCGGTTTTCCGCAGCCGGACATTGCTGCCCACGACCGCTGGGCATTGCGCGCCGTGCCCGTGCTCCTCTTGTCCGTTGCGTTCGCCTACTCGCTCTCCAGCAGCGGCGGGTCGATCGCGGATGCATTTCTGCCGCGCCCCGAGGCGCCGGCGACCGATCCTGCCGTCCGTATCGACGCCTGGATCACGCCACCGGCCTATACCGGCCGCGCACCAATTTACCTGACGACCACAGGAACCGAACAAGCTGCAATCAGCATCCCGCAGCTCTCGAATCTCACCGTCCGCATCAGCGGTGGCAAGGCCGACGAGAAGGTCGTCTTCCAGCGGGAAGACGGGCGCACGATGGAGATCGCAGCCGAAGGCGACGCCAGGCCGCAAGCAACGCCGAATGAGGCAAAGCCCGAGGGTGCGCCGGCGCCGACCTTTGCCAGCACGCATCTGATGAAGATCGAGGAAAACGGATCGCTGCTCGTCAATGGCCGCAGCTGGACCTTCGACGTCATCCCCGACAAGGCACCCGAGATCGCGTTCAACGGAATGCCGAAGCAGACCGTCAACGGCGCGCTGGAAATCGGCTTTACCGTCAAGGATGACTACGGCGTTCAGGAAGCCCATGCCCAGATCCTGCCGGTTGAATCCGATCGGGCGGCAACCCCTCTGTACCCGCTTCCGGACTATCGCCTCGACGTTCCGCGGCGCAATTCGCGCGACGCCAAGGGCGTGACGAGCAAGAACCTGACCGAGCACCCCCTCGCCGGCAAGCGGGTGAGTATTACCTTGATTGCCAAGGATGCCGCCGGGCAGACAGGACGCAGCCCGCCATACGAAATGACGCTGCCGATGCGGCCCTTCAACGAACCGCTTGCCGCAGCCGTCGCCGAAGAGCGCCAGGTGTTTGCCCTCGATACCCGCAAGATGCCGGAGGCAATCGCGCTCAACGAGGCGCTGACGATCCGTCCTGAAGAAACCATTCCGAAGCTGACCAATTACCTGCTGCTGCAATCCGCGCTGACGCGCATGAAGCTGGCAAAGGGCGAGGAAGCGCTGAAGGACACCGCCGCCTACCTCTGGGACATCGCCATCGGCATGGAAGACGGAGACCTCTCCCAGGCAGAACGCAACCTGCGCAACGCCCAGCAGAATTTGGCCGATGCACTGCAGCGCAATGCGCCGGACGCCGAGATCAAGAAGCTCATGGACGAGCTGCGCAAGGCGATGCAGGACTACATGAAGGAGCTCGCCCAGCGCATGCAGAATGCGCCGACGCAGCCCAACCAGAGCGCCCAGAACATTCTTCGCCAGCAGGACCTCGAACGGATGATGGACCAGATCGAGAATCTGGCGCGTTCCGGCAACCGCGACGCAGCACAGCAGATGCTGTCGGAGCTGCAGCGGATGATGAACAACCTCCAGGCCGGCAGGCCGCAGCAGGGACAGCAGCAAGGGCGCGACAACAGCGAGATGCGCCAGCAGATGGACAAGCTTGGCCAGATCCTGCGCGACCAGCAGAAGCTGATGGAAGAAACCTTCAAGCTGGACCAGCAATTGAAGGATCGCATGCAGCGCGGCGATCCGGATATGGGAATGAACGATCCGCTCCTCAACGACATGCCGATGGACAATGACGGCCTGCCGGAGGACCAGCAGCAGGGCCAGCAGAACCAAAAAGGCCAGTCCCCCTCCGATCAGATGACGGAGGAGCAGTTGCGCGACGCGCTCAAGCAGCTGCAGTCACGTCAGGATCAACTCGGCAAGCAGCTCGGCGAACTGCAAAAGGGCCTCGGCGACATGGGCATGAAGCCCGGCTCCGGCTTTGGGCAGGCGCAGCGCGAGATGGAAGGTGCTGGACGCGAGCTTGGCCAGGGCCACGGCGAACCTGCCATCCAGGGGCAGGGACGCGCTCTTGAAGCCCTCCGTCAAGGCGCACGCGACATGATGAGCCAGATGATGCAGGCACAGCAGGGCCAGAACCAGGGTCAGGGGCCGCAGGGTCAGGTTGGTCGGGGAGACCAGAACGGTCGCGATCCGCTCGGACGGCCGCGCAGGGCCGACGGTCCTGATTTCGGCGACCAGGTCAAGGTGCCCGACGAGATCGATGTCCAGCGCGCCCGCGAGATCCTGGACGCGATCCGCGATAAGCTCGGCAACAATCCGCCGCAGGAGATGGAACGCCGCTATCTCGAGCGCCTGCTCGATATTCAGTAGGCATCTCAGTTTCGGTCGGCCACGCCATCACAACCGCGTGAAAATCCACAACCGAAGGCCGCGTGGTACCTATCTCTGCTACGGCGCGAAGAAACGCGCCGCTCGACAAGCGTAGAGGGTATTCCCATGAAGACGGAATGGAAGCTGATCGCAACCGCCGCTCTCGGCCTTGGCATCGCCTTGAGCACAGCGGATGCAATGGACATCACCGGATTTGGAACTACTCATAGCGGCGGCAGAAATATCGCCGCTGAAAACTACTCATCGAGCCGACCCCAAGCGGCCGCGCCCGACTACCTGACGACGGGAAGTATCTCCGGCGGCGAAATGAGACGTCCGGCTGATTGCCCGCCACCACCGAGACCGGGCTCCCTGCGCACGCAGGGCGGCAACAGTGGCGCCAGCCAGAACATGGCCTGCCCGGACTACCAGTGACTGCAGGATAAATCGCGCGCCACCGCTTTCTTCCCGGAAGGCGGTGGCTCTCGGGTCCGCCGCATTGACAAAGCTTGCAAGCGCATATAGCGCCAAGGATCGATTGAGAGACACTCTGCCTCCACACCCCAAGCTTCGCAAGGTTTCCGAAACAAGCGACTAGTGATAGCGACTCGATGCCAATTCTCTTCAAGACGACAATCGGTGAAAACGCGGCATTCGAATTGATCGGAAATGCCCTTGCGGGCCACGGCAACGACTACGACGGCTATATGAACGTTGTGGCCGACGAGGGAGAGCAGACGCTGACCTGGGCACCGGGCGCGCATCCTGAACAGTTCCAGGCAGAGATCACAGAAATCCTCCGCGCGACATGGGACATCAGCCGCTTCTGGATCATCTATGAGCGGCGGGATGACCGGCAGGATGCCACCGCGAACGAGATCCGCAATGCGGCGTTCAAACTGACGCGAGGCTATACCAGCGTGGTTGTCGTGACGCTCAGCTTGCTATCCAAGCATGATAGCGCCTCGGACATCGAACTGATCTTCGTCTGCTTTCAGCAGGACTTCCAGCGCAGGAATTTCCGGGTGCGCTACGAAGGAAAGTTCATCCCCGACCAGCCCTGAGGGCCGGCGGGGCAAATTCTGTCAGTTTTCGGTGGTCAGGCGGCCAAGGCGCGCGCCACGGCCTTGCGGATATCCGGCAAGGCAAAAGGCTTCGACACGACATCAACGATCTTTTCAGCAAGATCATCCGCCCGCTCGCGCTGTTCGGCATAGCCGGTCATCAGCAGGATCTTCAGGGCTGGGAAAGCCGACTTGGCCTGGTGTGCAAGCTCAATGCCGTCCATGACGGGCATCCGGATGTCGGAAAGCAGAAGGTCGTAGACGCCGTCTCTCAGCTTTTCCAGTCCCTCCGCACCGTCAGCGGCTTCTTCGGTCTCATGACCGTCAAGACGCAAAGCGCGGGCTACGAAAGAACGCAGGGAATCCTCGTCTTCCGTAATCAGAATTTTTGCCATGGTGTGCACTGCTCCGTTTCATGCCCTGCAACGGAAATCACACGACTTTCCTTTGCGATCGGTAAACGGCGGCAAGCGATGGACGGGATGGTTAACAACCCGTCTTGTTCCGGCACATTCAGGCGTCGCCGGTGACGACGCCGACAAAGGGAAGCTCGCGGAACGCGTAGGCGACGTCCATGCCGTAGCCGACCACGAAATAGTCCGGGCACTCGAAACCGACATAGTCGGCCTCCAGCTTTTCCTTGCGCTTCACGCTCTTGTCGAGCAGGACGGCGATCGTGACGTTGCGGGCGCCACGCTCATACAGCAGTTCCTTGGCAAACAGCAGCGTACGGCCGGATTCGAGAATGTCGTCGATCAAGAGAACGTCGCGGTCCTTCACATCGCTGTCGATGTCCTTGACGATCCGCACGCCTTGGGAAACCGTGCCTGTGCCATAGCTGGAAAGGGTGATGAACTCGACTTCAGGCGCCAGACCGCTGTCGTGCAAGGCACGGATCAGATCTGCCGCGAAAATGAAGGAGCCCTTGAGAACCGCGATGACCAGGAGATCCTTGGTGGGTCCCTGCGCGATCTGCTTTGCAATCGCGTGATTGCGCTCGGCAATCTGCTCGGCAGTGAAGAGGGGTTCGATGTTCTTTCCGCGCACGACGGGCATTAACGCTTGCTCCATGAAAACAAGCACAAGCCGTTACCACAAACAGCGCGGCGAAACACCCCTTACGGCATGAAGGAGAGGCGGACTTCCGGCATTTTTCCACCGGCATACTGCACTCTCGTGGAAAAACCGCGGCTCTGCCCTCCGTAGATGACATCAATCGGCGGGTTGATGATGACACTCGCGGTCAACTGATCGTCCGAGACGAGGTCGGCGCGGATCGGCCGCACGATTTGGGTGGTACCGCTCGCATTGTCGATGATGCCGTTGATCAGAAGCACGCGCATCCCGTTGGCATCGCGCTGAGTGGCAGTGACGTGCGTGAAATGCAGCGGCGTCCCGGCAATCGCGACATCCGGCTGGGAGAGGCTGGAGAACCCTCCTGAAAGGCTGAAGGCAAGAACCGACAGTGCAAGTACAAGCCCTGCAAAGCTCTTTGCGGATGCCTGCTGCAACCAGGACTCGCCGACGCGCAAGATCGACGACCCGAGACCGAGGCGGGGTGTGCTGCGTTGCCGGTTGTCATTGGTTCCGCGGGCGCGAGATTCCTGCGGCCGACCTGCTCCAATCACCACGAATTCGGCATCGGCGACATCGACGGAATGACTTTGACGCACTTCGCGTTTCGTTGGCTCCGGCGGCAGGAAATCGTAGACCCGGCTCGATGGCTGGCGTTTGAACGACGAGGATATCATGATGACGGCCTTTCCGGTGTCCACATGGTTTCGGGCCGGACGGGAAATCCGGCATTGAAACGAATCCTGCTCAGTCGTAAATTTTATTGGTTAATGCTTCGCAAAGATCGCCATCAAAGCGGCGCCTTTTCAGCGAAATTTACCGCTTGTTAACGGAGTTGGTTAACAAGTCCTGCGGTGACACAACAAAAGACTGAGCTGCCCGTTGATCCACTTCGAGAACGTCGGTTTGCGCTATGGAATGGGACCGGAAATTCTCCGGGATCTGACCTTCGACATCCCGAAGAAATCCTTCCAGTTCCTGACCGGCCCCTCCGGCGCCGGCAAGACGACGTTGCTCCGGCTTCTATTTCTGTCGCTGCAACCGACACGCGGCCTGATCCGCATGTTCGGACGTGACATTTCGGATATCCCGCGGCCGGAATTACCACTGCTGCGCCGCCGCGTCGGCATCATCTTCCAGGAGTTCCGTCTCCTGGACCACCTGACCACCTATGAGAACGTGGCCCTGCCGTTGCGGGTGCGCGGCAAGGATGAGAGCTCCTACAAGACGGATGTGCTCGAACTGTTGAAATGGGTCGGCCTTGGCGAACGGATCAACGTGCTGCCGCCCGTCCTGTCGGGCGGTGAAAAACAACGCGCCGCCATCGCCCGCGCACTGATCGACCGCCCGGAGATCCTGCTCGCGGACGAGCCCACCGCCAACGTCGATCCGCCGATGGCACGCCGCCTGCTCAATCTTTTCCTCGAATTGAACCGCCTCGGTACCGCCGTCGTGATCGCCACCCACGATCTGACGTTGATGGACCAAGTGGAAGCCCGCCGAATGATCCTGTCGGAAGGGCATCTCGATATCCATGACTGAGCCCACACCCCGCCCATCCGCACAGGCTGCAGGACAAGACCGGAAACGGCCCGAGCTGAAGGTGCGCCCGACGGCGGCAATTCTTCCGTCGGCCAACATCCAGGGCAATGCGCTGATGGTGGTGATCGCCATCATGGCCTTCCTGGCCTGCCTGACCCTTGGCGGCGTCAGCATGGTGCGCTCGACCGCTGCCAGCTGGGAAAGCCAGATCTCTCGTGAGATCACCATACAGATCAAGCCGGATGACGGGCTGGATATGGACAAGGCGCTGGCCCAGGCGCGCGAGATCGCGCTCACCTTCGTCGGCACCAAGGATGGCCAGATCGTCGATGAAGCCGCGACGGCGCGCCTGCTCGAGCCATGGCTCGGCGCCGGCCTTGATATCAAGGAACTTCCGGTTCCCCGCCTCGTCATCGTCACCATCGACGAAAGCAATCCGCCGGATTTCGAGGCGATGCGCTCGCTGCTAAAGGAAAGCATCCCGCAATCGTCTCTCGACGACCACCGCACCTGGGTCGATCGCCTCGTTTCGATGGCTCACACGACTGTATTGATCGGCACCGGCATCCTCTTGCTCGTCTTCTCCGCCATGGTCCTGACGGTCGTTTTCGCCACACGCGGGGCGCTGTCGGGCAATCGGCACATCGTCGAGGTCCTGCATTTCGTCGGCGCCGAAAGCTCGTTCGTAGCCACCGAATTCCAGAAGCATTTTCTCAAGATCAGCCTCAAGGGATCGGCCGTCGGCAGTGCGCTTGCTGCACTGTTCTTCCTCAGCGCCGGGTTCCTGCAGAGCCGGACGCTTGCGACACCGCAGACGGATCAGGCGACAGCTCTCTTCGGCACCTTCTCGGTCGGCGCACTGGGCTATGCCGGCATATTCGCCACGATGATCGTTATCGCCCTTCTCACCACCGTCACCGCCCGGCTGACCGTCATGCAGACGATCTACGAAATCGACACGTTGCGCTCCGATCCGACGCGCGCCGACGGGCTGACCAATTGAAACTTCCGATGCTCATTTTGCCATGAAAGCGTCTGTTCGCTGCCTCAATCTGGGTATATTTTTTGATTCATGAGCATGATCCGCATGTCGCGCAATATGATTCGCCCCAAAACGGAGCTTAATCGCTTCGGCAGCGAACCTGCGCGCCGCGGTCCAGTGCGCCGGACATTGCGCTGGGGCGGCTTCGCGGTCGTCATCATTGCCGCCATCATTTTCGGCGGATTCCTGCGCTTCGCCGACTCGGTCACGACCTTGAAACCGCCTGTGGAACCGCGTGCCGATGCAATCGTCGTTCTGACGGGCGGCTACCAGCGCATCGACCAGGCCGTGGAACTGCTTCAGAAAGGCGCCGGAAAGCGCCTTCTCATCTCAGGTGTTCATCCCACGACGACGAGCGCGCAGATCCGCAAGATGACCCAGGCGACGCCGGAGCTTTTCTCCTGCTGCGTTGACATTGGCTATGACGCACTCGACACCATCGGCAATGCCGAGGAAGCATCGAACTGGATCCACGCGAAAGGCTACAAGAGCGTTCTCGTCGTCACCAACAACTACCACATGCCGCGTAGCTTGGCCGAACTTGCCTATGTCGATCCCGAGACGCAGTTCATCCCCTACCCGGTCGTCAACACCGACCTGAAGACCAGCAACTGGTTCACCGACCCCAATGCCATGCGGGTGATGCTCGCGGAATACGGCAAGGTGCTTCTGGCGGGCGCACGAAATCTGACCGGCCTCGGCCGCCATCCGGGCCTGCGCTCGGCCACTCCTGCCGGACAAAGCTGATCACCGCTTTTTATGACGGCCAAATTCGTGTAGGAGGGCGCAACCGCCATCCGTGCGGACACTGGCCTCGGGAAATTTCATGATCGCCCTGCGTTCCGTTCTCTTCAACACGATCTTCTACGCCAATCTCATCATCCGGATGATCGTGCTATCGCCCTATTATTTCCTGGCACCCCGCAAGGCTGCCTATCAGATCCCCAAGAACTGGGCGCTATCGAACCACTGGCTGATGGAAAAGATCGTCGGGACCACCTTCGAGATCGAGGGCATGGAGAACCTGCCCGAAGGCGGCTACATCCTCGCCCCGAAGCATCAGTCCTTCTGGGACACCTACGCGCTGCTGCCCTGGCTGAAGGACCCGGTCTATATCCTCAAGCGCGAGCTGATGTGGATCCCGCTGTTCGGCTGGTACGCGAAGAAGCAGCGCATGATCCCGATCAACCGCGGCGCGCGCGGCAAGGTGATGGTCGAGGCCATGAAGCGGACGAAGGAAGAGCTCGCGACCGGTCGCCAGCTGATCATCTATCCTGAAGGCACGCGCCGCCCGCCGGGCGCCGAACCGGTCTACAAATACGGCATCGCCCGCATGTATCGCGACCTCCAGCTGCCGGTCGTGCCCGTAGCCATGCAGCCTGGCCTGTTCTGGCCGCGCCGGAGCACCATGCGCTATCCCGGCCACTTCAAGGTCAGGATCTTGCCGCCGATCCATCCGGGCATGGATCCTGACGAATTCTTCGCCCATCTGATCGATGTGACGGAACGAGCAAGCGACGAACTGCTGATTGACGCCGCCGAGCGCAATCCCGAGCTGCCGCTGCCGCCCACAGCCGTGGAACGGCTGGCGGAACTACGCAAGGCCAGCGCCGCAACGGCCTGAGATCAGGCCGCCCGCAACCGCTCGACTTCGCCGACCACCTGCTCCAGCCAGTGGTCCCGAATGCCCATTTCCTCGAGATGCGCCAGTGTGTTGAACACATAGGCATCGTTTGGACCTGACTGGCCCTGAGCCTCGTGAACGATCCGCGCAGCGGCATGCGCATCAAGCGCACCGCCATACTGCACGTGCTTGCGATCGACGATGTAGGCGACAGCCTTGACGCTACGCCCACCCTCAAGCTGAAGCGTCACGTTGCGTTCGAGATAAACGTTGGTCACGAGCTCGCGCGCGCGCAGATACTCGATGACATCGTCCCACTGATCGCCGCCGATGCGGAACGCCATGCCGCGGCATGAACCGCCCCGGTCGAGCCCCAGCACTAGGCCGGGATTTTGCTGCGTTCCCCGATGCACCCAGGAGCGGACGCAAAGCGACCGGCGGTAGCCGTAAACAAGCGCTTGAGACCGCTCAACAAACTCGAAGCCCGGATTCCACATGAGCGATCCGTAGCCAAACACCCAAAATTCGTCCATATCGCACGCCAGACCGAGATTCCCATTCGCGATTCACCATTGGAGAACATCATGTCAGCGTCAAGCCAAACCCGCAGCGGCAGGAAATTCTGGTTGCTGGGTGGCGGCATCGTCCTGGTGATCGCCATCTACGCCGGTGGCTGGTTCTACGCTGCCTCGGAGCTCAAGAACACCGTCCTGAAAGCGATAGCGCCCCGCGATGCCGCCGGCGTGACCGGCGAATGCGCGGACATCGATTTCCGAGGCTTCCCCTTCCGTATTGGCATGTTCTGCTCGAAGGTCGATGTTGACGACAACGTCAACGGCGTTTCGGCAAGCTTCGGCGCGCTCCGCTCGGCAGCCCAGGTCTATGCGCCTGGCCATATCGTCTGGGAGCTCGATTCGCCGGCGGAAATCCGCAACACTCATGGCCTGTCCGTCAACGCGCAATGGGAAAGCTTGCAGTCGAGCCTAGTCACGAAGTTCAAGGGCATTGACCGCTCCTCCACCGTCATAGAGGGCCTGAAGGCCACGGCCATCTCCTCCGAAACCGGCCAGACGATCAACTTCAATGCCGCGCACACGGAAATTCACCTCCGCCAGAACGGCGCTGATCTCGACGCCGCCATTTCGGTGACGGATTCCAAGACTGAAATCAAGGACTGGCCGCAGGTCTTTCCCCAGCTCTCGGCGAGCGCCGACGTTACGCTGGTCGACAAGGCGGGCATGATCGACGGCAGTGACCGGCAGGGCCTTCGCGGCGCAAGCGGTGAATTGCGCAAGGCCGTGGCCGACATCGGCGACGGCAAGGTCATGACACTGAGCGGACCCTTCTCCTTCGACGAGAACGGCTATCTCTCGGGCAAGTTCAAGCTGGAGATCGAGCGCCTTGGCCCCTGGCGCGACAGCGTCAAGAAGACCTTCCCGGACTTTGCCAAGACCGTCGATACCGCAGCCAAGCTGCTGAAGGCCCTGGCAGGCGGCGGCGACAAGGTTTCCGTCGACCTCGTCGTCGCACGTGGCAACGCCACCGTGAGCGGTTTCATCCCGCTCGGTGCGATCCCGCCGATCTGAAGATCAGGGTTTCTTGTCGAGCGGGTGCGGACGTCCGAAGTCCGGCGCATCGACATCCTGGCCAGCCTGGATGATCGAACGACGTACGGCGCGGGTGCGGGTAAAGAGATCGAAGATCTTGTCGCCCTCACTCCAGCGGATCGCACGCTGCAGGTAGGCCAGATCCTCGGAAAACCGCGCCAGCATCTCAAGGATCGCATCCTTGTTGTGCAGGCAGACGTCGCGCCACATGGTCGGATCCGATGCCGCAAGACGCGTGAAGTCGCGAAAGCCCGAAGCGGAATACTTGATCACTTCTGATTCCGTCACCGTCTCCAGATCGTCCGCCGTGCCGACGATGTTATAGGCGATGAGATGCGGCAGGTGAGAAACGATCGCCAGCACCTTGTCATGGTGCTCCGGGTCCATCTCGTCCACCTTGGAACCAAGCGTCTCCCAGAAATGGCGCAGCGTCTTCAGGGCCGTTTCGTCGGTTCCGGCAAGCGGCGTGAAGATACACCAGCGACCTTCGAACAAGCCGGGAAAGCCGGCGTCCGGTCCTGACTTTTCCGTCCCGGCCAGCGGATGGCCGGGAATGAAATGGACATTCTCGGGCATATGCGGCGCCATCTGCGCGATGACGGAGGCTTTCGTCGAACCGACATCGGTCACGATTGCGCCCGGCTTCAGGCTGCTCGCGATTTCCTTTGCAACGCTTTCGGACGCCCCGACGGGCACCGACACGATGATCAGATCCGCGTCCTTGACTGCCTCGGCAGACGACGTCGTATAGCGATCGCCGAGCTGCAGCTCTTCCGCCCGCTTCAGCGTATCCGCGCTCCGCGTGGCAATGACCACTTCCTTTGCGAGGCCGAGCCGCTTGATGTCGTGAGCAAGCGACGAACCGATCAGACCGATCCCGATCAGCGCAATGCGATCAAACTGAGCCGTCATGCCTTGCGTCCCATAAACTCGCCGAGCGCCTCGATGACCCCGCGGTTCGCCTCTTCCGGACCCACACTCATACGCAGCGAATTGGCAAAGCCGTAGCCCCTGACGGCGCGCAGGATATAGCCGCGACTCGTGAGGAATTCATCGGCCTCCGCAGCGCGCTTGCCGTCAACGTCGGGGAAATGGATGAGCACGAAATTGGTGACCGATGGCGTGATCTTGAGGCCGATTGCCTCGAACGCCCCCGTCAGCTTCTCGATCCACATCTGGTTGAACGCAACGGCTTCCTGCACGAAGGCCTGGTCGCGGATAGCGGCGGCCCCCGCGGAAATCGCGGCCGAGTTCATGTTGAATGGTCCGCGCACGCGGTTGAGCGCATCGATGATCTCGGCGGGCGCATACATCCAGCCGACGCGAAGCGCCGCAAGTCCATAGGCCTTGGAGAAGGTGCGGGTCATCACGACGTTGGGATTGGACGAGACGATCTCGATGCCGGCCTCGTAATCGTTGCGGCGAACATACTCGGCATAGGCCGCGTCGAGAACCAGCACGACGCTCTTCGGCAGCTCGGCCTGCAGGCGACGAATCTCGCTGACCGGCACGTAGGTCCCTGTCGGATTGCCTGGATTGGCGATAAACACCATCTTGGTCTTCGGCGTCACGGCAGCCAGGATCGCGTCGACATCGACTGTCGCGTCCTTTTCCTTGACAGTAACCGGCGTCGCGCCCGCGCCCATGATCTGGATCTTGTAGACGAGAAACCCGTGCTCGGTAATGATCGCCTCGTCGCCGGCGCCCAGATAGACGTGGCAGAGCAGGCCGAGCAACTCGTCCGAGCCGTTGCCGCACATGATATTAGCCGGGTTAAGACCATGAACGCCGGCGATCGCCTCACGCAGTTCAATCGCCTGACCATCAGGATAGCGCTCGAGGCTGTCGGCTGCGGCACGGAACGCCTCGATCGCCTTCGGGCTCGCGCCGAGCGGCGTTTCGTTGGAGGAGAGCTTATAGACGCGGGCGACGCCCGGCGCATGTTCCTTGCCCGGTACATAAGCTGCGATATCAAGAATACCGGGACGCGGAACAGGCTTGCTCATCTCTACGCTCATGGGTTCAACCTTGGAAAAGGCCGGGAATTCCGGCTGAAAATTGCCCAGAGGCAATAGAACGGAAACTCAAGCTTGTCGAGTGCCGCGGGCCTACCTGCTGCGGGTGGTCGGAACGCCGTGAGGCGCAAGAACCGGCACGAAGACACGCCTCGAAGCGCGCGCCGCAACCGGCAGCCCCTGATAGAGCCTCTTCTGGGCCTCGACGATGATAACCCCCGAGAAAGCCGGCCACAGCGTTCTCCCGATCCGCTCGAACCCGCTGCGCAGTCGCATCATCGTCCGCAGTTTGGACGGCGGGAACAGAAGCGCTTCGGCGGTGGCACCCGGCGTGAAATTCGTCTCGCGCAGGAGATGCGTCAGCTGGCCGCGCGAATAGGGGCGCCCCGAGCCGAACGGCGTATATTCCATCCGTGCCCAGACACCGCGGCGGTTTGGCACGACGATGACAAGTCGCCCGCCCGGCGCCAGCACGCGCCAGAGTTCCTTCAATGTCTCGCGCGGGCTTTCGGCGAATTCCAGCGAATGAACCATCAGTACGCGGTCGATCGACGAGTCTGGCAAAGGCAGCTCTTCGTCGAAAATCAGCGCCGTGGACGACAGCGACCCCATCGGCCAGTTCACCGCTCCCTGCCCGGCCGGCATGAAGGCAAAGGTGCGCTCGGTATCCGCCCGAAAACGATCGAGGAACGGCACGGCATAGCCGAGCCCCACCAGCCGCTCCTGCGGCAGCCGCACCCATAGCGAGGACAAGGCCATGGCAATCGACTGCTCGGCAATACGGCCGAGGTCGGAATGATAGAATTGGCGTAGGTCAACAATATCGGCGTGCATCGCAACAAATGTTATCAGCGGGCGGTTGGACTTCAAGGGCGGACCCTCTACATTCCGGGTATGTCCGCGATAAAGAGGTATTTGAGACTATGAAACCTTTGGAATTAGACGTTTTTCTCTGCCGTTCGGATAATTTCGGCGTGCTTGTACATGATCCGGAAACCGGATTGACCGCCTCTATCGACGCGCCGGACGCGAACGCGGTGATCGCCGCAGCCGATCGCCGAGGCTGGTCGGTGAGCCATATTTTCACCACGCATCATCATACCGATCACGTCGAGGGCAACCTGGCGCTGAAGGAGCGATATAATTGCGAAATCGTCGGCCCGATCAACGAAGCGGTCGCGATCCCCGGCCTCGACAAGACCATGGCCGACGGCGACACTTTTCTGTTCGGCGACCATACGATCGACGTGATCGAAACACCCGGCCACACGGCGGGTCACATCTGTTACCACTTCGTCGACGACAAGATCCTCTTTGCCGCCGATACGCTGTTTGCGCTGGGCTGCGGCCGCCTGTTCGAGCGTCCCGCCGCCGACATGTGGCATTCGCTGCAGAAACTCGCTGTTCTGCCGGATGAGACCGCGATCTATTTCGGCCATGAATACACGCTCTCCAACGCCCGCTTCGCGTTGACGATCGATCCTGACAATGCGCGCCTGAAGAGCCGCGCCGCCGAGATCGAGCAATTGCGCGCCGACGGCAAGTTCACGATCCCGACCACGCTCGCACTGGAAAAGGAAACAAACCCCTTCCTGCGGGCCGCCGACCCGGCCATCCGCCGCAACCTGCTGATGGAGAGCCGGACGAACGAAGAGGTCTTTGCCGAGATCCGCAAACGCAAGGACAATTTCTGATGTCGCCAGACGATATTATCCGCGAGCTTTCGATGCAGCCGCACCCGGAAGGCGGCTGGTACGTGCAGACGTTTCGCGACACCGAAGGCGGCGCGCGCGGGCATTCGACCGCGATCTACTACCTGCTGAAAGCTGGGCAGCGCTCGCACTGGCATCGGGTCCATGACGCAGCCGAGGTGTGGCACCACTATGCCGGCGCGCCGCTTGCCTTGCATCGAGCCGACGGCGGCACGCGCGAAACGCTGAAGCTCGGAACCGATATCCTAAACGGAGAGCGTCCGCAGGCGATCATCCCGGCCAACTGGTGGCAATCGGCGGAAACGCTGGGCGACTATACGCTGGTCGGATGCACGGTTTCGCCGGGCTTTGAATTCACAAGCTTCGAAATGGCTCCGCCAGATTGGGAGCCTGCCTGAGGCCTATTCTGCGGCTGCAGGCCGTTCAGCCGTCGCAGCCTTTCGCCGAAACATCTCCTGCGCGGCAAGCACGGCACCGCCGGTGACGAGAAGGCAGGCGAGAGCGATCCGCCAGCTGGGCTCCGCGAAGCCAAAGATCGTCAGGATCAACGTCGACAACAGCGGCGCGGCATAGCTTGCCGCGCCCAGGATCTGGATATCGCCGTTCTTGACGCCATGGTCCCAGGCGTAGAAGGCGGCACCGACAGGAAACAGGCCGAGACCGATGACGGCAATCCATTCAAACGTCGTCGCGGGCCATACCGTCGTTTCAAGGCCGAGGTGGCAAAGCAGCGACAACACGGATGTGGCTAGGCAGAAACCGGTAACGACATCCGTCGATACGGCATCGAACCGCCGCGTCAGCAGCGAATATCCCGACCACGTAAAGGCGCACAGAAACGCCGCCCCATACCCGACGGCATAGGCGCCATCAAAATTGATGCCATTTCGCCCGACGATCAGGAACGTGCCGCTCAGCCCAGCAAGTGCGCCGACGATGTGATACCAGCGCAGCCGCTCGCCCGGTAGCAGCGCCGAGCCGACGACGATCAGCAGCGGCCACAGATAGGCGATCAACCCTGCCTCCACGGCCGGCGCGTTGCGAAGCGCCGTGAAATAGAGGAAGTGATATCCGAACAATCCGGCAATGCCGACAATCCAGACTTTGGCCGGCTGCTTGAGGAGAGCAAGGCGCGATGGGTTGGCGATCAGCACGACAATACCGGGAATGCTGCCGATGGCAAAGCAGATGGCGGAGAGCTGAAATGGCGGCATCTTACCTGAGGCAGCCGTAAACAGCGCCAGGAACGCCCACATGATAATCGCCGTGAACCCGATCAACGTAGCCCGAAGCTTCACTCGTCCCCCTTTACGGAGATCGTTGCTCCGTCAGCTTGCGCCGTATTTCACCGCCGTGATTGTAACCGGTCCGTATTGCGTGGGAATGCGGACGTAGACTGGAGCATATACATTCGCGGCATCAGCCTTGGCAAACCAGATTTCCATGCGGTTGCTCTTGCGCAGATACTCGATGTCGGTACGGCCCTTCTTGTAGCCGGATCTCGGTACGAAGCGGACGTTGCAGACGGTCGCCTTGCCATTGAAGCCGTCGGTGGAGAAATCTTCCGATCCCTTGGGCGAGAGCACGAGGTCCATCCGCATCTCGCCGTCATAGATCGGCAGCTTCTGCGCGCAGACATTCGTGTCGCCGGGGAAGATCAGCCCTGAAATCGGGTCGAGCACCGAGTGCATGTCATTGGGCGAAACGTTGATCCAGTTTTTGGGCTGCCGCCGCGGCGGCTTCACCGTCGTCGAAGTGATATTGCCGTTGCTGTAGCGCACCTCGTAGGTTCGCGCCCGCTTGCCGCTCTTGTAATAGAGGTAATAGCGGGACGCCTGCAGGCGATCGCCGCTCAAAGTACCATCGACGCTGGTCTTCGCGGAAATATCCGTCACCAGATCGGCAAGCCCGGCAGAGCTTATGTCGCCGGAAACCCTGTAGCTCTTGTCATCCTCGATCTTCGTCAGGAAGGCAGCGCGTGCGATCGTCAGGATGCCAAGAGAAACCTTGTATTCGGTGCGATGCACGATCTCGCCCGCGCTGGCCGGGATGGCGGCAAGCGCGGCGATGGCCGAGATGAGAATGCGTCTGCGCAAGTGAAGCATGAAATAAACCTTGTTCCAGCGAGCTGGTCAGGCCGCAAATCACGGTCTATACGCTTGTCGCAGTCCGAAGCAAACACGAGCTTTTTGACAGAATTGCGGGAAACGCCAAGGTTTGGCTTGACGCGCGCGGCCTGTCTGACTATAGAACCGCAACTTTCCAATCATGGCCTGTTGGATTGCAAGCCCGGTTTTGCGCGGGTACGCAATTGATGGCCGAGAAAAACAAGAATAGGTGTTCCATGTCCCGCATGTGCGAATTGACCGGCAAGGCAGTCCTCGTTGGCAACAATGTCAGCCATGCCAACAACAAGACCAAGCGCCGGTTCCTCCCGAACCTGTGCCAGGTTACGCTGATCTCCGACGCCCTCGGCCAGCGTTACCGTCTTCGCGTTTCGGCTGCTGCTCTTCGTTCCGTTGAGCATCGTGGCGGCCTCGATGCTTTCCTCATCAAGGCAAGCGAAAACGAACTGTCGATGCGCGCTCGTCTGCTGCGCCGCCAGATCGTCAAGAAGGCTGCTGAAGCTGCCGTTGCTGCCTAAGCAACGACTGATCTTCTGTTATAAGGCTTAAAAGGCTTGCACGGATGACCTCCGGACAAGCCTTTTGCTTGCCTGCCGATCACTCCAACTGGTGGCATACCCCAGGATAAAAAAATGCTGAAGACACGCTATACCCTTATCTACGTCGCCCTGATGACTCTCGTCGTCGTCGCCTCGAACTTCCTCGTCCAGTTTCCCTTGAACGCGGAACTCGCCGGCATCAATCTGGCGGACCTTCTGACCTGGGGTGCCTTCACCTATCCGGTCGCCTTCCTGATCACCGACCTCACAAACCGCCAGTTCGGCCCGCAGGCCGCACGCAAAGTGGTATTTGCGGGCTTCGTGGTCGGCGTCGCGCTGTCCTTCTTCACCTCCGTTCCACGCATCGCCATCGCTTCCGGCTCGGCCTATCTTGCCGGCCAGCTGCTCGATATCGCTGTGTTCAACCGCCTGCGCCGTCAGGCCTGGTGGCGCGCGCCCCTGGTCGGCTCGCTCATCGGCTCGATGCTGGACACGCTGATCTTCTTCTCATTCGCGTTCGCGGCCTTCTTCGTCTTCTTTGGGCCGAACGATCCATTCGCGCTGGAATCGGCTCCCGTCCTCGGCGTCTTTGCGGCGCAAGCGCCTCGCTGGATCTCCTGGGCAATCGGCGATTTCTCCGTGAAGCTGATCGTGGGATTGGTGATGCTGCTGCCCTACGGCGCCCTGATGAGCGTGTTGCGACCGAACCAGGCCGTACGCGCCAACTGATCGATGGCGCCCCTTGTGGCGCCATCACAGACAGCTTACACCCATTCTTGATGCTACCTCGCTGGACAACGTCCGGCTATTTGATCATGCTATCCCCCTATAGTTGCATAAACTTATCGCCATCGGCCGCCGAGTTGAGGAGGAGAGTACGCAATGATCCGTTTGGGTGGGAAATACCAGCATCTCGTTCATGGCTTCGGCTGTGGTTGCCTTTCACCTGAGGTCCAGCATGCCTCGCGCAGGCTCGAAGATCTCAGCCGGCGAGGCGTTCTCGCCGGTTTAGGCGCAGCCTTCTTTGCCGCCGCAGCACCCCCGATCGCCTTCGCGCAGGCTCCCGCCTCCCCATCCAAGATCCTGCTGAAACAGGCAAAGGTGTTCGACGGAAAATCTGCCACGGCGCAATCCGGTGTGCAGGTCCTGATCGAGGGCAGCCGGATCACCGCCATCGACACCACCAACAGCGCGCCGCCGGCGGACGCCACCGTCATCGACTGCGGTGGACGTTTCCTTATGCCCGGTCTGATCGACGCACACTGGCACAGCCTCTTTGCCGCCGTCCCCGTTGCAACGGCCGTAACGGGCGATCCCGGCGTGATCTTTACCGCGTCAACGGCGGAAGCGCAGCGCACTTTGTTGCGCGGATTTACGACGGTCCGCGATGTCGGCGGTCCGGTCTTTACATTCAAGCAGGCAATCGACACCGGCATCATACCCGGTCCACGGATCTATCCCTCAGGCGCCATGATCACGACTTCGGGCGGTCACGGCGACCTCAGGATGCTGACGGACATACCGCGCACCCCCGCCCAACTCAGCATCGTCGAAAAGTCGGGCGGCGCCATGATCGCCGACAGCGCGGCCGAGGTGCAGCTTCGCGTTCGCGAGCAATTCATGCAGGGAGCATCGCAGATCAAGATGGTCGGTGGCGGCGGCGTTTCGTCCCCACGCAGCCCGCTCGACATGACCACATTCAGCGAAAGCGATCTCCGGGCCGGCATCGCAGTGGCGCAGGATTGGAATACCTATGTCACCGTCCATGCCTATGCGCCAAAGACCGTACAGCGCGCCATTGCGGCCGGCGCAGCCTGCATCGAGCACGCCCACCTGATGGACGAGGACACGGCAAGGCTGATGGCGGACAAGGGAATCTGGCTCAGTATTCAGCCGTTCCTCAGCGTGGAAGATTCCGTACCCCTCACCGGCCCCTCCGCCGAACGTCTGCAACAGGTATTTGTCGGCACCCTCACCGCTTATGAGTTCGCCCGCAAATACAAGATCAAGACGGCATGGGGCTCCGATATGCTGTTTTCGCCTGACATGACGGCACGGCAGGGAACGATGTTGACGCATCTCAGTCGCTGGTATTCCAACGCCGAGATCCTGCAGATGGCCACGTCGACGAATGCAGAACTGCTGGCGCTCAGCGGCCCGCGCAACCCGTACCCGGGCAAGCTGGGCGTGCTGGAGGCAGGCGCCTTCGCCGACATGCTCGTCGTGGATGGCAATCCCCTCGAAGACATCAATCTTCTGAACCAGCCCGAAAAGAGCCTGGCTGTCATCATCAAGGACGGCAAGGTCTTCAAGAACACGTTGGCGGCCTAGCCCAGCGACCAGGGTTCGCCGTCAATCAGCCACAAGCAACGTCTCCTCGTCCGCAGCCGAGACCGCGTGCTGGCCGCGGCTATATTGCCGTGGCGAGCAGCCCATGACGCGCTTGAAAGCCGTGCTGAAGGCCGCTTCGGACTCGTAGCCGAGGGATGGTGCGATAACCGAGATCGGATCCCTGGAATTTTCGAGCCTGTCGCTGGCGAGCAGCATCCGCCAATGCGCCAGATATTCCATCGGCGAAGTGCCGACGGTCTCCTTGAATCTCTGAGCGAAAGTAGACCGCGACATGCCGGCACGGGCGGCCAACGCCTGCAGCGTCCAACGCCTTGCCGGATCGTCGTGCATCGCATTCATCGCCACGCTCATCTGCCTGTCGGCGAGCGCAAAGAGCCAGCCGACACCGTTTCCCGATTGCTCGGCCAGATGCAGACGCAGCGCCTGCACAAGGATCATGTGAGCAAGATGCTGCACGACCAGGTAGCCACCCGGCTGCTGCTCGCGCAACTCCTGCATCATGCGTTCGACAGACCAGCGCAGCGCCGCCTGGCTCGCCTCGTCCCGAAGAAGAACGATCGGCGGCAGCATCCGCAGCAGGATGTCGGCGTGATTGCCCGATAGGCCGAAGCGACTGCTGACCAGAGAAAAATCCCCACCGCCATTCAGTGTGGCGATACCGCCTTTGCGCAGCGGCGAGAAGATCGTGCTTGCGGCAACCGGTGTCAGACCGAGATCCGTCGCGAGACGAAAGGGCCGCCCGCTCGGCAAAAGAAAGCAGTCTCCAGCCTGAAGGCGAACCGGCTCCGCGCTTCCCTCGACCGAAAGCCAGCATTCGCCGGAGACGATGGCACCGCACTTGATGCCTCCCTGCTGGTCAGGAAACTGTATTGCCCAAGCTCCGCCAGCCTCGAAACCGGCCGAAAGATGATTGCGAGGCTTAAGCAGCGACAGCACATTTGAGAGCGGATCCATCGGCATCCCGGACGATTGCGAAGATAATACGGACAATACAGCATAGACCGTATTTCCTCAGTCGCCTAGCCTTGGGTCAACACGGCGCCGCCAGCGGTCGCCGGACAGCAACCAAGGAGAGATTATCATGCGCGTTTTCGTCACCGGCGCCACCGGTTTCGTCGGCTCTGCAGTCGTCCAGGAACTCATTCGGGCGGGCCACCAGGTGGTCGGGCTTGCCCGCTCGGACACGGCCGCCGCGTCTCTTGCGGCCGCTGGTGCCGGCGTCCACCGCGGCCACCTGGAGGATCTGGAAAGCCTGCGTAGCGGCGCCGCAGCCGCCGACGGCGTCATCCACACCGGCTTCATTCACGACTTCTCCAAATTCAAGGAGAACTGCGAGATCGATCGGCGCGCCATCGAAGCGCTCGGCGACGCGCTTGCCGGCAGCAATCGACCGCTGGTCATCACCTCAGGAACAGGGCTTCTCCCGCACGGGCGGCTGGCGACCGAAGACGATATGCCAGCGTCAAAGTCGATCCCGCGCGTCGCTTCCGAGGAGGCCGCCGCAGCGGCGGTCGCCCGAGGCGCACCGGTATCGGTCGTCCGCTTGCCACCATCCGTCCACGGCGATGGCGATCACGGATTCGTCCCGCTTCTGATCGGCATCGCCCGCGAAAAGGGTGTTGCGGCCTATATCGGTGAAGGACTGAATGTCTGGCCAGCCGTCCACAGGCTGGATGCGGCGCAGCTCTACAGGCTGGTCCTCGAGCACGGTTCGGGAAGCGCCCGCTATCACGGCGTGGCCGAGGAAGGCATACCGTTCCGCGATATCGCCGCCGTCATTGGTCGTCGACTGGGCGTGCCGGTCGTCGCCAAATCCGCTGAGGAAGCGGCCGACCACTTCGGCTGGTTCACGCATTTCGCAGGGATGGGAAATCCTGCGACAAGCCAGCGGACAAGGGAACTCCTGGGCTGGCAGCCGACGCATCCCGGGCTGATTGCCGATCTCGACCGGCCGGCCTATTTCAACGCCTAGCCTGTCGCCGTAGCGGCAGCGCGCCCGCTGCCGCTACGGCGTGTTGTCCTTGACGGCCAAAACCCCAATCAGCGCCTTGCCATCGGTGAAGTAGGGATCGCCGCCGCCGTTGCGGCCCGTCTTCGTTGCCCCGACACCCGCAATCTCGTAGGTCGAGGCCAACTGTCCTGCCTTGAGAAGATCGCCGATCAACAGGTTCCGCTCGGCATCGACATCGGCGCCGATGTGGTGGGTGATCTGGCCGGTATCGTGACTGAAGCCAACGCCGCGATCGAAGCTCGCCGAGCCTAACCAGATCGGGCGGCCGTCGTCACCGATCTCCTTGGTCTGCCAGAAGCGCACATGGTTGCGCTCGTCGGCACTCTTTCCAACGGCCTTCTCGAACGCCAGATCCTGCTTGCGACCCTCGAAAAGCAGCGGGCTGACCGGAGCATCGAGGTCGGGCCGATCAAGCACGACACTCAGGCCGATTTCGGCCGAGGTGCGCAGCGTCACCTTGTCGGCGGGGTCCCATCCGGCGGCGGTGAATGCCCGGAGGATCTGCTCCTTGGACCCGACAAGCCCGACATTGATCGGATCGCCGGGAATGTCCTGTTCGGTGCGCGTGACCATGGGGCCGAAGTCGGCGACCCGGCTGGCATCACGGAAAATCCAGATCTCCGGAACCACGAAATAGGCAAGCATCAGATAGGCTGCCAGCAGCACCAGCAAGCCGCTCATCGCCATTCGCGTTTTTGTTCGCTGTCGCATCCCCGTCTGCGCCCCGCTCCACCCTGGCGCACCATACATCATTCCGGTTGTCCGATCGAACACCGAAATTTGGTGGAGCGAACCGCCTCCGGCTACTCCACCAGACGGAACTCAAGCATCAGGTTGCGCTGAAGGATGGAATGATTGTCGTCGGAGACGATTACGACGTGCGTGGTGCCGTCGGCTGCCGTAAAGGCGTCGATACCTTCCATGTTGTCGATCTGATAGCCGAAGTCAGCCTGCATCAGAACCTCACCGTCCATGACGGCATCAGGCTTGATATCGGTCGACTTTATGCGACGGATGCGCATGCCGATGCCCTCCGCCATGTTGAAGCGACGCTCCAGCAACAGCAGGTCGCCGCTCGGCAGAAAGACACCGTCCGTGGCGTCATAGTCGCCGTAGTGAGCGAGCGCCAGACGCCCCTTGAGCGGACCGTCGAGAATGGCCGCATAGGCATTGCCATCGACATCCAGGCTGCGCTCGGCAACGATCAGCGTTCCACCTTTCAGCGGGCTCTCCTGCGGCGCCACGGCCACCGTTTCAAAGCCGCGATTGGAGCGCAAGGAGCGTCTCTGGAAGGGAATGGGGATCGTGTCGATGGCGCGGGATGTTTCGAAGCCTGGGTTTGGGTAGACATCGACACGGTGGTCCTGCTCGAAGGAGACCAGCACGCGATCGCCATGCAGCGCCAGTCCCTCCGCGTCCATATGACCCTTGCCTTCGAAGCTCTGCGCAGCCCGGTTCTTCATCGGCGTGATGTCCACTTCCGCCAGGCCGGAAAGACGTCCCTTCGCATCGCGCTCGACGCGGCCCGTCATCCACTGGCCGGTGTCCAGAACGCCGACGAAATGAGTCTGGTCGCTCTCAAAGCGGATCGATGACAGGGAGCCGAACAGGCGGTTGGGAGAAACCATCTCCAAGCCACCCAAGAACTCGAAAGGCCCGAACCGTGTCTCGTTCGAGCCTATCTTGAAAGCGGAAATGACCGAACTCTTGACCACGGCCTCGTCAGCCAAAGCCGGCGGCATCCCCGCCGCCAGGCCGAGAACGATCACCGCCGCTCGGGCGAAGGTAGCGCCCATCCGCAATCAGCCGGCGCGACGGGCACGCCCGCCGCGTGGCTGCGCAGTCTTGTCCTCGAAGAGCGAGGCAAGCTGCTCGGTCATGGCGCCGGCCAGTTCGTCCGCATCGACGATGGTGACGGCGCGACGATAGTAGCGCGTCACGTCGTGGCCGATGCCGATAGCCAGAAGCTCGACCGGAGAGCGGGTCTCGATGCGATCGATCACGGCCCGCAGGTGCCGTTCCAGATAATTGCCCGGATTGACCGACAGCGTCGAATCGTCGACCGGCGCACCGTCCGAAATCATCATCAGGATCTTGCGCTGCTCGCGCCGGGCAAGAAGGCGATTGTGCGCCCAGATCAGCGCCTCGCCGTCGATGTTTTCCTTGAGCAGCCCCTCGCGCATCATCAGGCCAAGATTGCTGCGGGCGCGACGCCACGGAGAATCGGCGGACTTGTAGATAATGTGGCGCAGATCGTTGAGGCGGCCCGGGGTCTGCGGCTTGCCGTTGGCGAGCCACTGTTCGCGCGCCTGCCCGCCCTTCCAGGCCTTGGTGGTAAAACCCAGGATCTCGACCTTGACGCCGCAACGTTCGAGCGTACGGGCCAGGATATCGGCGCAGGTGGCGGCAACGGTGATTGGACGACCACGCATCGAGCCGGAATTGTCGATCAGCAGCGTCACGACGGTATCGCGGAACTGCGTGTCCCGCTCCATCTTGAAGGACAGCGCCTGCATCGGGTCGATGATCATGCGCGTCAGGCGCGCCGGATCGAGATAGCCCTCTTCCAGGTCAAAATCCCACGAGCGGTTCTGCTGCGCCATCAGGCGGCGCTGCAGGCGGTTGGCCAGACGACCGACGGCGCCCTGCAGGTGCGCAAGCTGCTTGTCGAGGAAAGCCCGCAGGCGCTCCAGCTCGGCGGCGTCGCACAGCTCCTCGGCTGTGATCGTCTCGTCGAACTCCTCGGTGAAGACGTGATAGTCGACCTTCTCGTTGAAGTCGTCGAAGGGCGTATTCGGACGGCGGGTTTCGCCCGGCGTTTCCGAATCGTCGTCGCCTTCTTCCATCATGTCGTCGTCGGAGATCTCGGCGCCTTCGGTCTCGCCGTCCTCCATCTGCTCGTCGGCAACTTCGCTGTCTTCGACGGGCGCGGCATCCGAACCGGCGTCGTCGTCGACTTCGTCCTGCTCCTGCTCGTCGCCGCCGGGCTTGTCTTCCTCGTCCTGCTGGTCGTCGGAATCAGGATCGCTGTCATCGTCGCCATACTCCTCCGCCATTTCCATGGCGGAAAGCATGTTGCGGATGACCTTCGAAAAGGCCTGCTGGTCGGTGATCACCTCAGCAAGATTGTCGAGTTCAGTCCCGGCCTTCTCCTCGATGAAGGGTCGCCAGAGATCCAACACCTTGCCTGCCGATGCCGGCGGCTTCTGGCCGGTCAATTTCTCGCGAACCATCATGGCGACGGCTTCGCCGACGGGAGCGTCTTCCTGCCGCTCGATGCCGGAAAAATTCGCCTTGGCGTATTTCTCTTCGGTCATGGAGCGCAGGTTGGCGGCCACGCCTTCCATGCGCAGGGCGCCGATCGATTCCACGCGCGCCTGCTCGACGGCGTCGAAGATGGCGCGGGCGTCGGAGCCCTGTGGCGCCATCGTCGCATGCACTTTCTCGTCGTGGCAGGCGAGACGCAGCGCCATCGAATCGCCGAGCCCGCGGGTTACCGCCAGCTCGTGCATCGTCGGGCGCTTGGAAAGCTCGGGCAGGCGAATGCGCTCCGCCGTCATTCCGGGGCGTTCGTTGGCGAAGGTCACCTCGACCTCACCGTCGCCGGCAATTGCGCGCACGCTGCCAGTTATCGCCCGGCGCAACGGCTCCACGTCGACGGGCGCACCGGGCTTTGCTTTCGAATTGTCACCACGAGCTGCCATGATCGATCGGCCTTAGGCCTCCAGAACGATATTGGCAGCGCTTTCCTTCAGCTCGACGCCAAAGGCGCGCTGATAGTGTTCGGCAACCAAGGGGCGCTCCAGCTCGTCGCACTTGTTGAGGAAGGTGACGCGGAAGGCAAAGGCGATATCACCGAAGATCTCGGCGTTCTCGGCCCAGGTGATGACCGTACGCGGGCTCATGACGGTCGAGAGATCGCCGTTCATGAACGAAGCGCGGGTCAGATCGGCGACGCGCACCATCTTGGAGACGGTATCGCGACCATTCTTGTCCTTGCCGAAGCTCTTCACTTTGGCGGCAACGATGTTCACTTCGTGGTCGTGCGGCAGGTAGTTCAGCGTCGAGACGATCGACCAACGGTCCATCTGCGCCTGGTTGATCTGCTGCGTGCCGTGATAGAGGCCGGTGGTGTCGCCGAGACCGATCGTGTTTGCCGTCGCAAACAGGCGGAACGCCGGGTGAGGACGGATGACGCGGCTCTGGTCGAGCAGCGTCAGGCGACCGGACGATTCCAGCACGCGCTGGATGACGAACATGACGTCAGGGCGGCCGGCGTCGTATTCGTCGAAGACGAGCGCGACATTGTGCTGGTAGGCCCAGGGCAGAATGCCGTCCTTGAATTCGGTAACCTGCAGGCCATCCTTGACGACGATGGCATCCTTGCCGACGAGATCGATACGGCTGACATGGCTGTCGAGGTTGATACGCACGCACGGCCAGTTGAGGCGCGCTGCGACCTGTTCGATGTGCGAGGACTTGCCGGTGCCGTGGTAGCCGGAGATCATCACGCGTCGGTTATGAGCAAAACCGGCAATAATGGCGAGCGTGGTTTCGCGGTCGAAGAGATAATCGGGATCGAGATCCGGAACATAGGCGCTGCCCTGGCTGTAGGCCGGAACGCGGATGTCGGAATCGATGCCGAAGACCTCCCTGACCGAAACGGTGGTGTCCGGAAGCTCCGAAATATCAAGGTCAATCTTGCTCATCATGTCTCCAAGGCGGGTGACCGACACCCGACCAAATTGTCTAGCCCATTTCGCAACCATGACGCCGCAGAGAAACTCCGCGCCCGCTCATGTCGGAACGTCGGCGATGCTTCTCCGGGACTGAAACGAAACCTCGGGGGCGAACACGTCGATCGCTAGCGAGCATTCTTGAACATAGTCCCGGACAAGAAACGCCGCGTCCGGAAGTGACCGAGGCGCCTGTGGGACAAACGCAGAAACACATGCCGCGGTTGCCTGCGGCCTCAGCCGATCTGGACCATACCTGATTGAAGACCAAGAGCAAGGACGGGAATTAACAAAAACCGTTCTGCTTCAATAATTGATAGGCCTGGATGACGGCGCGGAAGCGCTCTTCGGAACCGCGGTCACCACCATTGGCGTCCGGGTGATGCTTCTTCACCAGTTCCTTGTAGCGGCTCTTGATCTCCGACGATGTGGCATTGGCAGCCAAGTTCATCGTGTCGAAGGCCTTGGCTTCCAAGCTTTTCAGCTTGCGCTGTTCGGGAAAGCGCGGACCGCTGCTTTTCGCATCCTT
This sequence comes from Rhizobium sp. AC44/96, assembly GCF_001692185.1. Lineage (NCBI taxonomy): Bacteria > Pseudomonadati > Pseudomonadota > Alphaproteobacteria > Hyphomicrobiales > Rhizobiaceae > Rhizobium > Rhizobium sp. AC44/96. The sequence goes on from NZ_LXKO01000041.1 coordinate 34,229, forward strand.
GACGAAGCCGAAGGGATCACGAACGCGGGTGTAGGCACCGGAACGGACCTCAGACTGGATCGGGCTGTCTTTGGCCGACTTGTTGACCCCAACCGTCCAGGTCGGACGATGCCCGGTGATGGCTTCTTTCTGGTAACGCGCGATCTCGCCGTCCGACAGGCCGGAGAAGTAGTTGTAGCCCTTGTTGTACTCTTTGACGTGCTCAAAGCAGAAGAGAAAGAACTGTCCCTCGGCATTGCGCCCGACGGGCGCGCGATGCACGCCCTTCTTGTCACAGCCGTCCCACTGACAGGATGGGGGAGCCTGTTCGGGTTCCTGCTCGCGTTTGCGGCGGGTGCGGATGCGGTCGAAGTATTTGGAATCGAGTCTCATGACGGCGCTAATTATGGGGCCCAGAAGAGTGGACGACAAGAATTGACAAACGGGAATGTTGCTGGCTTGGTGGGAACCTTTTTTCGCAAGCGGCAAGATCGGACCATGACCCTGCAATCCTCCATCGAAGAAAAGCTGGTGGCGGCTTTCGCGCCCGAACGCCTGAGCGTCATCAACGAAAGTCATCTGCACGCCGGTCACCAGCCCGACATCACGGGAACCGGCGAGACCCACATGCGCGTACGCATCGTATCCGCCCGATTCGCCGGCATGACACGGCTGGCGCGTCACCGCGCCATTACGGAATTGTTGAAGCCGGAGCTGGATGCCGGATTGCATGCGTTGGCCGTGGAGCCGGCAGCGCCCGGCGAGCCGGTGCGCTGGTAGGCGGACAGAACGCTATATGGGGATGCAGCCGCCTTTTCCCAAGGCCGCTGCCCATCGACTTAGCGGATGATCAGCGCCGTCGCATAGAGGCCGAAACCGAAGACCGTGTGGGCGACGAGACCGAGGAAACGAGCCTTGGTGGGGTTCGGCGTCTTGGATGCCGCCCAGCCGATGCCAAGGCCGGGCTGCAGCAGGAACCAGCCGGCGGCGATCGTCACGATGCCCCAGATCCAGGCAGGCAGGAACGTCGGCGCGTCCAGCCAGCCGGGGCCGGTCAGGATCACCAGGATGATGCCGTAGAGAATGCCGACGACGTAATGAAAGACCCAGCCGAGCGCGACTTCGTGCTTATAAGGCTCGGCCTTGCCGATGTCGTCGTGAAAGACCTTACCCTTGGCGAGATGCCAGACCCAGCGACCGGGCGGCCCCCAGTTGGGCAGGCCGTCGCCCGTCAGCTTGCCGAGGATGACTGCCCAGATGTCCATGAGAACAGTCGCGCCGATGCCGATGACGACAGAGCGCAAAAAAATATCAAACATATCAAATCCATAATGATGCTGCTCGCCTTGAGAACTCCTCCCCGCAGCGCGCAATGATGGTGGTCAATTCTGTGTCTTGCGCAATTCCGGACGGAAAACCGCCACGCACTTTTCCTGGAATTGCTTCACGCCGGATTGGCCTCGTTCTCCTCGGCCGGCCGGATACGCAGTTTGGTGATGCGATTCTTGTCCCGCTTCATGACGATAAAGCGCTTGCCATAGAAGGTGAAGGCCTGCCGCTCCTCGGGGATCGTCATCGACTCGTGGATGACCAGCCCGGCAATCGTGGTCGCCTCTTCATCCGGCAGGTTCCAGTCGAGAGCGCGGTTCAGGTCGCGGATCGGAACATTGCCGTCGACGACGATCGAACCGTCGGCCTCCTGCCGCACGCCCTGCATCTCGATGTCATGCTCGTCGGAAATGTCGCCGACAATCTCTTCCAGGATATCCTCGAGTGTAACGATGCCCTGCACTTCGCCATACTCGTCAACGACCACTGCGAAATGCTGCTTGCGGCGCAGGAAAGCGTTCAATTGCGCTTCGAGGTTGGTGCTGTCGGGAACGAACCACGGCTTCTGGGCGATCTTGACGATGTCCAGGTGCTCCGGCTCGGCGTCGCGCTCGGCGAGCGCACGCAGCAGATCCTTGGAGTGGACGACACCGATAATGTTGTCGGTCGAGCCTCGCCACAACGGCATGCGGGTGAACGGGCTTTCCAGGATCGTCCGCACGACCACCTCAGGCGGATCGTCCGCATTGATCCCGCGCATGGATGTGCGGTGAACCATGATGTCGGAAAGTTCCAGTTCACCAAGGTCCAGCACGCCGCCCAGCCGGTCTCGGTCGGCCTTGACTACCGACCCCTCGCGATGCAGCAGGTCGACGGCCCCCCGCAGCTCTTCGTGGGCCGAAAGCATCGAAGTCTCGCGCGACAGGTTGATGCCGAAGAGCGAGAGGATCCAGCGTACGATGAGATTCACGAAGGACGACAGCGGTCCGACGACGGCAACGAATACCTTGACGGCAAATGCCACCGCGAGCGCAAACCGCTCGGGTATCGAGATTGCCCAGCTTTTTGGCAGCACCTCGGCAAAGATCACGAGAATGACCGTCATCGCAAGGGTGGCGAGCGCGACGCCAGAGCTGCCGAAGAGCCCGAGAAACAGACTGGTCGCAATCGAGGACGACAGGATGTTCGCAAGGTTGTTGCCGATCAGCAGAGCACCGATCAGCCGGTCACGCCGCTCGATCAGCTCGCGAACGATGCCCGCACGCTCCTCACCGTTGGCTTCAAGCGTGTGGATGCGACTGCGCGACACAGCCGTCAGGGCTGTCTCCGAACCGGAAAAGAACGCCGACATGAGAACGAGGGCCACGATGGAAAGGATTTCCGGCCAATATGCGGAAAGAAATGCCAGCGTGCCTTCGACGGTCATTGTGGATGTTTTTCCTTCAGAAAGCTCAACACTTCGGAGGCGGGAACGTCATTTGCGACGAAGGACTGACCGATGCCACGCGTCAGGATAAAGGTGAGCTGGCCGCCCTTGACCTTCTTGTCCTGCGCGATCGCATCCATCAGCACCTCCGCGGGAGGCAGCGCACCGGGGATCTCGGACATCCGCGTCGGCAGGCCGACCTCTTTCAGATGGCGTTCGACGCGGCGCGCATCGTCGGGGCTTGCCAGGTTCATGCGGGCCGAGAATTCATGCGCCAGCACCATCCCGATCGAAACACCTTCGCCGTGGACGAGACGCGCACTGTCATAGGCGGTCGCGGCTTCCAGCGCATGGCCGAAGGTGTGGCCCAGATTGAGCAGCGCCCGCTGACCGGTCTCGCGCTCGTCGGCAACGACGACATCTGCCTTTGCCTGGCAGCTCGTCGCAATCGCCTCGATGCGTGCGGATCCGCCTGCGAACACTGCCTGCCAGTTCGCTTCCAGCCAGGCGAAGAAGTCGGGCTTGTCGATCAGGCCGTATTTCGCCACTTCGGCGTAGCCGGCACGGAATTCGCGTTCGCTGAGCGTGTTGAGGACATCCGTATCGGCGAGCACCAGATCGGGCTGATGGAATACGCCGATCAGGTTCTTGCCATGGCGGCTGTTGATGCCGGTCTTGCCCCCGACCGAGGAATCCACCTGCGACAGCAGCGAAGTCGGAATCTGGACGAAGCGCACGCCACGGCGCACGATGCCCGCGGCAAAGCCCGACAGATCGCCAATGACGCCGCCGCCAAGCGCGATCACATAGTCGTTGCGCTCGATGCGCGCCTCAAGAACCTTGTCGCAAACGGTCATCAGATGCTCGAAGCTCTTTGTCTTCTCGCCAGCCGGAAGCACCAATGTCGCCGACGCGATCCCCGATGCATCAAGGCTCTGCACCAGCGCTTCGAGGTAGATCGGCGCCACATGCTCGTCGGTTATGATGGCAGCCTTGCGCCCCTTCACCCGCGAGGCGATTTCGATGCCCGCCCGCGCGATAAGACCAGGGCCAATCAGGATGTCGTAGGCGCGCTCACCGAGCGGCACATGGACTTTGCGTTCGGCGGCGGCAACGGCATTCATCAGGCTGCACTTTCAGTTTGAGAGTCGACCACGGCCTTGAGCACTTCGTCGGCCATGAGTTCCTTGCGGACATCTCGCGACATGACCGTGAGGTCCGCGAGCGCGTAAATCGGATAGCGGGCGTTCATCAGGTTTTCGAGCGTGGTCTTCGGGTTTTCCGTCTTTAGTAACGGCCGCGTGTCGCGCTTGTTGACACGCTCCCACAGGACGTCGAGCTCGGCCTTCAGCCATACCGAAACGCCGCCCTTCTTGATATGCCTGCGGGTACGGTCATTGATGAAGGCGCCCCCGCCGGTGGAAACGACGCGAGGGCCACCCTTGAGCAGCCGCTTCATCACCCGGGTCTCCAGAGCGCGAAACTCTTCTTCCCCGTAGGCAGCAAAGAGCTCGCTGATCGACATTCGCGAAACACGCTCGATTTCCGCATCGCTGTCGATGAAGGGGATACCAAGTTGGCTGGCAACGATCCGTCCGACCGAGGACTTGCCGGCGCCCATCAATCCCACAAGGATCAGATTGCGTGAACCGAGCGCAGCGCGAGCTCTGTCTTTCAGGCTATCGGCAACGGTCAGAACTGGGTCGCTCATTGGTCCATTCACACTTTGTTTGCGAACGGTATCGACAAATGCAGGTGTAGCGTCAAGTCGCGGGCAAGGGAATCATGGTTCAAAAGCTCCTTCTTGCACTTGCAAACACGCTTCTTCATAAAGAAGCAAAGCCATGGAGTTGTTGAATGCCGAGCCTGTTCCGTTTTCTGGCCGTATTGGCGGTCATCGCCGGAGCGATATACGGAACGATGTGGGCACTTGTTACTTTCGTCGAGCCGCAGGAGCGAGACGTGACAATCCGTATTCCGTCGGAGCGGATCAACCCTCCGGCCACGGGCGCGATCAACCCGACCAAGAAGTGATGCGATGAAGGACCTCAGCCGCGTTCACGTCGAGTCTTTTCTGGAGATGATGAGCGCCGAACGCGGAGCGGCAGCCAATACGCTTTCCTCCTACGAACATGATCTCGACGATCTCCACTCCTTCCTGAACGGCCGGGGCATACGCTTGACGGAAGCCTCATCTCCTGATCTTGCGGCCTACCTCTCCTCGCTTGCAGCGCAAGGGTTCAAGGCCTCCTCCCAGGCGCGGCGCCTGGCCGCGATGAGACAATTCTACAAGTTCCTTTACGCCGAGGGCCAACGAATCGACGATCCGACGGGTATTCTCGACGCGCCCAAGAAAGGCCGAGCGCTGCCGAAGACCATGGGCGTCGACGAGGTGGGCAGGCTGCTCGAGCAGGCCGAGACGGAAGCGCAGGATCCGACGCCCGGGCAATTGCAGCGACTTCGCATGCTGGCGCTTCTGGAACTTCTCTATGCCACCGGAATGCGCGTCAGCGAACTCGTCTCGCTTCCCGCCCGCGTCCTCGACCAGGATGGACGCTTCCTGATGATCCGCGGCAAGGGCAACAAGGAGCGCCTCGTCCCGCTGTCGCAGTCGGCTATCGCCGCATTGAAGCTCTATGGTCGCATGCTGGCTGCCGAACAGGCAGCCGCTAAGCCCCCGCAAGAGAGCCCCTGGCTCTTTCCCGCAGCCTCGAAAGAGGGCTATCTTCCGCGACAGGTCTTTGCACGAGATCTGAAGAATCTTGCAATCAGGACCGGCCTGACACCATCTATGATATCGCCGCACGTGATGCGGCACGCTTTTGCAAGCCATCTACTCGCCAACGGCGCGGACCTTCGCGTCGTCCAGGAACTGCTCGGCCATTCGGACATTTCCACCACACAAATATACACGCATGTGCTGGAAGAAAGGCTCCAGCAACTGGTCCAAACGCATCACCCTCTTGCCAAACAGGCGAAAAAGCAGGAATAGGACCGGCGACAAAGGGCATGCCTACGAAAATTGCCCTGGGCACAAGGAACGGAAACGCACCTCATGCACAACTATCTCGACTTCGAAAAGCCGATCTCCGACCTCGAAGGCAAGATCATCGAACTGAAGAAGCTCGCGACGGAAGACGAGAGCATCGACACGTCCGATGAAATCGGACGGCTCGAAGTTCGCGTTCGCGAAGCGATGGTCGACATCTATTCGAAACTCAACGCCTGGCAGAAGACCCAGGTCGCGCGTCATCCGCAGCGGCCGCACTTCGTCGATTATGCCAAGACGCTGTTCCAGGAATTCACGCCGCTCGCCGGCGATCGGAAGTTTTCCGAAGACGCCGCGATCCAGGCAGGTCTTGCCCGTTTCCGTGGTCAGCCGGTTGCCGTGCTGGGCCAGGAAAAGGGCAACGACACCAAGAGCCGCCTGAAGCACAACTTCGGCAGCGCCCGTCCGGAAGGCTATCGCAAGGCGATCCGCGTTCTTGAAATGGCAGACCGTTTCGGCCTGCCAGTGATCACGCTGGTCGATACGGCAGGCGCTTATCCCGGCGTCGGTGCCGAAGAGCGCGGTCAGGCGGAAGCGATCGCCCGCTCCACGGAAATGTGTCTGGGCGTCAAGGTTCCGATCATCTCCGTGGTTATCGGCGAAGGCGGCTCGGGCGGCGCGATTGCGATCGCGACCGGCAACCGCGTCTACATGCTCGAGCATGCGATCTACAGCGTGATCTCACCGGAAGGTGCGGCTTCGATCCTCTGGCGCGATTCCGCGCGCGCCAAGGAAGCCGCGACCAACATGAAGATCACCTCGGACGATCTGAAGTCGCTGGGCATCATCGATGGCATCATCACCGAACCGCTCGGCGGCGCACATCGTGATCCGGACAGCGTGATTGCGGCGACCGGCGACGTGATCGCCAACGCGCTTGGCGAGCTTTCGAGCCGCTCCGGCGATCAGCTTCGCAACGATCGACGCCAGAAATTCCTTAACATGGGCCGCAATCTCTAACACAGGTTGCGGGGGCGGGGTGATTGGGGCCAAACCTTGGCCACAATAATGTTATCAATAACTTTCTGACTTGCGGGGGACGCAGGCGCGCGGCATTAGGCTGGTAAGGTTTTCTCAACCATAATGGGCCAATGATTCGCTTCGTCCCCGGTTTGCAAAGCGAATTGGGTCGCATCTCGTTATTGGGCTAGTTTGAATGCGCATTCGTCATTTTGCCTATGTTTCCCTGATGGCGCTGGTCCTGGCCGGCTGCAATGACGCGTTGGAATCGACCACGCAGGTCGACCTGTCGAAAGTGAAGAACAAGGTCGAAGAGCCGCTGCCGCCGCGCATTCTGTCCGAGATCGCGGCCAAGGGCATGGACCGCAACTCGCCGATCATGATCCGCATCTTCAAGGAAGAAGGCGCGCTCGAGATCTGGAAGGCCAAGACCGATAACCGCTTCGACAAGATCGCCGATTACAAGATCTGCGCCTGGTCCGGCCGTCTCGGTCCCAAGGTGAAGCAGGGCGACCGGCAGGCGCCGGAAGGTTTCTACAACCTGACGCGAGCCAACCTCAACCCGAATTCGAAATACTATCTGGCGATCAATACGGGCTTCCCGAACAAGTACGACGCCGTCAACGGCCGCAGCGGTACGGACCTGATGATCCACGGCGCATGCTCGTCTTCCGGCTGCTATTCCATGACGGACGAGCAGGTGCTGCAGATCTACGCCTTTGCCCGCGACGCCTTCAAGGGTGGTCAGTCGACCGTGCAGCTTCAAGCCTTCCCCTTCCGCATGACGGCGGAGAACATGGTGAAGCACCGCATGAGCCCGAACATCGAGTTCTGGAACATGCTGAAGGTCGGCTACGACAATTTCGAAGTGACCAAGCGTCCGCCCGAGGTCAATGTCTGCGAGAAGAAATACGTCTTCAATCAGCAGTCGGCCAATGGCGACTTCAATCCGGCCGGAAAATGCCCGGAGATGTCGACCCCGCCGGCGCTGACAGCAGCACTCGCATCCTACGGCAAGACGTATGACATGGCCTACGCCAAGGCCATGAAGCAATTCGACGGCATGGCCTGGTACGATCCGAGCGAAGCCGAGCGCAAGGCCGTCGTGGCCAAGCAGCGCAAGGGACATGACATTGCCTATGCGCCTACGGGCACGTCGCTCGAAGCCGGCCGCATGGTAAAGATCGCCGACCTCGAAGACATGATGGCCAGCAAGACGGCAACGACCATTGCCGCCAACGCGGCTCCGGGCTCCACGCCGGCAACCGCAGCCATCCCTGCAAAGACAGCCGAAGTCGCGATTGTCGATCCGGCGACCGTGCCGGTGCCGACTCCAAGCCCACTGGCACCGCAGAGCGCGATGGCGACGGCCTTTGCTCCGGTCGAGCAGCCTGAATCGATCGAAGTCGCGTCGAAGAAGCCCTTCTGGAAGTTCTGGGCCAAGGACTGATGGCTTGAACGCCATCTCCTACGATCTGCGCGGGCTGAAATGCCCCCTGCCCGTCCTCAAGACGCGCCGCAAGCTGCAGTCGCTGGAAAGCGGCGCGCTGATCCGCGTCGAGACAACCGATCCCCTGGCAGGGATCGACATCCCGCATCTCTGCAACGAAGACGGTCACGACCTTGTCGAGATCGAAAAGACCGAAGGCGGCCACCGCTTCCTGATCCGCAAGCGGTAGTTTTTCTCAGAACCGCATCCCGGGTACGGCGAGCGGATTATCCGCGAGCGCTGCACGATCCGGCGTATCGATCCGCGGCTTGCCCAGAAACGCGTCGAACAGATCCTTGACGAAGGCTTCCGGCAGATCCTTGGTGATCAGCACCATGCGCGTGCGCCTGTCCTGTGGATCCGGCCACGCCGGCAGCCTTGTCGGCAGATGGAAGATGCTTTGCACGCCATGCAGCACAAGCGGGCGGTCGGGCCGGTCCGACATGGAAACGATGGCCTTCATCCGGAGCAGCTTTTCGCCATGTGCCGAGCGCAGCAGGTCGACAAACATGTCGAGCGCCATCGGATCGATCGGTTTCTCCTCCACGATCGAGAATGACCGGATCGCCGCATCGTGACGGTTCACGTCATGGGGATCCTGGTGATCGTGACCATGGTGGTGATGATGGCCGTGGCTGTGGTCATGATGGTCATGATGGTCATGATGGTCATGATGGTCATGATGGTCATGATGGTCATGATGGTCATGATGGTCATGATGGTGGGCATCATGTTCGTCTTCGTCGCGCAACCACCGGCCGACGTCAGCGCTCTTCGTCGTGACGTCGTAGAGGCCGTTCACCAGTGTCGCCGCCGTCCCGCTTTCGGTATCGTCGGCATCCATCAGCAGAGCGCGTGGATTGAGAGCACGCAACCGCGCCTCAAGACCGGAGACCACATCCGCCGAGGCAAGCGACTTCTTCGAAAGGATCAGCCGGTCCGCAACGGCAACCTGCTTGACCGCCTCTTCATGATTGTCGAGTGTCTTCGCGCCATTGACCGCGTCGACGACGGTAACCACCCCATCCAGCTCGAAATTCGTGGCGATGATGGGATTGCCCATGATCGCCTGCATGACCGGCGCCGGATCGGCAAGACCCGTGGTCTCGATCACCACGCGCTTGACTGGCTTCACGCGACCGGTCTGGATGGCATCCATCAGATTGGCAAGCGTATCGACAAGCTCGCCACGGACCGTGCAGCACAGGCAGCCGTCGGAAAGCTCGATGATGGCATCCCCGGAACTCTCGACCAGCAGATGGTCGATGCCGACATCGCCGAACTCGTTGATGATGACGGCAGCGTCCTTCATCGCCGGATCCTTGAGGATCCGGTTCAGCAGCGTCGACTTGCCGGCACCGAGAAAGCCGGTGAGGATGGTGACCGGGATCCGGCCCTGGGGCACGCTCATCTGCCTATAACCTTAGAACGATGCCGGACGCGGCAGCGGCACAGGGACCTTGGAGATCGTGCCTGCGGTGTCGGCTGTTGCCAGCTTGTCCGGCTCGGGCTCGTTCTGCCCAGGGATCAGGCCGGCATAGACGAAGTTCGGCTCGTGGTTCATTTCCTGGATATAGGGCGAATGGATCTTCATGCGACCAACCTCGTCGCGGGTTTCGCTGCGGATCTTTGCGCCCTTGGCGCTGCAGATCTCGGCGGTGATATCGGCAACCTGATCCTGGCCCTCTCCATAGGGCTTCAGCGAACCGAGCGTGTCGGTGGCAGGAAACTGCGAGGTGAAGCCCTTCTGCAGCAGATCGGCCGAGGCATCGGCGCGCGCTGCCAGACTGTCGGTACCGAGAACGACCGACACCAGCGTGCGGCCGTCGCGCGTCGCCGAGCCGATCTGGTTGAAACCGGAAGCGCAGATGAAGCCCGTTTTCATGCCGTCCGCACCGGCGAAACGACCGATCAACAGATTGATACTCGGGACGTTCTTGGTCCCGGTCGTGATTCCTTCCAGCGAGAAGTAGCCGGCATATTGCGGGAAATCACGGCGCAACGCGACCGACAGGATCGCGAGGTCGCGCGCCGTCGTGTACTGGCCCTTGCCGGGCAGGCCGTTCGGATTGACGAAATGCGAATCCGTCATGCCGAGCTTTGCGGCTTCGGCGTTCATCCTCAGGACGAAAGCTTCCTGCGTGCCGCCGACGGCTTCCGCAACGGCAACGGCGATGTCGTTGGCCGACTTGACCATGAGAATCTTGAGCGCGCTGTCCAGGGTCAGCTTCTGGCCCGGCTTGAAATACATCTTTGCCGGCGGCTGGGCCGCGGCCCGCTTGCTCATCACGATCGGCGTATCGAGGCTGATCTGACCCGAACGAACAGCGGCGAAAACGGTGTAAACCGTCATCAGCTTGGTCAGCGAGGCCGGATACCACTTGCGAAACGCTTCTTCGTGCTCAAGGACGCGGCCACTCTGAACATCGACCAGGATATGCGGATTGGCATAGGCCTGGGAGGCGGCGGAAAAAGCAATGGCGGCTGCGGAAGCTGCGATTGAAATCGGCCGCAAGGCGGCAAACAAGCGATTCTGGCGCGTCGACACGGTTCGTCCTCAAAGATGTCAGGAAGTCTCGAAAGTTTCCCCTATTTAACGTATATGGCCATGACATGGCAAAGGTCATTGTCTAACTTATTTCGCGGCATCGTGTCCCTGTGGCCAATGCCGCCGTCTTCGATTTCATCAAGGAAAGCAAGCATGCCGATTTTGAACAGAGCCGCCGAGCTTCAGGACGAAGTCACAGGATGGCGCCGGCATATCCACGAGCGGCCGGAACTCCTCTTTGCGGTGGAGAACACGGCAGCTTTCGTGGCGGAAAAGCTCAAGGAATTCGGTGTCGATGAAATCGCGACCGGCATCGGCCGCACCGGCGTCGTCGGCATCATCAAGGGCAATGGGCCGGGCACGCGGGCAATCGGCTTGCGCGCCGACATGGACGCCCTGCCGCTCACGGAAATCACCGGCAAGCCCTACGCTTCCAAGACGGCGGGCAAGATGCACGCCTGCGGCCATGACGGCCACACGGCCATGCTGCTCGGGGCTGCAAAATACCTCGCCGAGACACGCAATTTCAACGGCAGCGTCGCGGTTATCTTCCAGCCGGCCGAAGAAGGCGGCGGTGGCGGCAACCTGATGGTCAAGGACGGCATGATGGAGCGCTTCGGCATCGAAGAGGTCTATGGCATGCACAACATGCCCGGCCTGCCGATCGGCCAGTTTGCGATCCGCAAGGGCCCGATCATGGCGGCGACAGACGAATTCACCATCACCATCAAGGGCCGCGGCGGCCATGCAGCCCAGCCGCACCGCACGATCGACCCGATCGCGATCGGCTCCCAGATGGTGGGCAACCTGCAGATGATCGCCTCGCGCAACGTCGATCCGCTGCGCTCGGTCGTCGTCTCGGTCACCAAGTTCATTGCGGGCTTCGCCCACAACGTCATCCCGAACGACGCGATGATCGCCGGCACGGTGCGCACGCTCGACGACGAGGTTCGTACGCTCGCGGAAACCAAGTTGAAGCAGATCGTCAACGGTCTGGCCGCCGCCCATGGCGCTGAAGTCGATATCGTCTTCAACCGCAATTACCCCGTCACCTTCAACCACGCGACGGAAACCGGCCATGCGATCCAGATCGCCAGCGACATCGCCGGCGCGACCAACGTCAACGCGGATATCGATCCGATGATGGGCGGTGAGGATTTCTCCTACATGCTCAACGCCCGCCCCGGCGCCTTCATCTTCATCGGCAACGGCGATACGGCAGGCCTGCACAACCCCGCCTACGACTTCAACGATGAAGCCATCAGCCACGGCATTTCGTACTGGGTGCGCCTGGCCGAACAGCGCCTCGGCTCCTGACGTTCCTTTTGTTCAAGCTGCAAAAAGGCTTGGCTTCTTGCCGAGCCTTTTGTATGCATGACGCTCAAGTGGTCCCGTAGCTCAGCAGGATAGAGCACCAGATTCCTAATCTGGGGGTCACGCGTTCGAATCGCGTCGGGATCACCATCGAATTCCACAGAATGCGGGAAGTCCCCTAACGCCCAGCGACTCGTTGAACAGCCGATCGTGCCTCGTCCGCAGGCATGCGGCCTTCGACGGCGGCAAGGCAGGCGCTCCATGCGCCCTGCCATTTGTCGCTATTGTGATTGGGCTCGTGTGTTAGCCAGTTCATCGCCTCTTCCGGAGAGCCGACGGTGATACGGATCCGGTTATCCGAGACGACGAGGGGCTTCTTCCATCTGTGAACCAACATGGCTGCTCTCCCTTACCCTGGAAGACAGTATAGCCGACACGTGGCAACTCCACAGCACCTCTTTCAGTGGAATGGAGGTGGCGCAGGGAATAAATCTCGTGGCCCGAAAGGGGACGCATGAGGCAATATCCGGCTGCTTCGCGCAGCCGGATATTGCTGGCTGTTGCTAGAAATTGCGCTGAAGGCGCACGAAGCCTTCCACGAAATCGTCGGCGCCGTCGGGATCATCGTACTGGACACTCACTTTGGTGGTGAGGTTCGTGGCGATCTTGTAGTCGACCGTCACGCCTGCCCGCCATTCGTTGCCGCCGGTGAATTCTCCATCCGTATCGAGAGCAATCTTGCTGAGATACTGGTAGCCGGGCGTTACGGACAGCTTATCGGTGATCTTCGCCACGTACTGGCCGCCAACCGTCCATTCCGATCTCTCGTAATAGTAGTTGGCGCCGCTGGCCCAGATGCCATAAAGGCCAAGCTGACCGGGTCCGATGTCGGCAAAAAGGATGCCGCGAATGGCAGCTTCCTCGGTGTCTGTGTCGTAACTTGCCAGCAGGTTACCACTGACGCCACCGACCTTGCCGGACAGGTAAGCTTCGATGCCGATATTGTTCGGCCCCTCGCCGGGCTTTGTCTTGTAGGCCTCCTCAAGCTCATCGACCATGACACCGGCACTGAAGTCCGGTGTTTCGTACAGATAGCGGATGGCGTTGTGGATGGTCGAGTTGCTCGAGATGATATCTGTTTCGCCCGGTGCAAAGCTGTTGTCGTTGTCCCACCAGCTGTATTGCATACCGGCACGCAGACCAGCGATGTCGATGTAGCCTTCCTGCAGAAGGGCCGTCTGGTTTGTTGCGTTCTCGGCGTTCACGCGCAAGGTGATCACGCCCGTCAGCGTACCGAACTCGGTCTCGCTCTTCGACTTCAGCGTCGTCTGCCCGCGAGTCCACGACGACCAGTCGGAGGTTCCCGAGCGGTTTGGACCAAAACGTTCTTCGGTGCGGATGTAACCGCCAATCGAAAGACAGGTCTCGGTTCCTGGAATGTAGAAATAGCCGGTCCCGTAGGCGTCGCAAACGCGGACATATTCGACGGGCTCCGGTTCGGCGGCGACGATGGCATCGGCCGCATATGCGCCGGAGGTTACCGTGATCGCGGCAACGGAGCTGAGGATGATGGCTCGGATATTCATAGGGGGGTCCTATCTGCTGTTGATAGGGCCCGACCTATGAAGCCATCCTAACAGTCAGATGACAAAATCATGGCAACCGCATTCTGGGCGGACGTCATCGCCGGCTGTTGTAGAAGCGCAACGCGTTTCGGCGTATACTTCTGACGTGGTCGATGGAGCTACCCTTCTTCGCTGGGCTTCGTCTTGGCCATGAATCGCTTGCGGAAGAGTGGCATCTCTATCGCACGCCTGCGGAACCGCTCTGCCACTCGTACGTTAAAGCGAAAAGAGGAGCGCTTGTCATGCGTACGAAGTTAACGTTCCTAGCCCTGGCTTATCTGATCGTCAGCGGACTTCTCCTGTCGACGTCCTACCACTCGGCAGGGCCTATCACGACGCCAAAGACAGACCGCATCGCAGGATCAACGTTTCTGATCGAGCGTTTTGCCGGATGATGACGTCTTGATTGATGGTAGCGTCGGCATCGCGCTTTGATCGATGCCGACGGTTTATCAACCTAAAATGATGTGATTTCGGACAGTTGTCACACCCGCCACGTTGGCGGCGACCGCCGTCGCGCGCTCTATCTCAGCCTGCGTCGCAACAGCGCCGTCAAGTGTGACAACGCTGCCCTCGGCGACGACATTGACGTCAGCGGCGTCGAGGCCGCCGGCGACCGCGCAAGCGGCTCTTTGGGGCAGTCTCAGCAAGGTCAGTGTCACGCCCGCATCCCGGATCGAGCAGAAATTCTGCATCAATTCACCGCCGTTCGTCGAAGCCAAAGCAATATCCGCGCCGGCGCTGGTCTCCCACTCCGCCGGCAGCCGAAATCCCATGGTCGCCTTGTAGGAATTGTCCGAGAGCTTTACCGGCGCCCAGATCAGCAGGTTGTCAGCGCGCGTCGGCAGGGCGGGCAGTGCAAAGGCGGCAGAGAGCAACAACACGCTGCGTTTCGTTCTCATGTTTCGTGACTTCCTTCCGACAAGGGAACGGACCGGGCATGGTGGCGCCTTGATGGCCTATCGTTGCTCGCCGGGGGCCGCGTTCGTTGTGTGAATAACATCCGGCCTTGGCCGCGATGTCGGTTTCCGTGCGCCAGAAGCGCGCGGCGAGTGCCACGGTTTGCAACCATCAGGCTGCGGCGACTCTCATTCCAAAGAATGTTAGAAGGTTCACATGTGCTGACAGCCGTGTAAACCCCTTGCGGTTAAAAATCTGCTGCAGCGCACACTTGCCGCCCCTTTCAAAGCCCTGTAGAGCCGAAGCAAAATAGCAATAATCTGGCAAAAAAGCGCATGATGATCGGTAAAGACACGCCACGGCGCCTCAGCATCTTCGGTTCGACGGGCTCGATAGGGCAGAACACGCTTGATGTCGTGCAGCAGCTGGGCGGACGGGAAAGCTTCGATATTTCCGTCGTGACCGGCAATGAAAATGTCGAACTTCTCGCGCAGCAGGCAAAAGCGTCAGGAGCCCGACTCGCTGTTACCGCCAGCGACGGCAAATACGAGGCTCTCAAGGCCGAGCTTTCCGGCAGCGGCATTGCGGTCGCCGCGGGCGTCTCCGGGCTCGGCGAAGCCGCCGATATGGAAGCCGACTGGGTGATGGCGGCAATCGTCGGCACGGCCGGACTTGCACCGACGCTTGCCGCGGCGCGAAGAGGCGCAACGATCGCCCTTGCCAACAAGGAATGCCTCGTGTCCGCCGGCGATCTGTTCGTCGATGCCGTAAAGGCGGGTGGCGGACAACTCATTCCCGTCGACAGCGAGCACAGCGCGATTTTCCAGTCGCTTGACGAAGGTCAGAGGCATGCGGTCGAAAGGATCATCCTGACAGCCTCCGGCGGTCCGTTTCGCACGTGGTCCCGCGCCGAGATGGCGAATGTGACCGTAGCGACCGCGCGCGCCCATCCGAACTGGTCGATGGGGCTGAAGATTTCGATCGGCAGCGCCTCAATGTTCAACAAGGCGCTGGAGATGATCGAGGCGAAGCACCTGTTCGATGTTCGCGCCGACCAGATCGAGGTCATCGTTCATCCGCAGTCGATCATCCATTCCATGGTCGGCTACACGGATGGATCCGTCATCGCCCAGCTCGGCAGCCCCGACATGCGCACGGCAATCGGCTACGCACTGGATTACCCGCGTCGGCCGCAGCTCAACGTCGAGCGGCTCGATTTTGCCAAGCTGTCCCGGTTGGATTTCGAGGCTCCCGATGAAGAGCGTTTCCCGGCGCTTCGCCTGGCGCGGACGGCGCTGGAGCGCGGCGGTCTGCAGGGCGCAATCATGAATGCAGCCGAGGAAGTGGCCTTCCACGCCTTCGTCGACGAGCGCATCGGCTTCCTTCAGATGGCCGATATCGCCGAAGCCGTCATGGATCGCATGATCGCAACCGGCGGTGCGCGCAGCATGGACGACGTCTTTGCAGCCGACGCGGAAGCCCGCCGCCTTGCCGCCGAAGTAGTAGCCCTCAACGAAAAGGCCGCCTGACGGCGGCCTTTGGTCTGATCTGTACGAAGCGCCTCAGGCCACATGCCGGGCCAGCGCACACCGTGACCACAGCGAATGCAATGCCTCGACGAGATGCTCGATATCGGCATCGCTATGCAGCGGCGTCGGCGTGATGCGCAGACGCTCGGTCTTCTTCGGCACGGTCGGATAGTTGATCGGCTGTACGTAAACACCGCAATTGTCGAGCAGCAGGTCGGAGATCCACTTGCACTTCGCAGCATCACCGACCATCACGGGCACGATATGGCTCGGGTTCGGCATGTGCGGAATACCGCGCTTGTCGAGCAGTGCGCGCAGCGTCCGCACGCGTTCCTGGTGGCGGGCGCGCTCGAACTGGCTCACCTTCAGGTGCTGGATCGAGGCGACGGCGCCAGCAGCCAAGGCCGGCGGCAACGCTGTCGTAAAGATGAAGCCCGAGGCAAACGAGCGGATGAAATCACAGAGGGCCGTCGACGCGGCGATGTAACCGCCCATGACGCCGAAAGCCTTGCCGAGCGTGCCTTCGATAACGGTCAACCGATCCATCAGGCCTTCGCGCTCAGCGATGCCGCCACCGCGCGGACCGTACATGCCAACGGCATGGACTTCGTCGAGATAGGTCATCGCGCCGTACTTGTCGGCGAGATCACAGATTTCCTTGATAGGGGCGATATCGCCATCCATCGAGTAGACCGATTCGAACGCAATCAGCTTCGGCGCCTTCGGATCGGCCGCAGCGAGCTTGGCTTCCAGATCCTGCAGGTCATTGTGTTTCCAGATGACCTTGTCGCACTTGGCGTAGCGAATGCCCTCGATCATCGACGCATGGTTCAGCGCGTCGGAGAAAATCACGAGGCCGGGGATCTTGGACCCGAGCGTACCCAGAGCCGCCCAGTTGGAGACATAACCGGAGGTGAAGATCAGCGCCGATTCCTTGCCATGCAGATCGGCAAGTTCGCGCTCGAGCAGCACGTGGTAGTGGGTGGTACCAGAAATATTCCGGGTGCCTCCCGCACCCGCGCCACAGTGATCGATGGCGTTCTTCATCGCCTCGATCACCTTGGGGTTCTGGCCCATGCCGAGATAGTCGTTGGAGCACCAGACGGTCACATCCTTGGGGCCATCGGCCGTATGCCGGGTCGCGCGTGGAAAGCTGCCCCGGTGACGCTCAAGATCGGCAAAAACGCGGTAGCGGCCTTCCACATGCAGGCCATCCAGCTCGTTTTTGAAGAATGCTTCGAAATCCATCATATGCTCCAGTATCGTGCGAGCGTTTTTGCGAACCGACGCGCACACGTCAACCCTTCGTCGCTGCTTTAGCATCAACTGCGGCAAATGGCCCATAGTCTTGAATTATTTTAATTAGAAAATGACCGCCGTGCCAAGGGGATGGTGATCGCGAGACTGGTGAGCCTCGCGATCAAGCTTTCGTCAGCCGGCGTCGGCAACGGCGCGCTTCGCCATCACCTTGACGAGATTCGCCCTATATTCCGCACTGGCGTGCAGATCGGACATCAGCCCCGAGGCATCGACATTGACCGCAGCAATCGCCGAGGGTGCCCAGTTGCCCCCCAACGCCGCCTCGATACCGCGCTCGCGGAACACGCCGTTCGAACCTGCACCGGTCACGGCCACCCGAACACCGCTGCCCGCTTTCGCCACGAAGACGCCGGTCATCGCGTAGCGCGAAGCCGGGTTCGGAAACTTCGCATAGCCCGCCTTCTCCGGCGCGTCGAAGCCGATCGCCGTGATCAGCTCACCCTCTTCCAGAGCCGTTTCGAACAGACCGGTAAAGAAGTCCTCGGCCCCAATTTCCCGCTTGTTCGTGATGATCCGCGCGTTGAGCGCCAGCATCGCGGATGGATAATCGGCAGCCGGATCGTTGTTGGCGACCGAACCGCCGATCGTCCCCATGTGGCGCACATGCGGATCGCCGATCATGCCTGCGAGATTGCAGATCGCGGGACAGACCGCCCTCAGCGACGAGGAAGCGGCGACGTCGGCATGCGGAGTTGCCGCACCGATCGTGACCTTGCGCCCGTCGACCTTGATTCCCGTCATCGCAGTGACCCGCCGGACGTCGACGAGGTCGCTGGGTGCGGTAAGCCGCTGCTTCATGGTGGCGATGAGCGTCATGCCGCCGGAGACATACTTCCCCTCCGACTTGCCAGAGATCATCTTGACGGCTTCATCGACGGAGGAAGCGCGGTGATAGTTGGTTTGATACATCGTCGTTCCCCTTCAATGAACCGCGCGTGCTGCCATCCACACCTTCTGCGGCGTGGCCGGCATGGTCAGCATGTTGTTGCCGATGGCATCCGTGATGGCGTTGATCAGCGCCGGTGGCGAGCCGATGGCGCCGGCTTCACCGCAACCCTTGATGCCCAACGGGTTGCTCGGTGACGGCGTGACCTGGTGCGACACCTGGAAGGACGGCAGGTCATCGGCGCGCGGCATGGCGTAGTCCATGAAGCTTGCCGTCAGGAGCTGGCCGTTTTCATCATAGTGCACGCCTTCGAGCAGCGCCTGGCCGATCCCCTGGGCGATGCCGCCATGCACCTGACCTTCGACGATCATCGGGTTGATGATATTGCCGAAATCGTCGGCCGCCACGAACTGGATGATGTCGGTCTTGCCGGTTTCCGGATCGACTTCCACTTCGCAGATGTAGCAACCAGCCGGGAAGGTGAAGTTGGACGGATCGTAGAAGGCCGTTTCCTTCAGGCCCGGCTCCATGCCGCCCGGTAGATTGTGCGCCGTATAGGCCGCCAGTGCCACCTGGAACCAGGGCAACATCTTGTCGGTGCCGGCCACCTTCACTTCGCCGTTCTCGATAACGATATCGCTTTCATCGGCCTCCATCAGGTGTGCGGCAATCTTCTTGGCCTTGGCCTCGACCTTGTCGAGCGCCTTGACGATGGCCGACATGCCGACCGCACCGGAGCGCGAGCCGTAGGTGCCCATCCCCATCTGCACCTTGTCGGTGTCACCGTGGACAATCGAAACGCTGTCGATCGGCACGCCGAGCCTGTCAGCGACAAGTTGCGCGAAGGTGGTTTCATGCCCTTGCCCGTGGCTGTGGGAGCCGGTGAGCACCTCGATCGTGCCGACCGCATTGACGCGAACCTCGGCCGATTCCCAGAGCCCAACACCGGCGCCGAGCGAGCCCACCGCCTGCGACGGCGCGATGCCGCATGCCTCGATGTAGCAGCTCATACCGATGCCACGCTTCTTGCCGCGACCTGCCGCCTCAGTCTTGCGGGCCGCAAACCCGTTCCAGTCGGAAGCCTGCATGGCCGCGTTCAGCGATGCTTCGTAGTCGCCGGCATCATAATTCATGATCACAGGCGTCTGATGCGGGAAGGAGCGGATGAAGTTCTTCCGCCGCAGCTCGGCCGGCGAAATGCCGAGTTCGCGCGCGGCTGTTTCCATCGTGCGCTCCAGAAGATAGGTCGCCTCCGGACGACCCGCACCGCGATAGGCATCGACGGGCGCGGTGTTGGTGTAGACCGTACGGACATTGGCGTGGATCGCCGGGATATCATACTGGCCGGAGAGCAAGGTCGCATAGAGATAGGTCGGCACCGCCGACGAGAAGAGCGACATGTAGGCGCCGAGATTGGCGATCGTATCCACTTTCAAGCCGATGATGCGGTGATCCTTGTCGAAAGCCATCTTCACCTTGGACACATGATCGCGGCCATGCGCGTCGGTCAGGAAAGCCTCGGTGCGATCGGAGTTCCATTTGACCGGAACGCCGGTCTTCTTGGACGCCCAGAGACAGACGATCTCTTCCGGGTAGATGTAGATCTTCGAACCGAATCCACCGCCGACATCAGGCGCAATCACACGCAGCTTGTTTTCGGGTGCGACGTTGTAGAAGGCGCTCATCACCAGTCGAGCGACATGTGGATTCTGGCTCGTCGTGTAGCAGGTGTAGTGATCCTCGGCGGAATCGTAGATCCCGAGAGCAGCACGCGGCTCCATCGGGTTGGGCGAGAGCCGGTTGTTGTGGAGTTCGATCTCCGTCACATGCGCCGCATCGGCGATCGCCTTGTCGGTGGCGGCGGGATCGCCCAACTGCCAGTCGAAGATCAGGTTGCCGGCGGCTTCCGGATGGATCTGCGGAGCGCCGGATTTCAGCGCATCGACCGCTTCCACCACGACAGGCAGTTCTTCGTAGTCGACCACCACGGCTTCGGCCGCATCGCGTGCCTCGGCGAGGCTATCGGCGACAACGACGGCCACCGCATCACCAACATAACGCACCACGTCGACCGCCAGCGGACGCCACGCGCCCATCTTCATCGGTGACCCGTCTTTTGAATGGATCATCCAGCCGCAGATCAGGTTGCCGATTCCATCGGCGAGCAGCTGCTTGCCGTCCAGCACGCCGATGACGCCCGGCATCGCCTTGGCCGAAGCCGCATCGATGCTGCGGATCTTTGCATGGGCATGCGGACTACGGATAAAAAACGCGAACTTCATGCCCGGCACGACCATGTCGTCGGTATAACGGCCCTTGCCGGTCAGGAACCGCTTGTCTTCCTTGCGCGTGACGCGTGCACCAATTCCTTCAACACCCATGATGTCCTCCCAATGGGGTTTCGGGCCTGGCATTCCGCCAAAGACAGTCGTGTCGGCGGCAGCCAGACAATTCCTGAGCGCTATTCAGCCGCCTGTCGGGCGGTGCCATGCATCTGCTCGTTGGCGGACAGCACAGCCTTGACGATATTGTGATAGCCGGTGCACCGACAGATGTTGCCTTCGAGTTCGTGGCGCACGGTCTGTTCATCGAGCTTGCCGCCATGACGGCCGATCATGTCGACGGCGGTCATCACCATCCCCGGCGTGCAGAAGCCGCATTGCAGGCCATGATGCTCCTTGAACGCAGCCTGCACCGGATGAAGTTCGCCATCGGTTGCAAGGCCTTCGATGGTCGTCACAGCAGAGCCTGACGCCTGGACGGCAAGGATTGTGCAGCTCTTGACCGATCGACCGTCCATATGGACGACGCAGGCGCCACATTGGCTCGTATCGCAGCCGACATGCGTTCCCGTCAGGCCCAGCTTTTCGCGAATGAAATGGACAAGAAGCGTGCGCTCTTCACAGTCGCCGCTCACCGCCCGGCCGTTCACCGTCAGTGTCACTTTCGCCATGATTTCCTCCTCGTGCCTCCTCCAGGCACGGGCGGTATCATTTGACGTTTTTGCTTTGGGATCAACCACTACTTTAGGGAGGCATGTTCAATTCGCCGGTACCGAGCGGACGCCTCGGCCCGGCTTTCTCCACACACTTTTCAAGCCACCAGAAATTGCAACCCCGGCACAAAGAAACGAAAAGCTCCTTTTTGCGCCACAGTTTGCAAGCTAGCCTGTCAGAAAAGAAGAATCAGGGACGGCCATCGCCCGCTGGGGCGCTAATCGGGAGTAATTGATGAAAAAGATTATTGCATTCGCCTTGGTCGGTTTGTCGATCGCCAGCTGCACTCCAACCGAACGCGGTGCGGGGATCGGCGCCGCGTCGGGCGCCATCGTGGGCGGTGCCGTCACCGGCAACGTGCGCGGCGCAGCCGTTGGCGCGGCGATTGGCGGCGTGTCCGGCGCGCTCATCGGTGCCGTCGCCGAGCAGCCCGGCCAGTGCTATTACCGCGACCAATACGGACGCCGGTACATAGACGACTGCCCGCGTCGATAACCCGGGACAGCCTTAAAATCCCGGGTTCTGCCCGGGATTTTTTGATCTTTTTCCACTAATTCAGCAATTAGGCGATTTAAAACGATACACCAAAAGGAATTTTGCCGCTAAGGTTGCCGCCGGCTAGGGGACGCGAAGCTAGATTCCAATGTAACCAAAAAGCGGCGGATGCAGATCAGAGGGACGGCACCGAAAACAGGTATTGCGTATCGGCGTATGGGCATCGTGATGGTGGTCGCGGCAGCGGCTGCGCTCTCACCTGCTCTCGTGGCCGACGCTTTCGCCTTCAAGCTTTTCGGCATGAACTTTTTCGGCAAGGACGAGGACACGAGCGATCAGGTTCCTGATCCCGTTCGCTACGACGTGACGCTGACGACTGATGCAGTCGATCCCGATCTCAAGGAAGCGCTGGAGAACAGTTCCCGCCTCGTCGGCGACAAGGACAAGCCTGTTTCCGGCGATCTCGGCGTCGTGGTCAAGGCGCGCGACGACATCGAGCGCCTGGTCGCCACACTCTACGAAAAGGCACGCTACGGCGGTGTCGTGACGATCACCATCGACGGTAGGAATATCAACGCACTGCCGCCCAACCCGACCTTCAACCGCTCTCGGCCAGTGCCGGTCCATGTGAGCGTTGCGGCCGGGCCGGTCTTCAAGGTGCACGAGGTCCAGTTCGGAGGCGATGCCGCTGGGCAGAATCCGGCCGATTACGATCTCGCCCCCGGCGAACAGGCCGGTTCGCTGGTCATCATCAAGGCCGGCGACAAGATCGTCGAGCAACTGAAAAGCAATGGTCACCCGCTGGCGAAACTGACGGATCGCAAGGTCATCGCTGATCACAAGACGAATACGGTCAATATCCTGATCGCAGCAGAAAGCGGCCCGGTCGCTCCGATCGGAAACGTCGGCGTCACGGGAGAAAAAAGCGTACGTTCGGACTTCATCGAACGCTATTCGAGGCTGAACAAGGGGGATCGCTATTCGCCCGAAGCCGTGAGGAAGGCGGGAGACAGGCTGCGTGCGCTCGGCGTGTTTTCGAGTGTCACCATCCACGAAGCCGACGCTTTGGACCCCGATGGGACGTTTCCGATGACAATCGAGGTCGCGGAAGGCAAACAGCGTTATCTTGGCCTGGGAGCCCAATATTCCACGACCGATGGCTTTGGCGTGAATGGCTATTGGGGTCATCGCAACCTGTTCGGCGCCGCGGAATCGCTGCGCATCGAGGGGTCGGTCGGGCGACTGGGCGACGCATCGAACATCGGCGATCTCGACTACTCGGCGGGCGTCACCTTCACTAAGCCGGGCGCATTTTTCCCGTCCGCGACCCTGACGGCAAGCATTCTTGCAAAGACGGAAAATCCGGATGCCTACAGCGCCAAGCTGGTGACGGCATCGCTCGGTCTTTCCTATGAACTCAGCGACATCGACACGATCAGCGGCGCCGGCGAGGTCAGCTGGGAAAAGGACGACGATGCCTTCGGCACCAATACGTACCTGACCTTTGCGCTGCCGTTCCAATACGATCGCGACACGCGCGACAACAAGCTTGACCCAACGGAAGGCTATCGCGCCACCCTGAAGGCAACGCCAAGCTACGAATCTTACAACGGAACCTTCTTTTCCAGTTTGGAGGGCTCCATCTCAGGCTATCAGGGACTGGGTGCCGAGGATCGCATCGTTCTCGCCGGCAAGCTTTCCACCGGCTTCCTCTTTGGCGCCGACAATCTGGAAAACATTCCCGCGACCCGGCGTTTCTTTGCTGGCGGCGGCGGTTCTGTTCGCGGCTACGGCTACCAGGAAATTTCACCGTACAATGCTGCCAACGATCCCACCGGCGGCGCATCCTACGTCACGGCATCGTTCGAGACGCGCGTGAAGATCACCGATACGATCGGCATTGTTCCGTTCATCGATGTCGGTACGGTCTCAGCCGACCTTGCACCGGACTTTTCCGACATCCGGGCAGGTGCGGGTATCGGCGTTCGCTACGCGACACCGTTTGGCCCATTGCGACTTGATTTCGCCGTACCGCTCAACAAGTACGAAGGCGGAACCAGCTACGGCATCTATGCCGGGATCGGTCAGTCATTCTGACAAGACATGAGTGCGCAGCGGTTTGGCCGCTGTAAACTGCTTTAGACAAACAGGGGCATGTCCGAGTTCATGCAGACGTTGACTAAAATCGTGACCTGGATCATCCGCCTGCTCGGCTATTCCGTGGGCGTCGTACTGATCCTTGCTGCAGTGGCAATCGGCGTTTTCGGCTTCACATCCTTTGGCCCGCGGATCGTCGTCGACAAGGTTGCGTCGATCATCTCCAACCGCGATATGACTATCCGTGTTCAGGATCCGCAAGGGCTTTTGACCGGAGGGCTGCGGGCAAGCCAGATCGTGCTTTCCGATACGCGTGGCGTATTCGCGGAGATCGATGGCGTCGCGATCAACTGGAATCCCCTGGCGCTGCTGACAGGACGATTCCACGCGACGCGCGTGGAGGCCGCCGATATCCACGTTCTGCGCAGCCCTGTGCGAACGCTGCCGTCCCGCCCGGCTGCCGAAGACAGCAGCGGCTTTTCCCTTCCGCTCAAGCTCGATATCGACAACATCTCCCTACCGGCCATTCGGCTGGAGCAGCCGCTGATCGGCCGCGCCTTCTCGCTCGCAGCCAATGGCAGCATGCGTGCCGACAACGAGGGCGGCAATGCCTCGTTGTCGCTGAACAGGCATGATGTTCCCGATGCGAAGCTGACGGCGGATGTCGCCTTTCTTCCTGATGGAAACCAGCTGCGGCTGCAGGCAAAGCTGAGCGAACCGAAGGGTGGCTTGCTTGCGGGCGTACTGGCGCTCCCCGGCAATCCTGCCTTGGAGGTCAGCCTCGCGGGCGACGGCCCGATTTCCAACTGGAAAGGCAAGCTGCAGGCGTCGCTCGACGGACAACAGCGTGCGGCAATCGAAGCCCACCATGCCCAGACGCCAGATGGCCTGCATCACATAGACCTCAAGGGCGGCGGCGATCTCACCTCCCTGCTTCCCGCAGCCTTCCGCCCACTGTTTTCAGGGCAGACCAATATCGATGTCGCCGCCACGTTCGACAACAAGGGCAAGATCGATATTCAAACCGGCAACATCGCGACCGGTGCGGTCGTTATCGCAACCTCAGGCACTCTGGACCCCAAGGGCAAGAACAGCCTGAACGCCAACCTTCTCGGAACATCAGGACCCGTCGATTTCCGTTGGCCGCTGGCCGATGGCGACGCGCGCTTCATGATATCAGGCGTCAACCTCGCCTTGACGGGGGACGCGAAAGCCTCGCGCCTCAACGCCAGCGCATCGATCGATTCCGCGGTCCTGCCGCAGGCAACGATCAACAACGTCAAGCTGACGGCAAAGAGCGACAACTTCAATCTCTCCGGCCGCTCCGGCGGTGTCCAGCTGCGATTGGTCGCGGGCGACATGACATTCGCCAACCCTGACATCAACCGGGCGATCCAAGGACCGGTGACGATTGCCGTCCCCCTGCAAATTTCACCGGATGCCCTCGGCTTCAACGGCACGACGATCGAAAGCGCGTCTGCCAACGCCAGCCTGAACGGGTCCTACAAGCTCAGTGCCAGTGCGCTCACCGGCAACGCCAAGCTGACGATCGAACCCCCGGCATTGCCCCCGGCGGTGGCAGCCCGTTTCGATGCCCCGATAGTGGTTGAGACGGTTGTTGGCGGAACGATCCCGTCGAAGATCACCTTGTCGAACCTTACCATCAAGTCCAGCGCCCTGGAAGCGAACGGCAACGTCGCACTCGACGGTGATATGCTCGACGCCACCCTTTCGGGCCGGATCCCGGAGGTCGCGAAGTTTCTGGAAACAGCCGCGGGCGAAGCAAGCTATTCGCTGAGCGCAAAGGGCAACCTTGCAGCACTCGCCGTCTCGGCAAACGTCAAGGCACCTCAGCTTGATATCGCCGGACGAAAACTGGCCAATCTTGACGTCATCCTTTCCGGCACTGCGGATCCAAAGGCTCCCAAGGCCGAATTGACCGCCAAGGGCAGCATCGACGGCCAGGCGATCAACATCAGCACCGATATGCAGTCGATGGATGGCAGGGTGATCTTGCCGTCGATTGCCGCCAATGTCGGCAAGAATCGCCTGACGGGCCATGTCGAACTTTCCGGAGGCTTCCAGCCGACCGGGTCCCTCACCTTCGATTTTCCGGATGTCGGCCTTCTGGCAGCTCTCGGCGGGCAACTCGCGGAAGGCGACCTGAAGGGCTCCGTCGACATTGCCAATGAAAGCGGCAAGATCGCGCTCAAGGTGGCGGCGGCAGGCAGCGGGCTGAAGCGCGGCACCTTCTCGGTTGTCAAACCGGACATCAACGTTACGGTCAGCGATCTCAAGGCATTCGCGGCAACGGGAAGCATCAAGGCCGAGGAGATCGCGTCCGGCACGAACAAGGTAGAGACGCTGGGGCTGACCTTCACGCAACTGCAGAACCGCACAAACTTTGATCTCGACGCGATCTATGACAGCAGCCCGCTCGTTGTCAGGGGCGGAGTGGAGGCTAAGGACGGAACCACCCTTCTGCAGCTGAACCGCTTTTCGGCGAGACCGCATGACATTCCCGTCGAGCTTACGTCGCCGTCGGATCTGAGCTTCAGCAACGGGACCGTCACCCTCAACGGGATCGAGCTCACTGCCGGCGCTGGCGCAATCAGCGCCAGAGGCACGATCGGCGAGACGCTGGACATTGATGCCGATATCAAGGAACTGCCGGCAAGTCTGGCGAACAGCTTTGTGCCCAACCTTCAGGCAGAGGGCACGATATCCGGCAAGGTTACAGTCAAGGGCACGCCAGCCGCGCCAAGCGCGAACTTCAAGCTAGACTGGAAGAATGCGGCAACCAGCCATACCCGGGGCGCCGGCCTTTCACCCCTTGCGATCGGTGCCAACGGCACTTTTGCCGACAATACGCTGGACTTCCAGGCAGCTGCGACTGGAAGCGGCGGCGTTTCGTTGAAGGCACAGGGAAACTTCGCGACGGCAGGACCGAACGCCCAGTCGTTGAGCGCCAATGCTGACATCGTCAACATACCTGCCGCCCTGGCAAATGCGCTGGTGCCCGGCCTCAATGCCGAAGGATCCATCACCGGCAAAGTCAGTGCCTCCGGCAAGCTGCCGGCACCGGAACTCGACTTCAAGCTCAACTGGAAGAATGCCGCAACCAGCCAGACTAGGATTGCCAAACTCTCTTCGCTCGGCGTTTCCGCCAGCGGCAAACTCGAAAATAATATCCTCCATTTCAACGCCAATGCCAGCGGCAGCGGCGCATTGTCTCTGAAGGCCGACGGTAGTTTTGTGGTTTCGGGTGACACCGCGCAGACGCTGACGCTCGACGGAGAGCTCGCGAATATCCCGGCTGCGCTTGGCAACGCCTTCGTGCCGAACCTTGCGGCCGAAGGCCTGATCTCGGGGACGTTCAACGCCTCAGGCAAGCTGCCGACACCGACTGCCAATCTGCATCTGGATTGGAAGAACGCAGCTACCGCGCAGACGAAGACAGCAGGCCTCACCGGCCTCAAGCTGGCAGCCAATGGCAAATTTGCCGACGGCACTCTCGACTTCGACACGAACGTCACCGCAAACGGCGGTATGTCGTTGGCCGCCAATGGGAAGCTGCACCTCAGCGGCAAGGAGCTCCACGACCTCGCGATCGACGCCACAATGGCCGAATTGCCCGCAAGCCTCGCCAACGCCTTCGTGCCGAACCTTGGTGCAAGAGGCATCGTTTCCGGCGCGGCTTCGGTCACCGGCACTCTGAAGCAGCCGGAGGGCCGTTTCGACCTCGCATGGAAGGATCTGGCCACCAGCCAGACCAAGGCGGCCCACCTTGCTCCTTTCGCCCTGGACGCCAACGGCACTCTCGCCAACAACACCCTGACCTTCCAGGCGAACCTTGATGGAGAAGGAGGCGCCCAACTCAAGGCATCGGGTACAGCGGCACTCGAGGGTACCGCTGTGCGGAACCTGAAGGCAGACGCAAGCCTCAATGCCCTTCCCGCCGCTCTGGTCAATAGTTTCGTCCCCGATCTGGGCGCCGAGGGCACGATCTCCGGATCGGCTGTGGTGTCGGGCGATCTCCCGCTGCCGGCCGTCGATTTCAAGCTGGACTGGGCAAATGCCGGAACGCGCCAGACGAAAAGCGCCGGTCTTTCCGCGCTTAGCCTGAACGCGACGGGCAGATTTGCCGATAACAAGATCGATTTCGACGCAAACCTCTCCGGCAGGAGCGGGGACCTGCTGAAAGCCAAGGGAAGCGCGGCGCTGCAAGGCGGAACGGTCGGCGGCCTGTCCGTCGATGCCGACATCACAAACCTCCCGGCGAGCCTCGCCAATGGCTTCGTTCCAAGCTTGGGAGCCGAGGGCGTCATTTCCGGTACGGCAAAGACCTCGGGAACCCCAACCAATCCGATCATCGATTTCAAGCTCGGCTGGGCGAACGCAGCAACAACGCAGACCAGAGCCTCCGGCATTGGTCCCTTGTCTGCCGATGCCAGCGGCAGGCTGGCCGACAACAAGCTCGACTTCAAGGCAAACCTGGGTGGCAGTGGCGTGTCGCTGAAGGCCGGCGGCAACTTCGTCGTCGCCGGACCAAACGCGCGGTCGCTTTCCGTCAATGCCGACGTTGCAAACCTGCCGGCAGGACTGGCCAACGCCTTCGTTCCAGGGCTCGCGGCCGAAGGCAATATCTCGGGCACGGTAACCGCATCCGGCAAGCTGCCGCTTCCCGCCGCCGAATTCAAACTGGATTGGCGCAACGCTGCGACCAGCCAAACCAGAAGCGCCGGCCTCCAACCGCTCAGCATCGCGACGAGCGGAAAGCTGTCCGGCCCGACGCTGAAGTTCGACACAACAGTCGGGGGCGGTGGCGGCCTGTCGCTGAAGGGTGGGGGAAGTGTTGCCGTTGCTGGCAACCGTGCGCTCGACTTGCGCTTCTCGGGCAATCTGCCCTTCGCGGTCCTCGGCACACAGCTCGCCGCCCAAGGGCTGACGGCAGAGGGAACGGCCAACTTCAATCTGCAGATCGGCGGCACGGCGGCCGCCCCGCTGGTCAATGGAACAGTGACAACCACTGGCGCCAGGATCGTTGATGTGCGGCGCAATCTTGCGCTTAACAGCCTGACTGCCGACATCCGTTTCAATGGGCAGCAAGCGGTCATCTCGAGGCTCACCGGCCAGATCGCCAGCGGCGGCAGCATCTCCGTCACCGGCAATGTCGGGATCCAGCCTGCAGCGAACTTTCCGGCCAACATCGATGTGAAGCTCGACAAGGCCGTCTACGTCGACGGCACGCTGGTCGTCGCGACAGTCGATGGGACGATCGGATTGCGCGGCCCGCTGCTTGCCGGTCCTACGCTCACCGGAAAGCTTCACGTCGAACGGGCCTCCATCACGGTTCCAGAGAGATTGCCGACCTCGCTGCGCGAAATCGACATCAAGCACGTGAACGCGCCGAAGGCGGTTCTCGCGCAGCTCGCCGCCGCCGGGCCTCAGGGGCCGCGTGAAAAATCCGCGACCATGAACCTCGATATCCGATTGGATGCCCCATCGCAGATCTTCGTCCGTGGGCGCGGGATCGATGCCGAGCTTGGAGGAAGCGTAACGATCAAGGGAACGGCCTCGGCCCCACTGGTTTCCGGTGGCTTCACCATGCGTCGTGGCCGCTTGACGATCCTCAACCGCCGCCTCGACTTCTCTGACAAGAGCCGCATCACCTTTGCCGGCGATCTGACTCCGGCACTGCAGATGGAAGCGAATTCGACCTCCGGCTCGACGACGCTCACCGTCGACGTAGCGGGCCTCGCGACCGACCCGTCCATCACCTTCTCCTCCTCGCCCGCGCTGCCGCAGGACGAGGTCCTGGCGCAGCTGATTTTCGGCCAATCCATGTCCCGGCTCTCTCCGCTCCAGATCGCCCAACTGGCGGACGCGGTGAGCCAGCTTGCCGGCGGGCGCTCGGGTTCGCTGTTTCAAGGGCTACGCAACCAGCTGGGCGTCGATGATCTAGACATCAGCACGGATGCCAACGGCCAGACCAGCGTCAGCGTCGGCCGCTACCTGAACGAACGCACCTATTTCGAGCTGCAGCAGAGCAGTGGCAAATCGGGAGCCAAGGCCATCATCAACCTCGACGTCGGACGCGGAGTGAAGTTGCGCGGCGCAGCTGGCGGCGATGGTGCCGGCGAGGCAGGCATCGTCTACGAGCATGAATACTAGGCGATAGACGTCCTCTCGCGGCAGTCTGCGTCCAGCAAACCGCCAGGCTACGCGGGCGCTTAGAAGCTCGTCTTTCGCGTCTTCAGCAGGATGTTGGTCTCGGTGGTGTTGATTCCATCCACCAGTCGAATGCGCCGCAATGTCTCGTCAAAAGAAACGAGATCGCGGTCTTCCAACTCCGCGATGAAGTCCCATCTTCCGTTGGTACTATGCAGGGCGCGAACCTGCGGCAAGCCGCGAAGCTGATCGGCAACCTTGTCGGCAAGCTTGCCGAGAACCTCGATCATGACGATCGCTCGAACGCCTGCCGCGCGGGTTTCGTGGCCGGTGCGGATGGTGAAGGCCGCAATCGTTCCATTGGCGACGAGGCGATCGATCCGGGCGGAAACGGTGGCTCGCGACGCACCCGTCAAAGCCGCCAGCGACGACACGGGAGTACGCGCGTTGTGCCGGAGGGCGCTGAGAAGTTCCTGATCAAGATCGTCCATGGTTTCCACTTTGCCATATGTGACTTAGCAAACTGCTAAATCGGCTTTCATTCCGAACATTTTTTCATCTTTTTGTCGTCGCGTCGATGCTCCACTATTCATCCGAAACAGCATGAGGGAAAAGACATATGCAGACGCAAGCCAGACCGGTCACACTTATCGGCGCCCCCCTGGAAGAGGGATCGGGTCGCAGGGGCGCTGCCATGGGTCCCGCCGCACTGCGCATTGCTGGCGTCGACCGGACACTGGTCGATCTCGGCTATGATGTCGCCGATGCCGGCGACGTACAGGTCGTGCCCGCGCGCGACCTGCCGAACCTCCCGAAGGCACACAATCTACGGACAGTCGGGGCATTTGCCCGTGCGCTGGAAGCCGGCGTCTACGAGATCGCTGCAGCCGGCCGCTTCCCGATCATCCTCGGCGGCGACCACAGCCTGTCGATGGGCAGCGTCTCCGGCATGGCACGCCACGCAGCCCGGCAGGGCCGACCGCTCTTCGTGCTTTGGCTTGATGCACACTCCGATTTCAACACCCCTGCAACCTCGCCGTCCGGCAACATTCATGGCATGCCGGTCGCCTTTTTCTGCGGCCAGGCCGAGATCGCCGAGGTCCTGCCGAAGGACCGGCCCCTGGTGGATCCGCGCAACGTCTTCCAGGTGGGCATTCGTTCGGTGGACGCGCCGGAGCGTGAACTGATCAAGGAACACGGCGTCAACGTCTTCGACATGCGATCGATTGACGAGCAGGGCGTTGCAGCGATCATGCGCGATATCCTTGGCACTGTCAGCGCCGCCAACGGCCTGCTGCATGTCAGCCTCGACGTCGATTTCCTCGACCCCGAAATCGCCCCCGGCGTCGGCACGACTGTCCCCGGCGGCGCCACGTTCCGCGAGGCTCACCTCATCATGGAGATGCTGTGCGACAGCGGCCTCGTCTCTTCGCTCGACCTTGTCGAGCTCAACCCCTTTCTCGATGATCGGGGCAAGAGCGCCCGAATTCTCGTGGAGCTCACGGCAAGCCTCTTTGGCCGCCGCATATTCGACCGCCCGACACGCGCAGCATAATAATAGAGGGACAAATAATGAAAACGGCAGCCAACCTGATCGATACCGAGCAGCGCCTCGGCGCTCATAACTACAAGCCGCTCGACGTCGTCCTGACGCGTGGCGAGGGCGTTTATGTCTGGGACACCGACGGAAACCGCTACCTTGACTGTCTCTCGGCCTATTCGGCGGTCAATCAGGGCCACTGCCATCCGAAGATCCTTGCCGCGATGTTCGAGCAGGCAGGCAAGCTGACGCTGACCTCGCGCGCCTTCCGCAACGACCAGCTCGCGCACCTCTACGAAGAGCTCGCGGCCCTGACCGGCTCGCACAAAATCCTGCCGATGAACTCAGGCGCCGAGGCGGTCGAGACTGCCATCAAGGCCGTGCGCAAGTGGGGCTACGAGGTCAAGGGCGTGCCGGAAGGCAAAGCGGAGATCATCGTCTGCTCGGATAATTTTCACGGCCGGACACTCAGCATCATCAGCTTCTCGACTGATCCGGATGCGCGCACCGGCTTCGGCCCCTACACGCCGGGCTTCCGGACCGTTCCTTTCGGCGATGCCGATGCATTTGCGGCGGCCATCAACGAGAACACCGTCGCCGCGCTGATCGAGCCGATCCAGGGCGAAGCTGGCGTTATCATCCCACAGCCCGGCTATTTCAAGCGCGTGCGTGAACTTTGCACGGAGAACCAGGTCACGCTCATCCTCGACGAAATCCAGACCGGGCTTGGCCGCACCGGCAAGCTGCTGGCAGAGGAACACGAAGGCATCGAGGCCGATGTAACACTGATCGGCAAGGCATTGTCCGGTGGCTTCTATCCGGTCTCTGCCGTTCTTGCCAATTCCGAAGTGCTTGGCGTCCTGAAGCCCGGCCAGCACGGCTCGACCTTCGGCGGTAATCCCCTCGCCTGCGCCGTGGCGCGCGCGGCGCTGAAGGTGCTAACCGAGGAAGGCATGATCGAGAACGCCGCAAAGATGGGCGACTACTTCCTCGAGGGCCTGCGCTCGATCCGTTCCAACATCGTCAAGGACGTGCGCGGCCGGGGCCTGATGATGGCTGTCGAACTCGTACCGGAAGCCGGTGGCGCCCGCCAGTACTGCTACTCCCTGAAGGAACGCGGGCTGCTTGCCAAGGATACGCATGAGAACACGATCCGCCTCGCACCGCCGCTGGTGATCACCAAGGATCAGGTTGAATGGGCGGTGGCGCAGATCGAAAAGACGATCGCTTAGTCGCTCCGCCTTCGCCCAAGGTGGACTCTCGCAACATCGTGAGTTCATCTCGAGCAAACGCCGAGCCGGACTAAAAATCATCTGTCCCAATTTAGAATTGAGAAACACTCTTCACCTAATGTCCGGAGTAACCGTATCGGTACTTTCTCGGTCGAAGAGTTCCGGCGGTTTGAAGGCAAAGTCCATCCGCGCCAATGGTGGCGCGGTTGCTTCTGCCCTGGCTTTCGACAGTTGGGACAATTCTAATGGCTACCATCAATTCCACGAGCTTCAGCGGCGATACGCTTGAGATCATTGCCTTCAGACTGCACGATCAGGAATTCTGCGTGAAGACGACGACAATTCGCGAAATTCGCGGTTGGGCACCGTCGACACCCATCCCGCATTCGCCAGCCGACGTCATCGGCGTCATGAACCTGCGCGGCTCCGTCATCCCGATCATCGACCTTGCTTTCAAGCTCGGAATGAAGAGCACCGTTGCCAATGAGCGCAGCGCCATCGTCGTCGCTGAGGTTCACAACATGGTCATCGGCATGCTGGTCGACCGCGTGTCTGACATCCTGACGATCTCGTCTGGCCAGGTGCAGCCGGTACCGGAAGTGACCGCATCGTTCGACCGCGCCTTCTGCGAGGGCATCATCGCCTCCGAGAATGGCATGATCTGCTTCCTGAACCTCGCCAAGATGTTCAAGGAAAACGAAGCGGACGAACTCGCCGCATAGCGAAAGCTAAACACCAAAAAAAAGCCGCTCAGATCGAGCGGCTTTTTTTGTAGACGAATACACTCATTATAAGAAATTCATCATAATTTCTACCATAACACTCATATTAAATTAGATATTTCTTTTACACTAAACATTAACCCTCATGGTCCGATCATTGGTTGTGGCGACTAGGAATTTCTCGCGTCGAAATGGGCACCGACGAACGGCCTTGGAACGACAACAGTCGTCAGGTTAATGGAACGCGCGGAGCATTGGCGCCCGCGCATTGAGGGGATGAAAATGTTCGGTCTGTCATCTGATTCGAAGAATATCCTCGACGCGATTTCGAAGTCGCAGGCAATCATCGAGTTTGATCTCAAGGGCAACGTCCTGAAGGCAAACGAGAATTTTTGCAATGCGCTTGGATATAGCCTCTCGGAAATCGCCGGCAAGCATCACAGCATGTTCTGTGAGCCGACCTATACCGCGACATCGGAATACCGCGACTTCTGGGCTCGGCTCGGCAGAGGCGAACACGACTCCGGCGCCTACAAGCGCCTTGCAAAGGGCGGTCGGGAGATCTGGATCCAGGCCACCTACAATCCTGTGTTCAAGAACGGCAAACCCTACAAGGTCATAAAATTTGCCGCCGACATCACCGATGTGAAGAAGAAAGCGGTCGAGGACGCCGGCAAGCTCGACGCGATCTCCCGCTCGCAAGCCGTTATCGAGTTTACCCCCACCGGCGAGATCCTGACGGCAAACGAGAACTTCTGCGGCGCGCTCGGCTACTCGCTCTTTGAAATTGCGGGCAAGCACCACAGCATGTTCTGCGAACCGGCATACACGCGAACGGATGAATACGCCAATTTCTGGCGCCGGCTCGCTCAAGGCGAGTTCATCGCCAATGAGTTCGTTCGATACGGAAAGGGTGGCAAGGAGATCTGGATCCAGGCGGCCTATAACCCAATTAGCGACGCCAACGGCAAAGTCTACAAGGTCGTAAAGTTCGCGACCGACGTTACCCAACGAATGAGCGCAATCACCCAGCTTGCTGAAGCGCTTCGCGGACTGTCGGAAGGCGATCTCACCAAGACCGTGGATGCCGCCTTCGTACCGTCGATGGAACAGTTGCGGCACGATTTCAATGCCACGGTCGCCAAGCTATCCGAAACGCTGAATACCGTGGGCGAAAATGCGCGCGCGATTGCCGCCGGATCCCGCGAAATCGGCTCATCAGCGGATTCCTTCTCCAAGCGAACCGAGCAGCAAGCCGCGTCGGTCGAGGAGACCGCTGCCGCGCTCGAACAGATCACCACAACCGTCAACGACTCCAGCCATCGTGCCGACGAAGCCGGTAAGCTGGTCGCCAAGACAAAGCACGGCGCCGAACAATCCGGGCTCGTCGTCCGCAATGCGGTCTCGGCCATGGACCAGATCGAGCAATCCTCACGAGAAATCACCAACATCATCGGCGTCATCGACGATATCGCCTTCCAGACGAATCTGCTCGCGCTCAATGCCGGT
Source organism: Rhizobium sp. AC44/96 (assembly GCF_001692185.1). Classification (NCBI taxonomy): domain Bacteria; kingdom Pseudomonadati; phylum Pseudomonadota; class Alphaproteobacteria; order Hyphomicrobiales; family Rhizobiaceae; genus Rhizobium; species Rhizobium sp. AC44/96. Next base: position 69,345 of record NZ_LXKO01000041.1, read on the forward strand.
GTGGAGGCGGCCCGCGCCGGCGAGGCAGGCAAAGGCTTTGCAGTCGTGGCACAGGAAGTGCGTGAACTCGCCCAGCGCTCCGCCAGCGCAGCGAAGGAGATCAAGTCGCTGATCACCAAATCGAGCGAACTTGTCCGCAACGGCGTCGATCTTGTCGGCCAGACCGGCAAGGCGCTGGAAACAATCGTGACACAGGTCGGCGACATCAACACCAACGTCGTCGCCATCGTCGAGGCATCCAAGGAGCAGGCGACTGGCCTCAAGGAGATCAACCACGCCGTCAACTCCATGGATCAGGCCACCCAGCAGAACGCTGCGATGGTCGAGGAGAGCACCGCGGCAAGCCACAAACTCGCCGCAGAAGCGGAAGCGCTTCGGGCCCTGATTGCGCAGTTCCGCCTAGCCGAGACCTACGCATCTCGAGGCGCGCCGAGGCCAGCGCCCTCCCCGGCGCTGCATCTGGTCGCCCGCGTGGCAAGAGCCCACGGTGCGGCAGCGCCTGTGGCCGATAGCTGGCAAGAGTTCTAAACAGCTGACAGGTGTGAACAGCCGGCATCGCCAAGCGCGGTGCCGACTTCTGCAATTCTGGCGAGCTTCGAAGATCCCTCAGCAAAGAGAACAAGCTCGACTACACATTGCATTAGCGGAATATGAAAATGGGAAACCAAGTCGCTCCCCGAGGCCCACGCAATCAAACCCTCAACAACGTCAAAGATGTTAAATTTCAATAGTTTGTCCATTAGAAACAGGTGATAAGAGAGCTCGACCATCCTCATAGCAGACGAGATTCTTTGCCTTTGCGTTCACGATCGATTAGGCCTACCGAAAATCCTAAATTACCTATGCGTGAGGAAATATTGAAATCTTAGGCTTCGCGCATATTATCTTTCTCTTATGGTGAAAGGCTGGCAGCCACCCTTGGTTGCTGCCAATCGCAAGATGAAAGCGCGCTTCCATTCTGTTTCCCCAAGCCGGAGCATCGAGTTCCGGTAAGAGATCGTTTGGAGGTTAGTATGAGTTACAAGACAACGACCATAGCCATCCTTCTTCTTGGCAGTGCGGGGCTGGTGGCTCCCATTCCGGCGAGCGCGCTTGATATCGGCGGCAAGAACGGCGTCAGCGTCAACAGTAGCAATAGCGGCTTGAGCGTCTCGGTTGGCGGTGCCAGCGGCGTGAACGCCAATGTCGGCAGCAGCTCGTCGGGCGGCCTTGGCGTCAACGCCTCTGTCGGTGGTGCCAGCGGCATCAACAGCAATACGTCGGTCGGCGGCAGCAGCCGCGGTCTTGGCGTGAGCACGACCGCAAGTGTCGGCGGCTCCAGAGGGGTCAATGCCGATGTTGGCGCGAACGTGGGTGGCAGCAGCCTCGCCACAGCAAAAGCCACCGTTGGTTTGGGTGGGAATACGATTGCGGACGTCGACCTCGGCGTGCCATCGGTAAGCAACCCGACGGGACCCGGCACATCGGGGCCAGGTACAACAGGCCCGGGAACGACCGGCAATCCGAAGAACCCGTTGCTCGCCTATGACGACATGTCATCCGCCGAGCAGGCAAAGATCAAGGTCCGCTGCAAGGACGTCGTGCGTTCAGGTGGGTTCGATTCAAGCCTGGTAAAGCTCTGCAAGATGGTCATCGCCATGCGTTGATGCAGGAAAGCGCCGGCTTGCCGGCGCTTCTCCGATTTCTGTCTTGCGCTTGGGATTGGCTATTCCGGGCGACGGATCAGCGTTGCAGCCTGCACCACCAGCGGATTCAGTCCGTTGTCGTCACGCTCCAGTATCTCGAAAAGCTGGCGCCGCATGCGCGGCTCCCAGAATTTATTGATGTGGGAAGCCACCCCCGGCACCGCTTCATCCTCGGGCTGCGTCTTGAAGAACGTCGCGATCTGGTTTGCCATGTAGACGAGTTTGGTCTGGGTATCATGCGACATCGGAAATATGTCCCGGCTGGATGCGGTGCGAATGGGTGAAAATCTCGAAATCCTCGCCGCGAACGAGGGCGATCAGGGTCATCCCCGCCTGCTCGGCGGTGCGGATCGCAAGCGCCGTCGGCGCGGAGATGGCGATCAGCACAGGGCTGCCGAGAATGGCGGCCTTCTGCACCATCTCGACAGACAAACGGCTGGTGACGGCAACGACGCCCCCCGCGCCTGAAAGACCCAGGCGAACAACCGCACCGCAAAGCTTGTCCAGCGCATTGTGCCGCCCGACATCCTCGCGCACGGCGACGAGACCCTGGCCGGGAACATAGAAGCCCGCTCCATGGACCGCTCGCGTCTCCCGGTGCAGGGGCTGCGCTCCATTCAAGAGCGAAATCGCTTCCACGATCTGCTCATGGCTGATCGTCATGCCTGCCGCGGACACATCGGGCACGCTGCGAACCGCCTGCTCGATGGATTCGATGCCACAGAGACCGCAGCCGACCGGGCCTGCCATGCTCCGGCGGCGCGCCGTTAAAGCGAGGGCAGCCTCATCGACCAGCGAAACCTGCACGTCGATGCCCTGCTCGCTCTCGACCACCTCGATCGCCGAGATCTCGTCGCGCCGCCGGATGATCCCTTCCGTGAGGCTGAAGCCGATGGCGAAATCCTCGAGATCAGCAGGTGTTCCCATCATGACCGCATGCGTCGAACCACCATAGGAGAAGGCTATGGGAACCTCCTCCGGCACGATGCGCTCGCCGGATACCATCACACCGCCGCTGCGGGCCGTGCGTCTGACGGCAATCCGGCTTGGCCGCTCGGTCATTACTCTGCGGCCTCCAGCTTGCCCGATATCCGCCGGCTTTGCCGAGCCTGCTCGTCATACTCGACCTGCCAATCGGATGGACCGTTGGAAGGCGAGACCTGCACCGCCGTCACCTTGTACTCGGGGCAATTCGTCGCCCAGTCCGAGAAGTCCGTCGTGATCACATTGGCCTGCGTATCGGGATGATGGAAGGTGGTGTAGACCACGCCGGGTGAAACGCGATCGGTGATCAACGCCCTCAGCGTCGTATCCCCGGATCGGCTCATCAGCTTCACCCAGTCGCCATCGCGAATGCCGCGTTGTTCGGCATCGTGCGGATGGATCTCCAGCCGGTCTTCGGAATGCCAGACGACATTCTCCGTGCGCCGCGTCTGCGCACCAACATTGTACTGGCTCAGGATACGGCCGGTTGTGAGCAGCAGCGGGAAGCGCGGTCCCGTACGCTCGTCGGTGGCGACATATTCGGTGCGGATGAACTTGCCCTTCCCGCGCACGAATCCATCGACATGCATGATCGGCGATCCCTCAGGATGCGCTTCGTTGCAAGGCCACTGCACCGAGCCCATCTTTTCCAGATAGTCGTAGGACACCATGGCGAAGCTCGGCGTCGTGGCCGCGATCTCATCCATGATCTCGGACGGGTGCTGGTAACTCCAGGCAAGGCCCATCGCTTGGGCGAGCTTCTGTGTCACTTCCCAGTCGGCATAGCCGTTCTTCGGGCTCATCACCTTGCGCACGCGGTTGATGCGGCGCTCGGCATTGGTAAAGGTGCCGTCCTTCTCGAGGAAGCTCGAACCTGGCAGGAAGACATGCGCATAGTTCGCGGTCTCGTTCAGGAAGAGGTCATGGACCACCACGCACTCCATCGCCGCCAGGCCTGCCGCCACATGCTTGGTATCGGGATCGGACTGCAGGATGTCCTCGCCCTGGACATAGAGCCCCTTGAAGGAGCCATCGACGGCGGCATCGAGCATGTTGGGGATGCGCAAGCCCGGCTCGTCGCTGATCTTCACGCCCCAGAGCTTTTCGAAGATATCGCGCGTCGCATCGTCGGAGACGTGACGATAGCCCGGCAGTTCGTGCGGGAAGGAACCCATATCGCAGGAACCCTGCACGTTGTTCTGACCGCGCAGCGGGTTCACGCCCACGCCGGGACGGCCGATATTGCCGGTCACCATCGCTAGGTTGGCAATAGCCATGACCGTTGTCGAACCCTGGCTATGCTCGGTCACGCCGAGGCCGTAATAGATCGCACCGTTCCCACCGGTGGCATAAAGACGGGCAGCGCCCCGCAGTAGGTCACACGGTACACCGGTCAGCGCTTCCGTCGCTTCCGGGCTGTGCTGCGGCTCGGCGACGAAGGCCGCCCAATCCTCGAATTCGGACCAGTCGCAGCGCTCGCGGATGAAACGCTCGTCGAACAGACCCTCGGTGACGATCACATGCGCTAGCGAGGTCATGACGGCGACGTTCGTGCCTGGTTTCAGCGGCAAGTGATACGACGCCTCGACATGCGGCGAGCGCACGATATCGGTCCGGCGCGGATCGATGACGATCAGCTTGGCGCCCTGCCGAAGCCGCTTCTTGAGGCGCGACCCGAAGACCGGATGTCCATCCGTCGGATTGGCGCCGATAATGACGACGACATCGCTCTTCTCGACGCTGTCGAAGTTCTGCGTACCCGCCGAGGTGCCGAAGGCCTGGCCAAGACCGTAGCCGGTGGGCGAATGGCAGACGCGGGCGCAGGTGTCGACATTGTTGTTGCCAAAACCGGCACGCACGAGCTTCTGCACCAGATAGGTTTCCTCATTGGTGCAGCGCGAGGAGGTAATGCCACCGACGGAGTCGCGGCCATACTGATACTGGATGCGGCGGAATTCCGAGGCGACATGCGCGAAAGCCTCGTCCCAGGTCACTTCGCGCCACGGGTCCGTGATCTTCTCACGCACCATCGGGTTCAGTATGCGGTCCTTGTGGCTGGAATAGCCGTAGGCAAAGCGGCCCTTGACGCAGGAATGCCCACGGTTCGCCTGTCCGTCCTTCCAGGGCACCATGCGCACCAGTTCCTCGCCGCGCATCTCCGCCTTGAAGGAGCAGCCAACGCCGCAATAGGCGCAGGTGGTCACCACCGAATGCTCCGGCTGGCCGATTTCGATCACCGCCTTCTCGGTCAGCGTCGCCGTCGGGCAGGCCTGCACGCATGCGCCACAGGAGACGCATTCCGACGAGACGAAATCCTCGTGCATGCCGGCCGAAACGCGCGAGTCAAAGCCGCGCCCCTCGATGGTCAGCGCAAACGTGCCCTGCACTTCCTCGCAGGCCCGCACGCAGCGCGAACAGACGATGCACTTCGCGGGATCGAACGTGAAGTAAGGATTGCTCTCGTCCTTCGGCGCCCATTTGGCATTGAGCCCGCCATTGTCTCGCGCCTTGACGTGGTTGTCGCCGTCATAGCCGTAGCGCACATCGCGTAGACCGACGGCGCCTGCCATGTCCTGCAACTCGCAATCGCCATTGGCGGCACAGGTGAGACAGTCGAGCGGATGGTCGGAGATGTAGAGCTCCATCACGCCCTTGCGGATATCCTTCAGCCGGCTAGTCTGCGTCGAGACAACCATCCCTGCCGCGACCGGTGTGGTGCACGATGCCGGAAGGCCGGCCCGCCCCTGGATCTCGACAAGACAGAGCCGGCAGGAGCCGAATGCGTCGATCATGTCAGTGGCGCAGAGCTTGGGGATCTCGATGCCGGCATCCATCGATGCGCGCATGATCGAGGTGCCTTCGGGCACCGTCACCTGGTTGCCGTCGATGGTGAGCGTCACCATGGTTTCGGAGGAGGAGGCCGGCGTGCCGTAATCGGTTTCGTGGACGAGAGGCATAGGTCTTACTCCGCCGCTTCAATAAGAGGTGTGGGGACGAAATCTTCGGGGAAGTGCGTCATGGCGCTCATGACGGGATAGGGCGTGAAACCGCCGAGCGCGCAAAGCGAGCCGAACTTCATCGTGTTGCAGAGATCGGCAAGGAGCGCCCGATTCTTCTCTGGTTCAATGCCCTTCGCAATCTTGTCGGCCGTTTCCACCCCGCGTGTCGAGCCGATGCGGCAGGGCGTGCACTTGCCGCAGCTTTCGACGGCACAGAACTCCATGGCGAAACGCGCCTGCTTCAGCATGTCGGCACGATCGTCGAAGACGACGATGCCGGCATGGCCGATCAGCCCGTCCTTGGCCGCAAAGGCTTCATAGTCGAACGGCGTATCGAACAGGGCCCGTGGGAAATAGGCGCCCAACGGCCCGCCGACCTGCACAGCCTTGACAGGACGGCCGGACGCCGTGCCGCCGCCGATGTCGTCGATGATTTCTCCGAGCGAGAGCCCGAACGCCGTCTCGAACAGGCCGGCATGCTTCACGTTTCCGGCGATCTGTAGCGGGATCGTGCCGCGCGAGCGACCCATACCGAAATCGCGATAGTAAGCCGCCCCCTTCTCCATGATGACAGGGACCGATGCCAGCGAGATCACATTGTTGATGACGGTCGGACAGTCGAACAGGCCTTTGTGCGCCGGCAATGGCGGCTTGGCGCGGACGATACCGCGTTTGCCTTCCAGGCTGTTCAGCAGCGCCGTTTCCTCGCCGCAGACATAGGCGCCGGCACCGGTGCGAACCTCCATATCGAAGGCTTTGCCCGAACCGAGCACGGAGGTGCCGAGAATGCCGGCACTGCGGGCGATGTCGATTGCCCGGGTCATCGCTGCGATCGCGTGCGGGTACTCCGAGCGCGTATAGACGAAACCCTTGGTCGCCCCCGTAGCAAGACCCGCGATCGCCATCCCCTCGATCAGGACGAAGGGATCGCCCTCCATGATCATTCGGTCGGCGAAGGTACCGCTGTCGCCCTCGTCGGCGTTGCAGACGATGTACTTGCGCGCACCCTGTGCGTCGAGCACGGTCTTCCACTTGATCCCGGTGGGAAAGCCGGCACCACCGCGGCCGCGCAGGCCGGAGTCGGTGACTTCCTTGACGATATCGGCGGCTTGCATGGAGGCTGCGCGGCGCAAACCGGCAAGACCACCATGAGCCTCGTAGTCATCCAGCGATAGCGGATCGATCACGCCGCAACGCGCAAAGGTAAGCCGCGTCTGCCGCTTCAGGAACGGTAGTTCTTCGACCTCCCCGAGACAGAGCCGGTGATCGCCACCCGAGATCAGCCCCTCGTCAAACAGAGCCGCGACGTCGCGGGCCTTCACCGGGCCATAGCCGATCCGTTTGCCGGCAACTTCGACTTCAACCAGCGGCTCCAGCCAGTGCATGCCGCGCGAACCGTTGCGCACGATCTTGGCGTCGAGGCCGCGATCTGCGATCTCTCGCGCCACCGCATCCGCCACCTTATCCGCACCGAGCGCCAGCGCTGCCGCATCCCGCGGGACATAGATCCTGACGGTCATCGGCGTGCCTCCTCGATCATTTCTTCGATATCGGCGACATCCACCCGGCCATGAACCTCGCCGTCCATCATCGCGGACGGCGAGCACGAACAGAGCCCAAGACAGAAGACAGGTTCGAGCGTAATTGCGCCGTCCGGCGTGGTGCCGTGCCAGTCTATACCGAGCATGGCTTTGACCCGTTCGGCCAACTCGTCACCGCCCATCGACTGGCAGGCCTCGGCCCGACAGAGCTTCAGAACATGCCGTCCAGCGGGATGATCGCGATAGTCATGATAAAACGTAACGACGCCATGCACTTCGGCTCGCGACAGATTGAGCTCTTCGGCAATGACCGGCAGCGCTTCGCGCGGGACATAGCCGAACTCGTCCTGAATCTCGTGGAGGATCGGCAGCAGCGGGCCTTCGAGAGATTTCAGATGGTCGATGATGGCGCGTGTGCGCTCGGCGATATCGCTCCTGGCGACATGAATGTTCATCAGCAGCCCTCCCACGGCCTGCACACTATGCGAAGCAGCTTGGGCGGGCGGGCTCTCTACCGAAACCTGTGGCCGACGAAACCGCTAAGTCAGTTCATTATAGAACTTTCTCAGGCAACGGCGAAGCGATCAATAACGCTGTTCCGTCAAACGATAGGAAAAACCTATCGAAGTTCAGGTGTTTCGGCGAGGATGCGCGCTTCATGCAGCAGCGCGGAGACCAGCGGCGTGAAGGGTTCGCGATGCGTGGCGACGAGACCGACCACATGATGCGCTTGCGGCTCGACGATCGGTATCATCCTGATCTCGGCAGGAAAGCCAAAGGATTTTGCGACGTTGCGGGGCATGATGCTCGCCCAGCGGCCGGTCCTTACGTGTGAGAAGAGGACGATCATCGAATTCGATTCGAGCGTCGGATGCGCCGTGGCACCCGCCTCGGCGAGAAGTTGATTGATGATCCGGCGGTTCTGCATGTCCGCCGTCAATAGGCAAAGCCTGATATCGCCGAGCTCCTTCCAGGTCACACTCTCGCGATCGGACAGGGGACTGCCTGCGGCGGTGATGAGATTGTAGCGCTCCTCGTAGAGCGGCACGCTGGTAACGCGGCCGAGCGGCTCGTTCTCGAGATAGGTGATGCCGGCATCGATCTCCAGATTCTCCAACATGCTCAGCACCTGCAGGGAGTTGCGGGAGACGATCGAAAACGTCACATCGGGGTGGCGCTCCTGAAACGGCATGGTGATGCGCGGCAGCATGGCCAGCGCGGTAGGGATGACCGCGATCTTGATGTGGCCGGAGAGCCCCTTGCGCGCCGCGCGCATTTCCTCTCGCATCGTCCGGGCATCGCTGACGATCCGACGTGCCCATTCGAGCACCCGCTGGCCTTCGGGGGTCAACCCTTGAAAACGGGACCCGCGCTGGACCAGAACGACGCCAAGCTGATCTTCAAGCTGGCGGATGGCGGCGGAAAGGCTGGGCTGCGAGACGCCGCACTCTTCGGCGGCGCGGCCGAAATGCTTCTCATTGGCGAGCGCGATGAAGAATTCCAGCTTGTCGATCATTCGGCCTCCGCGCCGAACTACGGCACGCGTTATTTTCGCGTCGCTGTCTGCGATACGCAAGCCCCGAGATCAAGCCTACTCCGTTGCGGGGACCATGCTGAAGAGCGAGTTCAGGAACGTGATCGTGCTGGGTGTTCCAACACGATAATAGACAAGGCGTCCATCCCGCCGCGTCGTGACTAAGCCTTCCAGCCGCAGGCGCGCCAATTGCTGCGAAACCATCGCCTGCTGAATGCCCAGGATGTCCTCGATTTGGCCGACGGTCTTTTCCTCGTCGGCAATGATGCAAAGGATCAGGATCCGAGTGTGATGCGCCAGCGCCTTGAGCAGGTCGCTTGCCTCGCGTGCGCGCGTCGAGAACTTTTGCAGCTCGTGGCTGCTCGTGCCCTCTCTGGGTGTAGGCAAGTGCATATTTATCTATCTCTAATTGCATAAATAGAATGTCAGAATAGACATACTAACATATACGGGTAGAGCGATACTTTGGATCTTCTAAAATGCCAAAAAAAGTCGCAGAGCGATCAGCAGATCAGCTGACCACCGTTTATCTCGATGACCTGGCCCGTGATGTAGCCCGAGAGAGAGGGCGCCGAGAGAAACAGATAGGCTGGTGCGCAGTCTTCCGGCGTGCCCAAACGCTGCAGTGGGATGGTCTTGCGCGTGGATTCCAGCTTTTCAGCCGAGGAATAGCGCTGGTGGAAGTCCGTCTCGATCGTCCCGGGCGACACGCAATTGACCCGGACCCCATCGGGTGCGAGCTCCCTGGCAAGGGCCTTTGAGTAAGTGGAAACAAACGCCTTGGAGGCCGAATAGATCGCCGAACCGGGACTTCCGCCTGTTACCGCCGAGATGGAGACGGTGTTGACAATGGCGCCACGTGCGGAGCGGAGCGCCGGCAGCAGCAACCGCGTCAGCTCGACGACCGAGGTCTGGTTCAACTGCACGATCGAGGCGTACTGCTCATCCGTCAAACTATCGGCAGGAAACCGGCCGACCATGGTGCCCGCATTGTTCACGAGCACGTCGATGCGATCAAAGGCACCGAGAACGGCTGCACCAAATGTCTCGGTGCCGGAGGTCGATGAAAAGTCCGCGGGGATTAGAAACGCCCGCCGATCTTCCTCCGCGGTCAACAGGAAATCCGGAAGCGATCGATCGGCGGAACGCCCGGTATGGACGAGCACCTTGGCCCCGCAATCCAGGAACTGTCGCGCAACCTCTAGGCCAATCCCCCGGCCGGCTCCGGTGACGACAACGTTCTTGTTTTCGAACAGCCGCGGATGAAACATATGCTACCCCCCCAAACAACACTTCGGCCTTAGCATCCATGAATTTAGCCGGAGAGACAAGAACACACCAGCCGTGCGGAGACTTCGTACAGAGACGCCGAAAACAAAAAAGCGGCCCGATAGGCCGCTTTTAATCATGCTGCTAGAAGCAGATCAGTCTTCGATGACGCCGCTGAGGTGCGTCATTTCCATGATGAAGTGCTCCAGCGCCGACTTGTGCTCGTGATGGTGTGCATCCAGCAACTCGCGCTTCGCACTGTCGATGCGGCGGGTCAGTTCATCCTTGGTCAGGTCTTCCTTCGCAACCGCCGATTCGGCGAGCAGCGTGCAACCGGTCGGCAGGATGTCAGCAAAACCGCCGAATACGACGTAGTCCTGCTTTGCGCCGCTTGCGGAGCGAACGCTGACGATACCCGGCTTGATGGTGGTCATCGTCGGGGCGTGGTTCGCCATGACGGTCATCTCGCCCTCGGTTGCCGGAATGACAACTTCGGTCACCATCTCCGACAGGAGCAGGCGCTCCGGAGATACGAGTTCAAAATTGAAATTGTCAGCCATGACGTTTCACTTCTTGATTGTCTTTGAAACGAGAGACGGCGCGCTTGGGCAATCCCAGCGCGCCGTAAGGGAATGCATCAAGCAGCTGCGGAGAGCTTCTTGGCCTTTTCGATGGCTTCTTCCATCGAGCCGACCATGTAAAAGGCTGCTTCCGGCAGGTGGTCGTAATCGCCGTTCACGAGGCCCTTGAAGCCCTTGATCGTGTCTTCGAGAGCAACCAGCTTGCCCGGCGAACCGGTGAAGACTTCGGCGACGAAGAACGGCTGCGACAGGAAGCGCTCGATCTTGCGGGCGCGGGTAACCGTCATCTTGTCCTCTTCGGACAGTTCGTCCATGCCGAGGATGGCGATGATGTCCTGCAGCGACTTGTAGCGCTGAAGCGTCGTCTGGACCTTACGGGCGACTTCGTAGTGCTCTTCGCCGACGACCATCGGGTCGAGCATGCGCGAGGTCGAGTCGAGCGGGTCAACGGCCGGGTAGATACCCTTTTCAGCGATCGAGCGCGACAGAACGGTCGTTGCGTCCAGGTGGGCGAACGAGGTTGCCGGAGCCGGGTCGGTCAAGTCGTCGGCGGGGACGTAAATGGCCTGAACCGAGGTAATCGAGCCCGTCGTCGTGGTCGTGATGCGTTCCTGCATCTGGCCCATGTCGGTGGCGAGCGTCGGCTGATAACCAACGGCCGAAGGAATACGGCCGAGCAGAGCCGACACTTCCGAGCCAGCCTGCGTGAAGCGGAAGATGTTGTCGACGAAGAACAGAACGTCCTGGCCCTTGTCGCGGAAGTCTTCAGCGATGGTGAGACCCGTCAGAGCGACGCGTGCGCGGGCGCCCGGCGGTTCGTTCATCTGGCCGTAAACCAGCGCAGCCTTGGAGCCTTCGCCGCCGCCATGCTTGTTGACGCCCGATTCGATCATTTCGTGGTAGAGGTCGTTGCCTTCGCGGGTACGTTCACCCACGCCAGCGAATACCGAGTAACCACCGTGCGCCTTGGCGACGTTGTTGATCAGTTCCATGATGAGAACGGTCTTGCCGACGCCAGCGCCGCCGAACAGGCCGATCTTGCCGCCCTTTGCGTAAGGCGCGAGCAGGTCGACGACCTTGATGCCGGTGACGAGGATCTGTGCTTCGGTCGACTGGTCGACGTAGGCAGGAGCGTCCTGGTGGATAGCGCGCTTGCCCGAAGTGACCAGCGGGCCAGCTTCGTCAACCGGCTCGCCGATGACGTTCATGATACGGCCGAGCGTTTCCGGACCGACCGGAACCGTGATCGGGCCACCGGTATCCGAAACGGCCTGACCGCGAACCAGACCTTCGGTCGAGTCCATGGCGATCGTACGAACTTCGTTTTCACCCAGGTGCTGAGCGACTTCGAGCACGAGGCGGTTGCCGCCGTTCGTGGTTTCGAGCGCGTTCAGGATCGCCGGCAGTTCGCCTTCGAAGGCAACGTCTACGACGGCGCCGATAACCTGCGTGACCTTGCCGGCGGAGCCTGCCGCGGCCTTCTTGGGGGTAGCTGCCTTAGCCATCTTCTTACCCTCTTTCCCTAACCTCAGAGCGCTTCCGCGCCCGAAATGATTTCAATGAGTTCCTTGGTGATCTGAGCCTGACGCTGACGGTTGTAGTTCAGCGTCAGCTTGTTGATCATCTCACCAGCGTTACGCGTCGCATTGTCCATCGCGCTCATCTTTGCGCCCATTTCGCCGGCGACGTTCTCAAGGAGCGCGCGGAAGATCTGGACAGAGATGTTGCGTGGGATCAGATCGCTCAGGATCGATGCCGGATCCGGCTCGTATTCGTAGACCGCACCCGCATGCGCGGCATCTTCGGCGACAACGTCACCAGCCGAAGCCGGGATGAGCTGCTGTGCCGTCGGAACCTGCGAGATCACCGACTTGAATTCCGAGTAGAACAACGTGCAGACGTCGAACTCACCGGCTTCGTACATCTCGATGATGCGCTTGCCGATGCTGTCGGCGTTTTCGAAGGCGACACGCTTGACGTCGCGCAGTTCCTTGCGCTCGACGATGAGCGAGAGGAATTCGCGGCGCAGGCTGTCGTAGCCCTTCTTGCCGACCGTGAAGATCTTCACCGTCTTGCCTTCGGCGATCAGCTTGCGGGCATGATCACGGGCAAAACGAGAAATCTGCGAGTTGAAACCGCCGCAGAGGCCGCGCTCGGCGGTGCAGACGACGAGCAGGTGAACCTGATCCTTGCCTGTACCGGTCATGAGCGTCGGCGCACCATCCGCTTCGGTGACGGCCTTGGCGATGTTCGCCAAAACCGCACTCATCCGCTGCGAATAGGGCCGAGCGGCCTCGGCCGCCTCCTGCGCACGCCGAAGCTTCGCCGCGGCGACCATTTTCATCGCCTTGGTGATCTTCTGCGTCGCCTTGACGGAGGCGATCCGGTTTTTCAGATCCTTAAGTGAAGGCATCCGTGATCCGTCCTAACTGGGTCCGATTACGAGAAAGACTTCGCGAAGCTGTCGATGGCAGCAGTGAGCTTGCCCTTCGTATCGTCGCTGATGGCCTTGTCGTTACGGATCGTGTCGAGGATCGACGCACCTTCGGAGCGCAGGTACGACAGCAGGCCCTGCTCGAACTTGCCGACCTGGTTGACCGGGATCTTGTCGAGGTAGCCGTTGACGCCGGCGAAGATCACCGCAACCTGCTCTTCCGTCTTCAGCGGCGAGAACTGCGGCTGCTTCAGGAGTTCGGTCAGGCGTGCACCGCGGTTAAGCAGGCGCTGCGTCGAGGCATCGAGGTCTGAGCCGAACTGAGCGAAGGCGGCCATTTCGCGATACTGGGCGAGTTCGCCCTTGATCGAGCCGGCAACCTGCTTCATGGCCTTGATCTGAGCGGCAGAACCAACGCGCGAAACCGACAGACCGACGTTAACGGCCGGACGAATGCCCTGGTAGAACAGGTCGGTTTCAAGGAAGATCTGTCCGTCGGTGATCGAGATCACGTTGGTCGGAATGAACGCCGAAACGTCGTTACCCTGGGTTTCGATGACAGGCAGAGCCGTCAGAGAGCCAGCGCCCTTCTCGTCGGAGAGCTTAGCAGCGCGCTCGAGGAGACGGGAGTGAAGGTAGAAAACGTCGCCGGGATAAGCTTCGCGGCCCGGCGGACGGCGCAGCAGGAGCGACATCTGACGATAGGCGACAGCCTGCTTCGAAAGGTCGTCGTAACCGATGAGAGCATGCTGGCCGTTGTCGCGGAAGTATTCGCCCATGGCGCAACCGGCGAACGGTGCCAGGTACTGCATCGGAGCCGGATCGGAAGCCGTAGCAGCAACAACGATCGAGTACTTCAGTGCGCCGCGCTCTTCGAGAACCTTGACGAACTGGGCAACGGTCGAACGCTTCTGGCCGATAGCGACGTAGACGCAGAACAGCTTGTCGCCGTCCGGGCCGTTGTCGTGGATCGGCTTCTGGTTCAGGATCGTGTCGAGAATGATGGCGGTCTTGCCGGTCTGGCGGTCGCCGATGACGAGCTCGCGCTGGCCACGGCCAACCGGGATGAGCGCGTCGATGGCCTTGAGGCCGGTCGACATCGGCTCATGAACCGACTTGCGCGGAATGATGCCAGGAGCCTTGACGTCGACGCGCGCACGGCGGGTCGCGTTGATCGGGCCCTTGCCGTCGATCGGGTTGCCGAGAGCGTCGACAACGCGGCCGAGCAGTTCCGGACCAACCGGAACGTCAACGATGGCGCCGGTCCGCTTAACGGTGTCGCCTTCCTTGATGTCGCGGTCGGAGCCGAAAATAACGACACCGACGTTATCGGACTCAAGGTTCAGCGCCATGCCGCGGATGCCGCCCGGGAACTCGACCATCTCGCCTGCCTGGACGTTGTCCAGACCGTAAACGCGAGCGATACCGTCACCGACGGAGAGCACCTGACCGACTTCCGAGACTTCTGCCTCTTTGCCGAAATTTTTAATCTGATCTTTGAGAATTGCGGAAATTTCCGCGGCGCGGATATCCATCAGCCAACCTCTTTCAATGCAAGCTTAAGGGTAGAGAGTTTGGTACGAAGAGACGTATCAATCTGACGGGACCCGACCTTCACGATCAGACCACCAAGAATTGACGGATCAACCGTGACGGCGAGCGCCACGTCTTTGCCGGTGACGCCCTTGAGCGCCGCCTTCAATTCAGTTTCCTGCGCTGCGGAGAGCGCATGGGCCGAGGTTACCTCGGCGGTAATTTCGCCACGCTGGTTTGCAGCGATGATCCGGAAGGCCTTGATCATGCCCGGGAGAGCAAACAGGCGGCGATTACGCGCCACGACCTTCAGGAAGTTTGCGAAGAAGCCACTGATGCCAGCCTTTTCGCTGATCGCAACGATCGCCTTCAACTGATCCTCGGCCGAAAAGACCGGGCTGGAGACGAAGCGCTTCAGATCTTCGCTCTCATCGAGCATCGCCTGAAAACGATCGAGATCGGCGGTCACGGTATCGACTGCCTTTTCCTCGAGCGCCAGTTCGAACAGCGACGAGGCATATCGTTCTGCAACACCAGATGTAAGCTGGGACGTGTCTGCCACGGCACAAATTTCCCTGATTTCAACCCAAGAATCCGGCTTCCGGCGGGCGCCTGATCTAAATTCTTGAATTCGTTTTGATTTCCCCCAGAAATCGCAAGAGAAGCCTCTTGCTTCTTCCGAAATTCGGGGTCCGTCTAACATAGGATATCGGGACTCGCAACACGCGTAACGCCGTTATCCTGTTTTAGCCGCGATTTATGCGGCAAAAATGCGCGATACTTCGCCGCCCCATAGTCAAGCGGTCCAATTTGGATCGATTCTAGGCTGAAAAGAATCCATAAACGTAGCCGATCGGAAGTGCGGCCAGAACAATGTACACAACCAATAGTATATAATTGATAACGGTTCCTCCCCGGTCGGAAAGCAACGAAACAACACGCGCAAATGCCGCAAGCGTGAAGACAGCGCCGAACACGAGGTAGATATCTGGCTGTCCAAGCATGATAGGAGCCAGACCAAGAGCTAGATAGACGGCGCCTGTCGAACGAAGCTCCGCATAACCATCACGTCGTCCCTCGCGCAATTGCAGACCAAAAAGACGCATAGCGTAGCCCGGTGCAAACATAATGATGAGACCGGCCAAAGCGGCGAATGCCGCCGAACAAAAAGCAAGTCGTTCACCAAGTTCGTCGGGAAAGTACAGTTCCATTACAAGCCCCCAAATCACGCGAAATATGCTTCTTATGCCACGATTGCGCGAGCCAGCAAAAGCCCGACGCGCCGCGATTTACAAGAAGCTTTGCGGATCGATATCGAGCTGCACATGAACCGAGCCCCGTTCCTTTGGAGAGTGGGCGAGCAAAGCGCGCAGAAAGCCCTGCATGTCTGAGTTTCGCCGGCCGTGTACGAGCAGGCGGAAGCGATGGCGACCGCGCACCAGCGCCAGCGGCGCCTCGGCCGGCCCCAGCACCGAGATGCCTGAAACGTGCGGCGCCGCGTTGCGCATGCCGCGCGCATGGCTCTCGGCATCATGGCGCGTTTCGGCAGAAACGATGATCGAGGCAAGACGGCCAAACGGCGGCAGGATCGCACGCTCACGCTCGGCGATCTCGCGCTCATAGAAAGCGCCGGCGTCACCCGAAACGATCGCCTGCATCACCGGATGCTGCGGCTGGTAGGTCTGTAGCAGACCGTGGCTCTTCAGACCGGTACGCCCGGCCCGACCCGTGACCTGTGACAGGAGCTGGAATGTACGCTCGGCTGCGCGCGGATCGCCATTGGCCAGCCCGAGATCGGCGTCAACGATGCCAACCAGCGTCATCAGGGGGAAATTGTGGCCCTTGGCGACGAGCTGCGTGCCGATGACGATATCCGCTTCCCCCTTGGCGATGGCATCGAGTTCGAGGCGCAGGCGCTTGACCCCACCCATGATGTCGGACGAGAGCACGATCGTCCGGGCCTCGGGGAAATGGCGTTCGACTTCCTCGGCGATCCGCTCAACACCCGGCCCGCAGGCGACGAGATGGTCGAGGGTTCCGCATTCCGGACAGGCCTCGGGCGTGTGCTGGCTATAGCCGCACTGGTGACACTGCAGCTGTCGCTTGAACCGGTGCTCGACCAGCCAGCTGGAGCATTGCGGGCACTGGAAGCGATGGCCACACACCCGGCAAAGGGTCAGTGGCGCGTAGCCGCGACGGTTCAGGAACAGCAGCGCCTGCTGCTTTTTCTCGACCGTCTTGCCAATCGCGCGCACGAGAACGGGCGACAGGAAACCGCCGCGTTCCGGCGCATGTCGTCGCATGTCGATCAGGTGCAGATCGGGCAGCGCCGCATCGCCGAAGCGTGTCGGCAGGTGAATCGTGGTGTAGCGTCCGCTTTGCCCGTTGACCTGGCTTTCAACCGATGGCGTGGCGGAGACCAGCACCACCGGGAAGTCGCCGATGCGAGCCCGCACGACAGCCATGTCGCGGGCATTATAAAAGACGCGATCCTCCTGCTTGTAGGCAGGATCGTGTTCTTCATCGACGATGATAAGTCCGAGATCTTCGAACGGCAGGAAAAGGGCCGACCGTGCGCCGGCGACAACCCGCACTTCACCCGTCACGGCCTGCCGCCAGACCTTCTCGCGCATCCGCGGCGGAAGATCGGAATGCCACTCCGCTGGCTTGGCACCGAAACGATCCTGGAAGCGCTCAAGAAAGCTTGCCGTCAAGGCAATTTCCGGCAGCAGGATAAGCACCTGTTTGCCGCGCCTTAGCGTTTCCGCGATCGCCTCGAAATAGACCTCCGTCTTCCCGGACCCGGTAACGCCATCGATCAGCGAGACCGCGAACTCGCCCTTGCGAACTTCGGCAAGGATTTCCTCGGCTGCATCCTTCTGCGGTCCCTCCAGCCGGGACGTGATGAAATCAGGATCGGGTTTTGCCACCACCGGCGGCGGTGGGAGGAACACAGTCTCGAAAATCCCCTGCGCCACCAGCCCGTCGACGACACTTGTCGACACGCCTGCGGCATGAGCAAGACCGCTTCGCGTCCACGATAGCCCACCGCTACCAGTCTCGAGCACCCGGGCGCGCGCCGGCGTCATCCGCTCCGGTGCGCCGCCGACGAAACGCAAGCCCTCGACCATCGGCTCCGGCTCGAATGCGTTCGGCGCGCGCAAGGCCATGCGCGCCACGAGACCAGGCGGCGAGAGCGTATAACTCGCTACCCAGTCGATGAAATCGCGCATTTCCTTGGTCAGCGGCGGGCAATCGAACACATGACTGATCGGCCTAAGCTTCTTCGGGTCGACACCCTCGTCGCCACCGTCCCAGACGACACCGATGACCTGCCTCGGCCCCAGCGGCACCTGTACGACCGAGCCCGGCTCAACCGCGATCCCATCGGGAACCGAATAGGAATACGGCTTTGGGGCAGGCATGGGCACGAGCACCGCAACCGTGCGGTTTGCCGACGGTGTCTGAAACAAGGCTCCAAAGAGATCGGACGAATCTGTACTCATCGGGCGAGACCATGCCCGCAATGATCCAAAAAGAAAACCTGCGTCTCCGTCTTCCCTCGCCAATCACTCGGGCTTACGCGTGATCAAAAAGAATGGGCGGCAACCGTTTCCCGAAGAGGCGGCTGAACGAGCGGCAGAAAGCGGGTACCGGCATCGGCTTTCAGATCATGCACCGTGTGCTGCTCAAGCGCCTTCGTCACATCGTTGACGTCTCCGTCCAGGTGCTCCACCGGGATCAGATTGCCGACCAAGAAATCGAAGCGATCGCCGCGCTTGTTCAAGAGTTCGTGAAACACGGTCATGTCGCGGAGTTCCGTCGACCATTTGGCGAACCAGTAGAACAGGCCCGAATTGCGCGCCGTCACATGCACCGGCAGGATCGGCAGGTTGTACTTGCGCGCCAGCCCCACGGCCGAGGTCTTCCAGGGACGTTCATTCAGCTGGCCGTTTGCCCAGTAGGCAATGCGGCCGGAGGGGAAAAGGATCGTCGCCTTGCCTTCCTTGACCGCATGGTTGGTCAACAGCAGCGTTTCGCGGGTCTTGAGCTTGCTCTTGTATTCCTCTCGCCATTCGACCGGAATGATCACCTCGGCAAAGCGTGGATTGACGCGCACCGCGTCACGGTTGGCAAAAAGCATCATATCAGGACGTCGGCTTTTCAGGAGATCGAAAACCGCGACGCCATCGGCGATGCCGGTTGGATGATTGCTGACAAGAATGAAGCCGCCGCTCTTGGGGATGCGTTCGTCGTTACGGACATTGATCTCAAGCTTCAGCAGGTCGCTCATATATTCGAAGCACTGGAAACCCGGCATGTTCGCGATGTCGTTGGCGAACTTGACGGCCTTGTTGTAGCGCAGCAGCGTGTAGAGGAACGGACGCATCGCCGGCCAGAGCGGATGACGCACGATGCGTTGGCCGCGCTCGGCGATCAGCGTATCGACGATGTGGCCCGGTTTGCCGTGGGAGACGAGTGCGACCGCTTCCGCGAGTTGTCCTAAAGCCGTCAGGGATTGGCGCCGTGCCATGCAAAAATCCTGCCTCATTGGGAAACCAGTTGTCGTCAATGGTATGATGGAAGCATGACAAGCACTTGGCCGATATTAGCAATTCCATAACTGTCCCTCGTCCAGAATTGGAAGCCGCACCGGCAAATTCAAGAGGGCCAGAGACGTGAACGAACTCCTGATTATTGCCGACCAGCGCCTGATGACGGAGCGCGCCGCCTGGCTTGATAACCTCGCCAACGAGCGGCGGCTTTCGCAGAACACACTGGACGCATACGAGCGCGATACCCGCCAGTTTCTGACCTTTCTCACCGGCCATCTCGCGGGTCCGACGACGCTCAACGATATTCGTGCGCTGCGGCCCGCAGACTTCCGCGCCTTTCTCGCAGCACGCCGCAAGGAAGGCTCCGGGGCCCGCTCGCTTGGCCGCAATCTTGCAGGCCTGCGCTCGATGCTGCGCTATCTCGAAAAGAAGGGACTGATCAACGCCGCCGGCGCCGGCGCGGTACGTTCGCCCAAGCAACCGAAGTCCTTGCCGAAACCGCTTTCTGACAAGCAGGCGATCACCGTCGTCAGCGACGAGGCGCAGCTTCACGAGGAACCCTGGATCGCCGCCCGGGACGCCGCGGTGTTCGCCCTCCTCTATGGCTGCGGCCTGCGTATATCTGAAGCACTCGACCTCACGCCGGATGCGCTCGACCGCGGCTCGACGACGCTGCGCATCACCGGCAAGGGCAACAAGACGCGCCTAGTGCCGTTGCTCTCCGTGGTGTCCGATGCGGTTGAGAAGTACCGCGCGCTGTGCCCCTATCATCTGGAGATCGGTGAGCCGCTGTTTCGCGGTGCGCGCGGCGGAAAGCTGCAGGCAGCCATTATCCAGCGCACGATGCAGAAGATGCGCAGCGCCTTCGGCCTGCCGGAGACCGCGACACCGCATGCGCTCCGCCATTCCTTCGCGACCCATCTTCTGGCCGGTGGCGGCGACCTCAGAACCATCCAGGAACTTCTCGGCCACGCCAGCCTGTCGACGACGCAGGTCTACACCGGTGTGGATTCCTCACGTTTGCTTGAAGTTTACGATCGTGCCCATCCACGGGCGTAATCTTTTGTTAACGCCTTCCCTTAAAGGAATATGCGCACGCTATGCGTAAAGCTTGAGCTCCATTTACCGTGACCGGAACACCATCATGACGATCTCCATCGGCCACCGCAGCCTGCGCATCACCTCACCGGGCAATGTCATGCTTTGGCTGGTTGCTGCTTTTCACATGCTGCTCGCTGCCATGTTGCTGGCAGTGCTCTTTTCGGTTTCGCCGGCAACCGCCGCAGACGACGCCAGCTGCACCGGCCGCAACATCCTGACCGATCTCAAGGAGAGCGACCCCGCCCGCTACGCCGCGGTCGTCAAGGAAGGCGAGGCGGTTCCGAACGGCAAGGGTATCTTCTGGAAGATCGAGAAAGCGGGCATCAAGCCTTCATGGCTGCTCGGCAGCATGCATGTCACGGATCCGCGGGTACTGGATCTTCCGCCCCGCACCCAGGCAGCACATGATGCGGCCGACACGATCGTCATCGAGTCTGACGAGATCCTTGACGAAAAGAAGGCGGCTACCGCCCTGCTGATGAAGCCGGAGCTGACGATGTTTACCGATGGAACGACCATCGAGAAACTCCTGTCTCCCGACGACTACGCACGCCTCGAGGAAGGCCTGAAGCAACGCGGCATCCCGCTCGCAGCGGTCTCACGCATGCGCCCGTGGATGATTTCCAGCGTCGTCGCCCTGCCGGGTTGCGAAATGGCCCGCAAGGCAAAAGGCGTGCAGTTCCTTGACCAGAAGATCGCCACCGACGCCGTTGCTTCAGGCAAGCAGGTCAAGGGCCTCGAGACACTCGCCGAACAACTGCAGGCGATGGCCGAGTTGCCGACTGAGTTCCACATGAAGTCGTTGATCGAAACCCTGGCGCTCGGCTCCAAGATGAACGATGTCGTGGAAACCATGACCGACCTCTATCTCAGTGGCGATATCGGCATGACGATCCCGATGCTGAAAACCGTTTCGCCTGATGGCGCCGATGAGGACAGCGACTACGCCGCATTCGAACAGCGCATTATCATTGATCGCAACAAGATCATGGCGGAACGCGCGGCACCCATCCTTGCCAACGGCAACGTGTTCATGGCCGTTGGCGCCCTGCATCTGCCCGGCGAAGGCGGCGTCATCGAACTCCTGCGCAAGCAAGGCTTCACCGTAACGGCCGTCAACTAGCGTCCGACCGTCATTCGGCGAAGGACGTTGCTCTTCCAGTAGAACTGATGAACGAGCGCGCCGGCCACGTGCGCCACAATCAGGATCCACAGGACGACCTTCAGCACATCGGCGTGCAGAGAGCCTGCGGAATCAATTCCGAGGTAGTAAGCGGCAATCCCGGTCACCGGCATCGCGAAGATGAAGGCATACAAGCCGAAATGAACGAGCTTGGCTGCAAGGCGAAAGACCGCGGGCTCCTCGGTGGTTTCAGACGGAGCGCCCTGAGCAAGCCGCAGACAGACGCGGATGATGGCGAGCAGCAGGATGGCAATGCCAATATACGCATGTACGTTCGCTGACGAAATCTGGTCAGCGGTCGGGGTCTCGCCGCGTCGAACGATATGGTGCCATTCATTCATGCCATCGGTGAACAGCAGATTGTAGAAGATCAGCACGGCCATGAGCCAGTGAAGAGCCCGCTGTGGCAGGCTGTATGCATCGATCGGTGCGGATGGCATGGGCGTCCCTCGAAGGATATTAGAATCATTCGAAAGTAAAACGGCCGCCTGCCCTGAGACAAGCGGCCATTCATGCATTGCTAAAATTTAATCCTACATATGGATCGGCTTGAAGAACGCAGCCAGTGCCGCTTCCTTTACCGCTTCCGACATGGTCGGGTGCGCATGGCAGGTGCGGCCGAGGTCTTCGGCGGAGCCGCCGAACTCCATCAGAACGGCGATCTCGTGGATCATTTCGCCCGCGCCGAAGCCGACGATGTGGCCGCCGAGGACGCGGTCGGTGGTCTTGTCCGAGAGGATCTTCACGAAACCATCCGTTGCCAGCATGGCGCGCGCGCGGCCGTTGGCCGTGAACGGGAACTTGCCGACCTTGTAGGCGACGCCAGCGGCCTTCAGCTCTTCCTCGGTCTTGCCGACAGAGGCAACTTCGGGCTGCGTGTAGACGACGCTCGGGATGACGTCGTAGTTCACATGGCCGTGCTGGCCGGCGAGGATCTCGGCGAGTGCTACGCCTTCGTCTTCAGCCTTGTGCGCCAGCATCGGGCCCTTCACCACGTCGCCGATCGCATAGATGCCGGCAACGTTGGTGCGGAAGTGACCGTCGATCTCGACGCGGCCGCGATTGTCGAGCGCAACGCCCGCTTCCTCGAGACCGAGGCCAGCCGTGTAGGGAATGCGGCCGGTGGAGATCAGCACCACATCGGCTTCGACGGTGACAGCGGCGCCGCCGGCGACCGGCTCGAAGGTCACCTTCGCGCCCTTGCCACCCTTTTCAACGCCCGTCACCTTGGAGCTCAGGTTGATGTCGACGCCCTGCTTGGCGAGCATGCGCTGGAACTGCTTGGAGACGTCGCCATCCATCGCGCCGAGGATCTTGTCGAGATATTCGATGACGGTGACCTTGGCGCCGAGGCGCGACCACACAGAGCCGAGCTCGAGGCCGATGACGCCGCCGCCGACGACGATCATCGTCTCAGGCACCTTGTCGAGCGCGATCGCGCCGGTGGAGGAAACGATCACCTTCTCGTCGATGTCGACCTTCACACCAGGGATGCCGGCAACGTCGGAGCCGGTGGCGATGACGATGTTCTTGCCTTCGATTTCCTGGACCTTGCCGTCCTCAGCCGTAACCGAGACCTTACCAGCCGAGACGATCTTGCCGGTGCCGATGAAGCTGTCGATCTTGTTCTTCTTGAACAGGAAGGCAACGCCGTCGACATTTGCCTTAACCGTCGCATCCTTGTGCGCCAGCATCTTGTCGAGGTTCAGCTTCGGCGCCGCGACTTCGATGCCGAGCGCGTCCATGCCGTGGCCGGCCTGATGGAACATTTCCGACGCATGCAGCAGCGCCTTGGAGGGAATGCAGCCGACATTGAGGCAGGTGCCGCCGAAGGTCGCGCGCTTTTCGACGACAGCGACCTTGAGGCCGAGCTGGGCCGCCTTGATGGCAGCGACATAGCCGCCGGGGCCGGTTCCGATAACGATCACATCATAGGACATTGGTGCTTTTCCTTTTCGTTATTTATCTAGTCCGCCGCGCGGGCGAGCGCGAGACGGAAGCCGAAGCCGACCAGAGCGGCGCCGGTAATGCGGTTGAACCATTTGCCGCTGGCGATGAAACGATCGCGAACGGCCTTGACGGTGAAGAAGGTGGAGACGGCGGCGAACCATAAGACCAGCGCGGTCGCCATGCCGATGCCGTAGCTGAACTGGATGAGGCCGGGCGTGTCGTGATGAACGAGCGTCGAAAACAGCGACAGGAAGAACAGCACCGGCTTCGGGTTCAGCGCATTGGTGATGAAGCCCATGCCGAGGCAGCGCAGCGCCGAGATCGGCTTGCGATCCTCTTCGCTTACATTGATCTCGCTGACGTTGAAGCCCGGCGCGCGAAACGACTTGATGCCGAGATAGACGAGATAGGCGACACCCGCCCACTTGATCATCGCAAACAGCATCAGCGACTGCGACACGATCAGCCCGAGACCGAGGATCGTGTAGCTGATGTGGAAGAGCAGCGAGAAGCCCATGCCGATGCCGCTCATGATCGCGGCGCGGCGGCCATGCACGATGCTCTGGCGCAGGATCACCGCGAAATCAGCGCCCGGCACGACGATGAAGATCGAGAAGACGGCCATCAGGCCGAGAAATTCGAGAACATACTGCATGCTCATATCGCCCTTGAAATGATGAACCCGATCATCGGCCGCCGCTTACATTGAGGATCGCGCCGGTGACATAGGATGCATCCCTGGATAGCAGATAGAGCACCGCGTCGGCGATCTCTTCCGCCGTCCCGGCGCGCTGCATCGGAATGCTCGGCGCCATCTGGCGCGCCCGATCAGGCAGGCCGCCGGAAGCATGGATTTCGGTGTCGATGACACCAGGCCTGATCGCATTGACACGCACGCCCTCGGTCGCCACTTCGCGGGCAAGGCCGATGGTGAAGGTGTCGATCGCGGCCTTGGAGGCGGCGTAATCGACATATTGCGACGGCGAGCCAATGATTGCCGCCATCGACGA
Organism: Rhizobium sp. AC44/96; assembly: GCF_001692185.1. Taxonomy (NCBI): domain Bacteria; kingdom Pseudomonadati; phylum Pseudomonadota; class Alphaproteobacteria; order Hyphomicrobiales; family Rhizobiaceae; genus Rhizobium; species Rhizobium sp. AC44/96. Next base: position 93,705 of record NZ_LXKO01000041.1, read on the forward strand.
GATATTGACGATCGCCCCGCCCTTGCCGCCATGCCGGGTCGACATGCGGCGCACGGCCTCGGCCGCGCAGAGGATCGAGCCGGTAATGTTGATGCGCATCATCCGCTCGATGCGCTCGACCGACATTTCATCGACGCGGGCGGGCGCGTCGACGATACCGGCATTGTTGGCAAGTCCGTCCAGCCGGCCGAAATGGCGGTCGACGGTTTCAAACATCGCGGCGATATCGACGGCCTCGCCGACATCGCCCCTGATCGCGATGGCGTCCCCGCCGCCGGCCTTGATCTTCGCCACGACCTCGTCCGCCGCCTGCCTGTTGGAGGCGTAGTTGACGGCGACGCGCCAGCCTTTCGACGCCGCCAGCAGGCTGATCGCGGCGCCAATGCCGCGGCTGCCGCCGGTGACGAGAAGTACGGGTTGGTCGCTCATGACGCACATTCCTTGAAATTGAGGACGTCCCAGGGCGCGACGTAGGCCTTGCCCTCGCCCCAGATCGAGGAGGCGCGAATGGCCGGGCCGATGCCGGGCAGCACGATCTTGTCTGCTGCGGCACCTGCTTCCGGCTCTAGGTTGTTCATCTCGCCCTTGGCATCGACGCCGTAGACCATGCCCTGCCAGATGGTACAGGCATTGAGATCGTCGCCGGTCACGTCGCCGCCGGGGCAATTGAACATGATCATCCCGATCGAACGATCCGGTTCCTCCGACGGCATCACGTAGCCGTCGAGCACCATTGATGTCTTCAGCACCTTGATCTTGAACTGGTTGCTCGCGGCCGCCGCTTCGGAATTGAGCGGCGAGAAGCGCAGCTCATAGGCGCCGTCGCGATCCGTATAGACCGCACTGCCCTGCTTGCACTCGGCCGCCAGCAGCGGCTGGCCGCAAAGCGCGCCGAAAACGAAGGGGGCGATGGCAACAGAAAGCTTACGCATCATCCCCTCACCACACGATGCCTGAGAACATCAGCACCAGCCCGATCGCCGACACCGACCAGATCCATGAGCGGTAGGGGCTGAGCCCGATCAGATAGGCAGGCAGATAGGCGACGCGCGCCCAGAACCACAGCGCTGCACCCCAGTGGGTCAGGCTGTCGGAACGGCCGGAAGCGACGGAGACCACGGCAAGCGCGATGAATATGGGATAGGTTTCCTGGAAATTCCTCAGCGCCCGCGTCGCACGGCCTGTGAGCACGTTCGGCTCAGGCTCATGGTCGCGCGTCGAATTCGCCTCCTTCACGCCGCTCTGCATGCGATAGGCCGCCGCCTGCGCCATCATGTAGGCGAAGGCGAGCGCGGCGCTCCAGAGCAGGTAGACAAGTTCCAGCGACATCAGGTGTTCCGGTGCTGAGGCGAAAAGGGCCGCTCGCGCGGCCCTGTCGGTCTCTTAGAGATCGAGAACGAGGCGTTCCGGATCTTCCAGGCTTTCCTTGACGCGCACGAGGAAGGTAACCGCTTCCTTGCCGTCAACAATACGGTGGTCGTAGGAGAGCGCGAGATACATCATCGGGCGGATGACGATCTGGCCCCCAACGACGACGGGACGATCCTGGATCTTGTGCATGCCGAGAATGCCCGACTGCGGCGCGTTCAGGATCGGCGAGGACATCAGCGAACCGTAGACGCCGCCATTGGTGATGGTGAAGGTGCCGCCCTGCATGTCGGCCATCGAGAGCGAACCGTCACGAGCAGCCTTGGCGAGACGGCCGAGGTCCTTTTCGATTTCGGCGATCGACATCTGGTCTGCATCGCGGATGATCGGAACGACGAGGCCCTTGTCGGTGCCGACGGCCATGCCGACGTGGCAGTAGTTCTTGTAGATGATGTCGGTGCCGTCGATTTCGGCGTTGACGGCGGGCAGTTCCTTCAGCGCGTGGGTGACGGCCTTGGTGAAGAAGCCCATGAAGCCGAGCTTCACGCCGTGCTTCTTTTCAAACACGTCCTTGTACTTGGCGCGCAGCGCCATCACGGCGCTCATGTCCACCTCGTTGTAGGTGGTGAGCATCGCGGCGGTGTTCTGGGCGTCCTTGAGGCGCTTGGCGATCGTCTGGCGCAGGCGCGTCATCTTCACGCGCTCTTCGCGACCGGCATCCTCGACCGTCGACGGGCCGCGTGCGGCAACCGGAGCAGCGGCAGGGGCTGCCGGAGCGGCGATGCCCTTGGCGACGGCAGCGATCACGTCGCCCTTCAGAACCTGGCCACGCTTGCCGGAGCCATCGACCTGATCGGCCGAGAGGTTGTTTTCAGCGAGCATCTTCGAAGCAGCCGGCGCCGGCGGCATCGAGGAAGCGGTAGCGGAAGCCGAAGCAGCGGCAGCAACCGGAGCAGCAGCGGCAGGAGCCGGCTCGGCAGCCTTGGCGGGCGCTGCGGCCGGAGCGGCGGCGGCTGCACCTGCGGAAGCGGCGATCTGGCCGAGCAGCGCGTCGAGACCGACGGTTTCGCCGGCCTGTGCGACGATTTCGGAGAGTACGCCGGCAGCCGGTGCCGGAACTTCGATGGTCACCTTGTCGGTTTCAAGCTCCACCAGCGGCTCGTCGGCCTTGATGACATCGCCGACCTTCTTGAACCAGGTGCCGACGGTTGCCTCGCTGACGGATTCACCGAGAGTTGGAACGCGGATTTCTGTGGCCATTGTTCAAATCCTGAATTTTGATCTTTGTGATGTTTGACGGCGTTCCGACAGCGGAGGCCGAAGAACGAATTAATGCGAAGAGGAAGCGTTATATCGCTCCCTCTTCGATCTCATTCTCTTAGCCGCCGAGCGCGTCCTCGAGGAACGCGGCGAGCTGTGCCAGATGCTTGGACATCAGGCCGGTTGCGGGCGATGCCGCGGCCGGACGTCCGGTGTAGCGAACGCGCTGGTACTTCGCATCGATATGGGCAAGCACCCATTCCAGATACGGGTCGATGAACGACCATGCACCCATGTTCTTCGGCTCTTCCTGGCACCAGACCATTTCCGCGTTGCGGAAGCGGGAGAGCTCGTTGATGAGCGCCTTGGCCGGGAACGGATAGAGCTGTTCGACGCGCAGCAGATAGACGTCGTCGATGCCGCGCTTTTCGCGCTCTTCGAGAAGGTCGTAGTAGACTTTGCCGGTGCACATGACGACGCGACGGATCTTGTTGTCCTTCTGCAGCTTGATCGGACCATCCTTGATGACCTCCGCATCGTCCCACAGGAGACGGTGGAAGGAGGACTCGCCGGCCATTTCGGCCAGGCCCGACACGGCACGCTTGTGGCGCAGCAGCGACTTCGGCGTCATCAGGATCAGCGGCTTGCGGAAGTCGCGCTTCACCTGGCGGCGCAGGATGTGGAAGTAGTTCGCCGGCGTCGTGACGTTGGCGACCTGCATGTTGTCTTCAGCGCAAAGCTGCAGGAAGCGCTCGAGGCGGGCGGAAGAGTGTTCCGGACCCTGGCCTTCATAACCATGCGGCAGCAGGCAGACGAGACCGGACATGCGCAGCCACTTGCGTTCACCAGACGAAATAAACTGGTCGAACACGACCTGCGCACCGTTGGCGAAGTCGCCGAACTGGGCTTCCCAGAGCGTCAGCGCGTTCGGACGGGCCAGCGAGTAGCCGTATTCGAAGCCGAGAACAGCTTCTTCCGAAAGCATCGAGTTGATGACTTCGTAGCGGGCCTGGCTCGGAGACAGGTTGGCAAGCGGGATATAGCGCTCTTCCGTCTCCTGATCGTAGAGAACCGAGTGACGCTGCGAGAAGGTGCCGCGTTCGCAATCCTGGCCGGAGAGGCGGATCTTGTGGCCTTCGACGACGAGCCCGCCGAACGCCAGCGCTTCCGCCGTTGCCCAGTCGATGCCCTCGCCGGTCGAGATCATGTTGGCGCGGTTTTCCATGAAGCGCTGGATCGTGCGGTGCGCATGGAAACCTTCAGGGATCTCGGACAGCTTGCGGCCGATTTCCTTCAGTTGCTTCATCGGCACGGCTGTCTTGCCGCGACGCTGCTCGTCGGCATTGTCGGCCGTGCGCAGGCCAGCCCACTCACCGTCGAGCCAGTCGGCCTTGTTCGGCTTGTAGCTCTGGCCGGCCTCGAACTCCTGCTCGAGATGCGCACGCCAGTCGGCCTTCATCTTTTCGACTTCGCCTTCGCTCAGCACGCCTTCGCCAACGAGGCGTTCCGCGTAGATCTGCAGCACGGTCTTGTGGGCACGGATGACCTTGTACATCTTCGGCTGCGTGAAGGACGGCTCGTCGCCTTCGTTGTGGCCGTAGCGGCGATAGCAGAACATGTCGAGGACGACAGGCTTGTGGAACTTCATGCGAAATTCCATGGCAATCTTGGCGCCGTAGACGACAGCTTCCGGATCGTCACCGTTGACGTGCAGGATCGGCGCTTCGATCATCTTGGCGACGTCGGACGGATAGGGCGACGAACGCGAGAAGGCCGGGTTCGTGGTGAAGCCGATCTGGTTATTGATGATGACGTGCATCGTGCCGGCAACGCGGTGACCGCGCAGACCGGAGAGACCGAGAATTTCGGCAATCACGCCTTGGCCGGCAAAAGCGGCGTCGCCGTGGATGAGGAGCGGCAGAACCTTGGCGCGCTCCGACAGCGGAATGGTATCGCCGTCCCAGACGGTGGCGCCCATGTCCTGCTTGGCGCGCGCCTTGCCCATGACGACGGGGTCAACGATCTCAAGGTGCGACGGGTTGGCCGTCAGCGACACGTGAACCTTGTTGCCGTCGAACTCGCGGTCCGAGGAAGCGCCGAGATGGTACTTCACGTCACCGGAACCTTCGACTTCGTCAGGCGCGTAGGAGCCGCCCTTGAACTCGTGGAAGATGGCGCGATGCGGCTTGCCCATGACCTGGGAAAGCACGTTCAGGCGGCCGCGGTGGGCCATACCGAAAACCGCTTCCTTGAGGCCGAGATTGCCGCCGCGCTTCAGGATCTGCTCAAGTGCCGGGATCAGCGACTCGCCACCGTCGAGGCCGAAACGCTTCGTGCCCTTGAACTTGACGTCCAGGAACTGCTCGTAGCCCTCGGCTTCGATGATCTTGGCAAGGATTGCCTTCTTGCCCTCGACGGTGAAGGCCACGCCCTTGTCGGGACCTTCGATCCGTTCCTGGATCCAGGCCTTTTCCTCGGGGTTCGAGATGTGCATGAACTCGACGCCGAGCGTCGAGCAGTAGGTGCGCTCGAGGATCTCGATCATCTCAGGGATGGTCGCGTATTCGAGACCCAGCACGTTGTCGATGAAGATCTTGCGGTCGTAGTCAGCGGCGGTGAAACCGTAGTTTTCCGGCGACAGTTCCTTGTAGTCTTCAACAGGTGCAGCGATGCCGAGCGGATCGAGCTTGGCATGCAGGTGGCCGCGCATGCGATAGGCACGGATCATCATGATGGCGCGCACGCTGTCGCGGGTCGCCTGCAGGATGTCGGCACCGTCCGTCGGCTTGCCGGCGGCTTCCGCTTTCGCCTTGACCTTGGTCTCGACCACCTTTTCGATCACGCCCCAGTCGCCATCGAGCGCCGAAACGAGATCACCGCTGGCCTGCAGCGGCCAGTTCTTCTTGCGCCAGGACGCGCCCTTGGCGGCCCGCTTCACATCATCAGGATTGTCTTCCAGCGCCTTGAAGAAGGAACGCCATTCCTCATTGACCGATGCCGGGTCGTCCTCATAACGCGCATAAAGCTGCTCGATGTAAGCAGCATTGGCGCCATCCAGGAACGAGGTGATCTGAAACTGCTCGTTGGCTTCTTGCCGTGCCATGGGTTCCACGCGGACGTTTTCGCCCGCCTCCTGACTCTTGTGATTTGCCGATCCCATCGACCGGCTGCCGCATCTGTATTTCAGCCGCCTGTCCGCGGCTCATGTCATGTCTTGTTCAAACCGGGCAGACGACGAAGCGCCCTCTGCCCGGGGTATAGATTGGATTAGCCCTTGAGGACTTCAACCAGCGTCTTGCCGAGGCGTGCCGGCGAAGGCGAAACCTTGATGCCGGCTGCTTCCATGGCAGCGATCTTGGATTCCGCGTCGCCCTTGCCGCCGGAAACGACAGCGCCGGCGTGGCCCATGGTGCGACCCTTCGGAGCCGTACGGCCCGCGATGAAGCCGGCCATCGGCTTCTTGCGGCCCTTCTTGGCTTCGTCGATCAGGAACTGCGCCGCGTCTTCTTCAGCCGAACCGCCGATTTCGCCGATCATGATGATCGAGGTCGTGGCTTCGTCGGCCAGGAACATCTCGAGCACGTCGATGAACTCGGTGCCCTTGACCGGGTCGCCGCCGATGCCGACTGCCGTCGTCTGGCCGAGGCCTTCGTTCGACGTCTGGAACACGGCTTCGTAGGTCAGCGTGCCGGAGCGCGAAACGATACCGACCGAACCCTTGCGGAAGATCGAGCCCGGCATGATGCCGATCTTGCATTCTTCCGGCGTCAGGATACCCGGGCAGTTCGGGCCGAGCAGGCGCGACTTGGAGCGGTCGAGGCGAGCCTTGACGCGAACCATGTCCATAACCGGGATACCCTCGGTGATGCAGGTGATGAACGGGATCTCGGCGTCGATCGCCTCGATGATCGCGTCAGCGGCACCAGCCGGCGGAACGTAGATGACCGAAGCGTCGGCACCGGTGCGTTCCTTGGCTTCGGCAACCGATGCGAAGATCGGCAGGCTTTCGCCCTTCGAGCCGGTCCAGGTTTCACCACCCTTCTTCGGGTGGATACCGCCGACCATCTGCGTGCCATAATAGGCGAGCGCCTGTTCGGTGTGGAAAGTACCGGTCTTGCCGGTCAGGCCCTGAACGAGAACCTTGGTATTCTTGTTTACGAGAATAGACATCTATCAGGTCCTCAAATTAGGCGTTGATCGCCGCGACGATCTTCTTGGCAGCATCGTCGAGATCGTCAGCTGCCGTGATCGCGAGACCGGATTCGTTGAGGATCTTCTTGCCGAGTTCGACATTAGTGCCTTCGAGGCGAACGACGAGCGGAACCTTGAGACCGACTTCCTGAACCGCTGCGACAACGCCTTCGGCGATGACGTCGCACTTCATGATGCCGCCGAAGATGTTGACGAGGATACCCTCGACCTTCGGGTCAGCCGTGATGATCTTGAAGGCTGCAGCAACCTTGTCCTTGCCGGCGCCACCGCCGACGTCGCAGAAGTTTGCCGGCTCCTTGCCGTAGAGCTTGATGATGTCCATCGTCGCCATGGCGAGACCGGCGCCGTTGACCATGCAGCCGATGTTGCCGTCGAGGGCAACGTAGGCGAGGTCCCACTTCGAGGCTTCGATTTCCTTGGCGTCTTCTTCGGTCTCGTCGCGCAGCGCCTTGACGTCGTCATGGCGGAACAGAGCGTTGCCGTCGAAGGACATCTTGGCGTCGAGAACGCGCAGGTGGCCGTCCTTCATGACGATCAGCGGGTTGACTTCGAGGAGCGCCATGTCCTTTTCGCCGAACGCCTTGTAGAGCGCCGGGAACAGCGACTTGGCGTCTTCAGCGGCAGCACCGGAAAGTTCCAGAGCCTTGACGATCTTGGCGACGTCGTCAGCCGTCACGCCCGTTTCCGGGTTGATGGCGATCGTGTGGATCTTCTCGGGCGTGTCGTGGGCGACAGCTTCGATATCCATGCCGCCTTCGGTCGAAACCACGAAGGCAACCTGACCGACCGAACGGTCGACCAGCAGCGAGCAATAGAGTTCGCGATCGATGTCGGCACCGTCTTCGATATAGAGACGGTTGACCTGCTTGCCGGCTTCGCCCGTCTGCGCCGTTACCAGCGTGTTGCCGAGCATTTCCTTGGCGTGAGCGACGACTTCGTCGATCGACTTGGCAAGGCGAACGCCGCCCTTGGCGTCGGGGCCAAGTTCCTTGAACTTGCCCTTGCCGCGGCCACCAGCGTGGATCTGGCTCTTGACCACGTAGAGCGGGCCCGGCAGCGACTTGGCAGCGGCTTCGGCTTCCTCGACCTTGAGGATCGGCACGCCCTTGGCGACCGGCGCGCCATAGCCCTTCAGGAGAGCCTTGGCCTGATATTCATGAATGTTCATGGATCTATTCCTGTTTGGATTGCGTCAGCGATCGGCCGGCTTACTTCAGCGACGGCGCGATGTTGATGCAGGCTTCGCACAGGCCGGCGACAGCGCCGACGGACTTGTCGAATGCTTCTCTTTCGGCCTTGTTGAGATCGATCTCGATGATGCGCTCGACGCCGCCGGCGCCGATGACCGTGGGAACGCCAACATACATGTCCTTGACGCCGTATTGGCCGGTGAGCTGCGCTGCGCAAGGCAGGACGCGCTTCTTGTCCTTGAGGTAGGATTCAGCCATTTCGATCGCCGAGGCGGCCGGTGCGTAGTAGGCCGAGCCGGTCTTCAGCAGACCAACGATTTCGGCGCCGCCATCACGGGTGCGCTGGATGATTTCCTCGAGGCGCTCCTTGGTGACCCAACCCATGGTGACGAGGTCGGTGAGCGGGATGCCGGCAACGGTGGAGTAACGTGCGAGCGGCACCATCGTGTCGCCGTGGCCGCCGAGAACGAATGCGGTGACGTCCTGTACGGAAACGTTGAATTCCTTGGAGAGGAACAGACGGAAGCGCGAGCTGTCCAGAACGCCGGCCATGCCGACGACCTTGTTGGCCGGGAGGCCGGAGAACTTCTGCAGCGCCCAGACCATGGCGTCGAGCGGGTTGGTGATGCAGATCACAAAGGCATTCGGGGCATACTTCTTGATGCCGGCGCCGACCTGTTCCATGACCTTGAGGTTGATGCCGAGCAGGTCGTCGCGGCTCATGCCCGGCTTGCGGGCGACGCCGGCGGTGACGATGCAGACATCGGCGCCTTCGATCGCGGAGTAGTCGCTTGCGCCGGTGAGGTTGGCATCGAAGCCTTCAACCGGCGAGGACTGCGCGATGTCGAGACCCTTACCCTGCGGGATGCCGTCGGCGATATCGAAGAGAACGATGTCACCCAGCTCCTTCAGGCCGGCGAGATGCGCCAGCGTGCCACCAATCATGCCAGAACCAATGAGTGCGATCTTGTTACGCGCCATTTCGGTGTTTCCTTTGCGACCAAAATTCGTCGGGCGGTGCGGGGGAGGCTCGCCCAATTGCAAAAATCGCATAGACCCAAAGGCCAAAAATGGCAAATGATTATTTTTGGCCCAGGAATTTCAATCGTTTAGAACATAAAATTCTTACGTAAACGTAAGATAAAATGTCACCAAAACGTTACTCGGCGGCCCGTCTTTCCTGATGCAGGGCTAGATATTCAGCGCTGCGCATCTCAAACAAGCGCGATACCGTACGATCAAACTCGAAGCCCTCTGTACCACGCGCGTGTGTCAACAAGTTCGCAGGCATTGCTGCCGCGGAAACATAGAGCCGCACCGCATGATCGTAAAGCGTGTCTATTAGAATAATGAAACGTTTGATCTGATTCCGCTTGTCGGGTCCGAGCAGCGGAACATGATCCAGAAAGATGGCATCAAAACGCTCGGAGATAGCAAGAAAGTCCGCAGCGCCCAGCGGCTTTTCGCAGAGATCCGCGAAGGAGAAGCGCGCGAGACGGTCGGCCGCAAGCGGCACGTGGATGGAGCGCCCCTTCATCGGAAGCTCCAGCGGCTTTGCCTTGCGACCGTGCAGCGCCTGGGTCCAGGAGGCGTCCATCGCCATATCGGCACGCTCGTCGAGCGGCGTAAGGTAGACGGGAAGACTGTCTACCTTCTCCATCCGGTAGTCCGTCGGAGAGTCGAGAGAAACTACATCGACATGCGTCGCCAGCAAATCCAGGAACGGCAGGAACAGGCTGCGATTGAGGCCGTCCATATAGAGGTTCTTCGGCTCGACGTTCGACGTCGCAACGAGAACGCAGCCACGCCGGAACAGCTCTGAAAACAGCCGCGAAAGGATCATCGCGTCGGCGATATCGGTGACGGTGAACTCGTCGAAGCACAACAATTCGGCCTCGTCGTAAAGTGCTCCCGCCACCACCGGAATCGGATCGGCTTGCTTTGTCTCGCCGTTTTTCAGTTTCAGGCGATGGGCAGCGATACGATTGTGCACGTCAGCCATGAACTCGTGAAAGTGCGCGCGGCGCTTCTTGGCGCAGGGCGCCATCTCGAAGAACATGTCCATGAGCATCGTCTTGCCGCGGCCGACGCTGCCGTAGATGTAGAGGCCCTTGACCTTTTCCGAAGGCTTCTTCTTCGCCGCAAACAGCCAGCCCAGCGCACTCGCCTTGGCGGCGGGACGCTTCTGCTTCAGCGTGGAAAGCACCCGGTCGAGGCACTTCGCCACCTGCATCTGGGCCAAGTCGGTTTGAAGCGAACCCGAGGCCGTCAGCGATTTCAATTCCTCGCTGACGCTCAAGCTGTAGTCTGGCATCGGTTGCATAAAGGGTCCGCCTATGCAGGATCGGCGGCCCGAGCCGCCGGATCGCTTATCGGCTCAGAGTGATCGGCTGCCCGGTATTGGTCTGGCCGCTGAACGCATTGTCGGCGGTCTTGTAGACGCTGCCGATCTGGTTTCCGCTGCGATCCTTCAGGAGAACCTGCTTGCCGGAGACTTCCCAGGAGCCCATCGCCGTCAGCTCGCCGACACAGCCGCGCGTCCCGCCGCGCGATCCGCTGCCGAGATTGGTAAGCGTCAGGAACATGTCGCACGATCCGTTGACGCGCCAGCTCCCCACCATCGATTCCTTGGTGACATCCATCGCGTTCGAGGCCACCGCCGTCGGCTGGCCGCCCGCCACCGGCGCGTTCGCCGTCGGCGCTGCCGGGAACTGCGACGAGCCTGTCGGCGGCGGAAGCTGACCGCCCTGAACCGACGGAACCGGCTGCGCCGTCAAAGGCGCCGGAGCCGCACTGTAGCTTGCATCATTGTATGCGGTGCGCTGGCAGCCAGCTAACGACAGAATGACTACGAGGCCTGTCGCCACATGTCTGAACTGCATCATGATACTCCTGATTTTTCCAGTATTGCCCTGAAGTTGCCGCGCAATCACGGCGGAATTATCTTGAAAGGGCGTATTGAATCAAGCCAGATCAAGGAGATTTTGCATCAGGATCGGCTCATGTTCGCCATCCCGAGACAAATTTGGCGCAGTCTGGCACAATCAAACCTTGGTGATCTGTCAAAAAGAAGGGCCGCAAACGCGGCCCTGGCTTTCAGTCGTCAGACGCGACGCTCGACCATCATCTTCTTGATCTCTGCAATCGCCTTGGCAGGGTTCAGGCCCTTCGGGCAAGTCTGCGCGCAGTTCATGATCGTGTGGCAGCGATAAAGGCGGAAGGGATCCTCGAGATTATCGAGACGCTCGCCGGTCGCTTCGTCGCGAGAATCGATCAGCCAGCGATAGGCCTGCAGGAGGACAGCCGGACCGAGGTAACGGTCGCCGTTCCACCAGTAGCTCGGACAGGAGGTCGAGCAGCAGGCGCAGAGAATGCACTCGTAAAGACCGTCAAGCTTCTGGCGATCTTCGTGGCTCTGCTTCCATTCCTTGGCTGGCGTCGGCGACACCGTCTTCAGCCACGGTTCGATCGAGCGATGCTGGGCGTAGAAGTTGGTGAGGTCGGGAACCAGATCCTTGACGACGGGCATATGCGGCAAAGGATAGATCTTTACCGAACCCTTGATCTCATCCAGACCCTTGGTGCAGGCGAGCGTGTTCGTGCCGTCAATGTTCATCGCGCACGAACCGCAGATGCCTTCGCGACAGGAACGGCGCAGTGTCAGCGTCGGGTCGATGTTGTTCTTGATATAGAGCAGGCCGTCGAGCACCATCGGGCCGCAATTGTCGACATCGATGTAGAAGGTGTCGATCGACGGGTTCTGGCCGTCGTCGGGGCTCCAGCGGTAGACGCGGAATTCGCGGGTGTTCGTGGCCCCTGCGGGCTTCGGCCACACTTTGCCTTCGCGCATCTGGGAGTTCTTGGGAAGAGCGAGTTCTACCATGTCCAGTTCCTCTTAGTACACACGAGCCTTGGGCGCGATCTTCTGGGGATCGATGCCCTCTGCGATGAGCTCGGTGTGAACCGGGCGGTAGTCGAGCTTGACGTCGCCGGCGTCGTTGACCCAGGCAAGCGTGTGCTTGCGCCAGTTGACGTCGTCGCGGCCGGCGAATGCGCCTTCCGTGTAGTCTTCGCGGGCGTGGGAACCACGGCTCTCCTTGCGGGCCTCGGCGCCGTAGATCGTCGTGATGGCGTTGGCCATCAGGTTCTGCAGCTCGAGCGTTTCGACAAGGTCGGAGTTCCAGATCATCGAGCGATCGGTGACCTTGATGTCACGCATTTCCTGCCAGATGGCGGAGATGCGCTTGCAGCCCGACTCCAGCGATTCCTGCGTACGGAAAACGGCAGCGTCTTCCTGCATGGCGCGCTGCATCTTTTCGCGCAGCACCGCAGTGGGCGTACCGCCGCTGGCATGACGCAGGCCATCGAAGCGATCCATGATCTTGTCACAGGCGGCGACGTTCAGATGCGGCACCGGTGCCGCGCGGTCGATGACTTCGCCGGCGCGGATGGCGGCGGCGCGGCCGAAGACCACGAGGTCGATCAGCGAGTTGGAGCCGAGGCGGTTGGCGCCGTGCACCGAGGCGCAGCCGGCTTCGCCTACCGCCATCAGGCCCGGAATGATCCGCTCGGGATTGGAGCTGTCGGCGTTCAGCACTTCGCCCCAGTAGTTCGTCGGAATGCCGCCCATGTTGTAGTGAACGGTCGGCAGAACCGGGATCGGCTCGCGCGTCACATCGACACCGGCGAAGATCTTGGCGCTCTCGGAAATCCCCGGCAGGCGCTCGTGCAGAACGGCCGGATCGAGATGGTCGAGATGCAGGAAGATGTGGTCCTTATTCTTGCCGACGCCGCGACCTTCGCGGATCTCGAGCGTCATGCAGCGCGAAACGACGTCGCGCGAGGCAAGGTCCTTGGCCGAAGGCGCGTAGCGTTCCATGAAGCGCTCGCCTTCGGAGTTGACGAGGTAGCCGCCTTCGCCGCGCGCACCTTCCGTGATCAGACAGCCGGAGCCGTAGATGCCGGTCGGGTGGAACTGCACGAACTCCATGTCCTGGAGTGGCAGGCCGGCGCGTGCAACCATGCCGCCGCCGTCGCCGGTGCAGGTGTGCGCCGAGGTCGCGGAGAAATAGGCGCGGCCGTAGCCGCCGGTCGCCAGCACCACCATCTTGGCGGCGAAGCGATGGATCGTGCCGTCGTCGAGATTCCAGGCGACGACACCGGTGCAGCGGCTGCCGTCATCGGACATGATCAGGTCGAGCGCGAAGTACTCGATGAAGAATTCGGCGTTGTTGCGCAGCGACTGGCCATAGAGCGTGTGCAGGATGGCGTGACCGGTGCGGTCGGCAACGGCGCAGGTGCGCTGTACCGGCGGGCCTTCGCCGTAGTTCTGCATGTGGCCGCCGAACGGACGCTGGTAGATCTTGCCTTCTTCGTTACGCGAGAAGGGAACGCCGTAGTGCTCGAGCTCATAGACCGCCTTCGGCGCTTCCATGGTCAGGTACTGCATGGCATCGACGTCGCCGAGCCAGTCGGAACCCTTGACGGTGTCGTAAAGGTGCCACTGCCAGCTGTCCGGCGTCATGTTGCGCAGCGAGGCGGCGATCCCGCCCTGGGCGGCAACCGTGTGCGAGCGGGTCGGGAATACCTTGGTGATGCAGGCGGTCTTGAAGCCCTGCTCGGCCATGCCGAGCGTGGCGCGAAGACCAGCGCCGCCGGCGCCGACGACGATCACGTCATACGAGTGATCGACGTATTTGTAGGCCTTCCCATTCTGAGCGGGTGAAGTCGGTGCCATGATACGGTTATCCTACGAATGCGATTTTCAGAATGGCGAAGAGACAGAGCCCCGCCATCAGGATCGAAAAGAAGCTGTTGAGCATCAGAAGACCGAGCTTGGCGAATTCGCCATGCACATAGTCCTCGATGATGACCTGCATGCCGAGCTTCATGTGAATGATGCCCGAAATGACCATCAGCGCCATGACCACCGCGACGAACGGGTTCGACAGCGCGTGCACAACCTCTGCATAGGGCTGGCCCGCATGAACGATCATGAAAATGATGAAGAAGAGAAAGAGCGGTACGTTGGCAACCGCCGTGACGCGCTGGCGCCAGAAATGATCCGTGCCTTCCTTGGCCGAACCAAGGCCGCGAACCTTACCCAGAGGGGTACGCATATCCATGAGAGCAACCTTCAGAAGCGAATGACGAAGCCGATCACCCAGACCAGCACGGTCAGACAGAGCGAGGCGATGATATTGAGCTTGGCGAGCTTGGTCGAAAATGCCTTGTCGAAGCCGTAGCCGAGGTCCCACATGAAGTGGCGGAAACCGCCGAGCATGTGATGGATCAGCGCCCAGGTGTAGCCGAGCAGCGCGAGCTTGCCGATGAAGCTGCCGAGGATCCAGTTGACCCAATCGTAATAGGCTTGTCCGGTCGCCGCAGCGATCAGCCACCAGGCGATCAGAAGCGTGCCGACATAGAGCGCGCCACCGGTAATGCGGTGGATGATCGACATAGCCATGGTGGGGATTAGTTTGTAAATTTGCAAATGCGGCGACAGGGGCCGATTATTTGTCACGTTCGCCATCAGAACCTCGCGGCGTCTTTCTGCGCTCCTGGGATCCAGGAAGCATCCAAGCAACCACACGATTGACAAAAAGCTATGTGTGCGTTGCATCAATGGCGACGTTTAATCACGGAAACCCCTAACGACAAGTATAATTGCGGCGCTGCGGGAATTTAATCGATTTGCGTCTTGACGCCGCTGGTTTGGCACCCAAATCCGCCCTGATTGCCCACCTTGCCCCACGATTTTTCAACGTTTGGTGGACAACCCGGCGCTTTTGGCGCATTTTCGCGTTAACGCTTTGTTAAGCATTCGGTTTCCGGAGACCAGCGCGATGTGGAAGACGTCATCGAAACTTGTTTCGCTCGCTATTGCGACGCTCATCGCCCTGCCTGCGGCCGCGGGCGATTTCGGCGGCCGTCCATTTCAGCGCCATCACGGGTTCGGTAACGGTCCGTCTCTGGTCGGACAGCACGGCGGCTGGAGAAGTGTTCCCGCTGGCTTCACAGGCCGACACCTCGCCGACGGGCATGACGGCTTCGACCGCCGCCATTTTCGCAATCGGCTGTTGAAACGCTTCGACTCGCCCTCGACCAATTTTGCGCGCAACAACGTCGTTATCGTCGTCCAGGGCGCGCAGGCAGGGGGAGCCGCTGACACTTATGCCGGTTCGTCTTTTGTCTATGACGCAAACGGCGGCACCTATGTCGGCGGCAGCAGCGGCAGTTTCTACCGCTACCAGCCCACGGTGGCTCTTGCCCCCATGGCGAAGGTGATCAACGTCACGGCCAAGAGCAACGGTTGCTCTTACGAAGCGGGCGTCTGCGTCATCCGGCCGTGAAATCTCAACGCGTGAAACGCCAGACGGTGGTCTTCTTGACTTCGCTGTCTTCGAGCGCGCGCGTCACCGGCACCTCGTAAACGGCGCAGGCCTCCAGCCGATTTTTGGGCAGATAGGCACGACCGGGATCGCCAACGACTACACTGACGCCGTCTGACGCCAGCCGCTCGAACCATGGCACAAGCGCTCCCGCAAAATCACGATCGTAGAAGACGTCGCCAGCCAGCAGCACATCCGCTTCGATCGCGCTGCCGATGAGGTCGGCATTCGTAAAATCGACCTCGACGTTATTGAGTTCCGCGTTCAACGCCACTGCGGTCGCTGTCCACGGATCGATATCGGCGGCAAGCACCTTGTCAGCGCCAGCCATCTTCGCCGCAATCGCCACCAGTCCGGAGCCGCTGGCGAAATCCACCACCCTCTTGCCGCTGACGATCGAAGGATGATCGAGCACATAGCGTGCCAGCCCCTGCCCACCGGCCCAGGCAAAGGCCCAGAACGGTGGCGGCAGGCCGATTTCCGCCAGCTCCTCCTCCGTCTTCAGCCATAGCTCGTGAGCCTCGGTCGCCAGATGCAACCGGATCTCCGGCACATGCGGCGGCGCCATCGGGCTCGTATTGCCACGAATGAAGATCGCGGGGTCGGTCTTCAATGGCTGATCACCGCGGCGGGTTGTCGAGACCGCCCATGCAGCAAACCTCAAGCCATTCCTCGTCGGTGACGGGCTGCACGGAAAGCCGCATCGACGTCACCAGCGACATCTTCGACAGCTTCTCGTTCGCCTTCACGTCCTTGAGCGTGACCGGCTTTGGCATATCGCGGACGGCGCGGATATCGACACAATCCCACTTCGGATCGCCCTTGGCAGTCGAGTCGGGATGTGACAGCGCGCAGACCTCGACAATGCCGACGATCTCCAGCCCGTCATTGGAATGATAGAAAAAACCCTTGTCGCCGATTTGCATTGCCCGCATGTTGTTGCGCGCCAGATAGTTGCGGACGCCGGTCCACTCCGTGCCCTTCTCGCCCGCAGCCTTCTGCTGCTCCCAGGACCATGCGGCCGGTTCGGATTTGTAGAGCCAGTGCGCCACGGTCATGCCTCCGGCTTGTTGAAGACCCAGTTGAATGCCTGAACCTCGACGCTTTCGAACAAGCCGGCCTTTGCGTAGGGATCCGAATCCGCAATCGCCCTTGCGGCTTCGATCGTCTCGGCTTCCACGATCACCAGGCTACCGGAAGGCTTGCCGTCGGAATCGAGAAACGGGCCTGCCATCTTCAGCGTGCCGGCTGCATTCAGCGCGTTGAGATGCTCGACATGAGTAGGCCGCGTGTCCATGCGAACGTTCAGGTGGCCCGGCTTGTCCTTGCAAACAAAAGCGAAAAGCATGTCAGTTCTCCTATTCGGTCGTGATCGGCCGCGTCATCAACTGGTCGATGGCCTCGGCGATGCCGAGCTTGCCATCGATAATGGCGGACACTGCGTCGGTGATCGGCATATCAATGCCGAGCGATTTTGCCATCCTGGAAACCACCGCCGCCGCAAAGGCGCCTTCGACAAGTTCACCATGCGCGGGATCACGGGTCTCGCCGCGCCCGAGCGCAATGCCGAAACGCAGGTTGCGCGATTGATGGCTTGTGGCGGTCAACACCAGATCGCCCAGACCGGAAAGGCCAGGCACGGAATCGGACTGCCCGCCCTTGGCCACCACGAAACGTGACATCTCGGCCAGCCCGCGAGCGATCAGCGCGGCACGCGCCGAGTCACCCAGGCCGGCACCCTCGACGATGCCGCAGGCAATCGCCAGCACGTTCTTGAGCGCGCCGCCAAGCTGTACGCCGATCCGGTCCGACGATGGATAGAGGCGAAAGGTCCTGCCTGAGATCGCCTGCGCCAGCCGCTCGGCAATCTCGCGATTCTCGGCGGCGATTACCATCGCCGTTGGCAGCCCACTGGCGATATCGGCAGCAAAACCCGGCCCCGACAGCACGGCGATCCGATGCCCGGGCAAGGCGCGCTCCAGCATGTCGGTCAACAGATTGCCGGTTGCCTTCTCGATCCCCTTGGCACAGGTAACGACGATAGCGTCCTTAGCCAGGTAAGGTTCGTATTGCCGCGCGGCATCCGCCTGCGCCTGCGAGGGCATCGCGAAAAGTACGATGCCGGCATCGCTGATGGCGCTGGCTTCAGCGGAAAATTCTAGAGCGTCCGGCAGTTCTATCCCCGGCAGCACGGCATCATGCAAGTGCTCGGCGCTCAGATCCGCCATAAGCTGCGGATCGCGCCCGACGAGCGTCACGGAATGCCGTCCCGCCAGCGCGATGACCGCAGCCAGAGCCGTACCAAAGGCGCCGGCACCGATGACGGCAATTTTCTCGCTCATGCCTTCGCTCCTCGCTTGCCGAAGCCAAGCAATGTCTCGGCGCTCGCATCAAGCGGCCAGCGCGACCGCGGTTGCACATCGAGATCGTCTGGCTCGACACCCGTTGCCATGCGCTCCAGCCCGGCCCAGGCGATCATCACCGCATTGTCGGTGCACAGATGCAACGGTGGCGCGACGAACCGAAAACCGTTCTTGTCGCACAGCGCCTGCAGCGTACTGCGGATTTCCCGATTGGCCGCGACACCGCCTGCAACGACAAGAGCCGGCTCGGCGACATCGGGAAACAGTGCCTTGAAGCGCTCGAGGCCGCGGCCGATGCGATCCTTGAGAGTCCGCGATACGGCGTCCTGGAAAGAAGCGCAGATATCGGCCACATCCTGATCGTTCAGCGGCGCGATTTCCGTCGCCGCTTGCCGTACGGCAGTCTTCAGGCCCGAGAAGGAGAAATTTAGCTTCGCCTCGCCGACCAGCGGCCGTGGGAAGACAAAACGCTTCGGATCGCCCTGCTTTGCAGCGCGTTCCACCGCCGGTCCACCCGGATAGGGCAGGCTCAGAAGCTTCGCCGTCTTGTCGAACGCTTCGCCGAGCGCATCGTCAATCGTCGTGCCCCAGCGCTCGTAGTCGCCGACGCCGCGCACGAGAATAAGCTGGGTGTGACCACCAGACACCAGCAGCATCAGATAGGGAAAGCACAGGCCATCCGTAAGCCGCGCCGTCAGCGCATGGCCCTCGAGATGATTGACCGCGTAGAGCGGTTTGCCCGATGCCTTCGCGATCGCCTTGCCGGTCATCAGGCCGACCAGCAGCCCGCCGATTAAGCCGGGACCTGAAGTCGCCGCAATCGCATCGATATCGGAGAGCGACACATTGGCGCGTTTCAATGCCTCGTCTATCAGGCTATCGAGCGCCTCGACGTGAGCGCGTGCCGCGATTTCGGGCACGACGCCGCCATAAGCGCTATGCTCTTCGAGCTGGCTCAACACCACGTCGGAGCGGACGGTTGGCGCCCCGTCAGCAGCTCGCTCGACTACGGCAGCGGCGGTTTCGTCGCAGCTTGTTTCGATGCCGAGGATGCGTAGAAAGGGAGCCATGAAGCCTGATCGTTGATTGCGATGGGTCTGAAACCTGTTTACGAGAAACTCCGGTAACAACGGATCAATGCGGATGCAAACAAAACCTTTCCGGATCGGCACCAGAGGCAGCCCACTGGCGCTCGCGCAGGCCAACGAGGCCCGCGACCGGCTGATGGCGGTCCATGGCCTGCCGGAAGAGATGTTCGAGATCGTCGTTCTGTCAACGAAGGGCGACCGTATCACCGATCGGTCGCTTGCCGAAATCGGCGGCAAGGGGCTGTTCACGGAAGAACTCGAGGAAAAGCTCGCCACCCGCGATCTCGACATTGCCGTGCATTCGACAAAGGACATGCCGACCACCCTGCCGGAAGGGCTCTGTCTTTCCGCCTACCTGCCTCGCGAGGACATTCGCGACGCTGTCGTGGGCCGCACCGCGCCAAAGCTGATCGACCTGCCGCATGGCGCAACCGTCGGCTCCTCCTCGCTGCGCCGGCAGGCATTGATCCGACGCATGCGGCCCGACATCAACGTCATCACCTTCCGCGGCCTCGTCGATACGCGCCTGAGAAAGCTGCACGAGGGTCAGGTCGACGCCACACTTCTGGCGCTGGCGGGCCTGAAACGCCTCGGCAAGGTCGATGTCATCACCGAAATCCTCGACCCCGACATTTTCCCGCCGGCCCCGGCACAGGGAGCGATCTGCATCGAAAGCCGGATCGGCGACACCCGCATCGACGCACTGCTTGCCCCGATCAACGACACCAAGACTTTCGATACCGTGTCCTGCGAGCGCGCCTTCCTGGCAGCCCTCGATGGCTCCTGTCGCACGCCGATCGGCGGCTACGCGGTGTGCGAAGGCGATCAGATTCGCTTCTCCGGCCTGATCATTACGCCGGATGGCAGAAGCCAGCATGCGGTCACCATCGACGGCCACCGCCGCGACGCCACAGCGCTGGGCACGCGCGCCGGGCAAGATGTCCGCAACCGGGCCGGCGCGACGTTCTTCGACGACTGGAGCTGACGCGGTCATGCGCGTGCTCGTGACCCGTCCCCTGCATTCGGGCGCGCGCACCGCCGAACGCCTTGTTGAAATGGGACACGAGCCGCTGTTGCTTCCTCTGTCGCAACCGTTCCACGATGCGGCGGAAGCGCTGATGGCGCTGTCACAAACCGATGGCGCTGTCGCGGTGACCAGTGCCGAGGCAATACGCGCCCTCAGGGAATCACGATACGATCTCTCGCCACACCTGTATCGCCCGCTCTTTGCCGTAGGCGAGGCAACCGCCGAAGAAGCAGCAGCGGCCGGCTTCCTGTCTGTCGTGGCGTCGTCGGGCAACGGCGCCGACCTCGCGGATATGATCGCAGAACAAAATCGTGGGCCCGTGCTCTATCTCGCCGGGTTGCCGCGGGCCGAAACATTCGAAACGCGCGCCCGTCAGATCGGCCTGCACGTCGTCGTCGCCAATTGCTACCACATGGAGCAGCTATCCATCGATGCTGGTGCAGTTCGGGCGCTTGTCGAGCAGCGACCTGATTCGATTCTCTTCTATTCCAGACAGACGGCGGAAGCATTTTTCGCTATCGAAGCAATCCGCATGCACCCGGAAACAATCGCCGGTATGCGGCTGCTTTGCCTGAGCGCCACCGTGGCCGCAGCTGTTCCGGAATCGCTGCAGGGCAACGTCACGGTCGCGGCAACGCCGAACGAATCCAGCCTCCTGTCGCTCATTTGAACGCGTTGCTCGCCCAAATTTTATCTAACCTCTTTCCTTAACTGGCATCACTGACTAGTTTCGAACCATTGCAGGAATATGAGGGTCTCATGGCACCAGGAAATCCGCCACGCCATTCGAAGAGCACCGACGAGCCGGTCACGATCGATCTGGATGCGCAGGAGATTGCCTCTGCCAACAACGCGGAAGATATCCCGCCGCCACCTCAAGCCGAACCGAATGAAACCGACGTGCCCGCTGATGCGCCGAAGGAACAAACCGAGGCGCCGCGCGATGCTGTAGCCGAGGAACAGCCGGCGCAGCCAGTGCACCGCCGCGAAGGCGGCAATACGTCGGGGCTGATCGCTGCTGGTATTGTCGGTGGTTTGATCGCCCTCGTCGGCGCCGGTGCGATCCAATATGCCGGATTTCTGCCCGGTCCATCCGCCACCAAGGCGCCATCCGCCGACATCGCCAACCTCACGAGCGAGATCGATGGCCTGAAGCAGTCGCTCGCCAGCCTGGCCGCTGCGCCGCAGCCTGCACCGGATGGGACGCTGGCGACGCGGCTGGCTGCACTGGAAGAGGCCGCAAAGGCGCCGCCATCGCAAGCCGGCGCAGACAACACCGCAGTCGCAGCGCTGAACCAGAAGCTTGCGGATTTGACCGGCCAGATCGACCAGCTGCGCGCCGCCGTCGCACAGGCTTCGGAACAAAAGACGTCGGACAGCGCCGGCATCGAACAGCGCCTTGCCGAGGCTGAGAAGAAACTCAACGAACCGCGCCAGGATGTTGCCGTCGCCCGGGCGATCGGCGCTGCCGCGCTCAAGGCGGCGATCGATCGTGGAGGACCGTTCGTTGCCGAGCTCGATACATTTGCCAGCGTCTCCCCGGACGATCCTGTGACGGCGGACCTCCGCAACTTTGCGCAGACCGGTGTTCCCTCGCGCGCCGAATTGATTGACCAGGTTCCCGATGTCGCGACCGCCATCGTCGATTCCGTCAACCAGACCGATCCGAGCCAGAGCTGGTCGGACCGGCTGATGTCGAGCGCCAAGTCCCTGGTCAAGGTGCGTCCGGTCGGCAATATCGAAGGGGAAAGCGTCGAGGCGATTGCAGCGCGCATGGAAGACAAGGTCAAGAACGGCGATCTGCCGGGCGCGGCCGCCGAGTGGAACGACCTGCCCGCTCAGGCCAAGCAGGCATCGGCCGCTTTCAAACAATCACTCGAGGCACGCATTCGCGTCGAGGATCTTGTCGGTAGCGCGTTGTCCAAGGCCGTTTCCGGCGCAGGCAAGGAGGGCTGAGGCATGATCAGGCTTGTCGTATTCGCCCTTCTCGTACTCGTGCTCGGCTATGGTTTCTCCTGGCTGGCGGATCGCCCGGGCGACCTCTCGCTGATCTGGGAAGGGCAGCTGTACCAAACCAAGCTGATCGTCGCCGCGACAGCCATCATCGGTTTGGTGGCGCTCGTCATGGTGCTGTGGTGGCTGGTCCGCGTCATCTGGACGTCGCCGCACTCGGTGACCCGCTATTTTCGCGCCCGTAAGCGGGATCGCGGCTATCAGGCGCTTTCGACGGGGCTGATCGCAGCCGGCGCCGGCAATTCACTGCTGGCACGCAAGATGGCGGCGCGATCGCGTGGCCTGATCCGCGCCGACCAGGAACCGCTGATCGCTCTTCTGGAAGCACAGGCTGCCTTGATCGAAGGCAGGCACGACGAGGCTCGCGCCAAGTTCGAGGCCATGACCAACGACCCGGAGACACGCGAGCTCGGGTTGCGGGGACTTTATCTCGAGGCCAAGCGCCTGGGCGCCAACGAGGCTGCGCGCCAATATGCGGAGAAGGCGGCGGACAACGCGCCGTACCTTCCGTGGGCCGCACAGGCCACCCTCGAATACCGCAGCCAGGCAGGCCGCTGGGACGACGCGATCCGCCTGCTCGAACAGCAGAAAGCGGCCCGTGTCATCGAGAAGGGCGAAGCCGACCGCATGCGCGCCGTATTGCTGACTGCCCGGGCAACGGAAAAGCTCGAAAACGATCCTGCCGGCGCCCGCGACGACGCCCTCCACGCCTTGAAGCTGTCAGCCGATTTCGAGCCGGCAGCCATTATCGCGGCAAAGGCGCTCTTTCGCGAAGACAAGCTCCGCAAGGCGGCCTCCATTCTCGAACAGGCATGGAAGGCAGAACCGCATCCCGAGATCGGCCGGACTTACGTGCGCGCCCGCAGCGGCGATTCCGCAGCGGACCGGCTGAAGCGCGCTGAACGACTCGAGGCCCTGCGGCCGAACAACGTCGAGTCGCTTCTCGTTGTTGCGCAGGCGGCTCTTGATGCCCAGGCCTTCGCAAAAGCCCGCACCAAGGCTGAAGCGGCCGCCCGTATCGAGCCACGCGAAGCAGCGTTTCTTTTGATGGCTGACATCGAAGAGGCTGAAACGGGAGACCAGGGCCGCATCCGCCACTGGCTTTCCCAGGCACTCAAGGCACCGCGCGATCCGGCCTGGGTCGCCGACGGCTTCGTCTCCGACAAGTGGCTGCCATTGTCGCCGATTTCAGGCCAACTGGACGCCTTCGTCTGGAAGGTGCCGTTCGGGCAGGTTGAGGGACCGATCGAGGATGGCGCGCCAGCGTCGATCGATTATGCGTTGAAGACGCTGCCGCCCGTGCGCGAAACGCGTCCCGAAAGTCCGGTCAACGATCATCGTATCATCGAGCTTGAGCGTGCCGCGACCATCGCCGAGGCCGCGCGCCCGCCTGCGAAGCCGGCAACTCCCACCAAAGAGACGGCCGCCCAGGCTGCGGAGCCACCCCCATTTTTCGGCGGACGACCGGATGATCCCGGCGTGCGCGCCCCTGCGACGGAGCCGGAGCCCAAGACCCGTCTTCGCTTGTTCTAGATAAAACAGGATCCGAATGTTCGAACGCTTCCAGGCATTCTTTCAGAATCTCACCAGCGACAGTCCAAAAAACAGCTTTGCTCCCGACGATCCGCGTATCGCAGTGGCCGCGCTCTGTATGCAGGTCATGGAGGCCGACGGCCAGGTCAAGGACAGCGAAAAGAAGCGGCTGCGCAAGCTTCTGAAGGACCAGTATGGTCTTGATCGCAAGCAGCTTGATGCGCTGATCGCGGCTGGTCAGGAAGCCGAAAGTTCGGCTGTCGACTACTACCGCTTCACGTCCGACCTGAAGCGCCATCTCAATACCGAGCAGCGGCTCGAATTGATCGGCATTCTCTGGGACATCGTCTACGCGGACGGTGAACGCAGCGAGATGGAAGACGACGCCATCTGGCGCATCGCCGAGCTTCTCGGCATTTCCGCCCGCGAGCGCATCCTGAAGAGACAGGAGGCGGCAAGGCGCGTCACCGACGTCGAAGTGGTGCAGGACGATGCCGACTGACCGCTTCTCGGAACACGCTGGCCGCCCCATCCTGATTGTTCTCCACCAGGAGCGATCAAGTCCTGGTCGGGTCGGACAGCTCCTCGTCGAGAAGGGCTATAGCCTGGATATCCGTCGCCCTGTCCTCGGCGACAAGCTGCCATCGACGCTCGCTGCTCACGCCGGCGCAGTCGTTTTCGGCGGCCCGATGAGCGCCAACGATCCAGACGATTTCGTGAAAGCGGAAATCGACTGGCTGAGCGTACCGCTCAAGGAGAAGCGGCCGCTTCTCGGGATCTGCCTCGGCGCGCAGATGCTGGTCCGCCATCTCGGAGGCAAGGTGCAGCCAAGTGACGATGGTTCGACCGAGATCGGCTGGTATCCGCTACGCGCCACCGAAAAGGGTCGCCTGCTGATGCACTGGCCGAAAATGGTCTACCATTTTCATCGCGAGGGCTTTGATCTGCCGCGCGGCGCCGATCTCCTCGCCGAGGGCGATACCTATCAGAACCAGGCTTTTCGTTATAACGGCCACGCCTGGGGCCTGCAATTTCACGCGGAACTGACGCGGGCGATGATGCATCGCTGGGTCGTTCACGGCGCGCATCGGTTTATCCTGCCGAACGCGCAGCAGGGGCGTGAGCATCTCGAAGGCCGCATGTTGTTCGATGCACCGCTGAAGGCCTGGCTGCACGAATTCCTCGACGTTGTCTTCGAAGGCAAGGCGGCGAAGAGCGGGCTGGTCGCGGAGGCTGGCCATTCGGGTTAGATGCGCCCAGCGCCGCACTGTGGTAGAATTCAGCGCTTCAACAGCTCAGAAGCAAGAACGCGTTCCGATCAACGATCCGGTCCACGCCCCTTGGCGCCGCGACTTGGCCATCTCTGGGGAACACCATGTCCAACTATGAACAGAAGCTTGCCTCGATGGGGTTGGTCCTGCCCCAGCCATTGAAACTGCCCTCGAACATGGTGCTACCGTTTCCGTGGGTGAATGTTCGCGGAGACCGCGCGTTCATTTCAGGGCATGGGCCCCAGAATAGCGACGGTTCCCCCGCGGGTCCCTTCGGCGCCGTTGGCGAGGCGGTCTCGGTAGAAGAAGCGAAGGCATCCGCGCGAAAGGTCGCGCTGTCGATGCTGGGCAGCTTGAAGCGGGAACTCGGGAGCCTGGATCGCATCACCGGCTGGTGCCGGGTTTTCGGCATGGTCAACTGCGCACCGCGCTTCGCCAATCCGCCTGCCGTCATCAACGGCTTTACCGAGTTGATCATCGAGGTCTTCGGCCACGAGGTCGGAAGTCACTCCCGCTCCGCCATCGGCGTCGCCGGCCTGCCGTTGAATTTTCCGGTCGAGATCGAAGCTGAGGTGCTGATTTCGCCGTGACGGCGGCCTGCCTCAGGCGACCTCGCTGCGCGTCGGCGCATCCAGGGTATCGATCTTACGCAACTGCGGGAAGCTTGTCGCCCAGATCGCCGCTACCGCCAGAGTGCCGATGCCGCCGATGATAACGGCAGGCACGGCGCCGAAGATCGACGCCATGGTACCGGCGCGGAACTCGCCGAGCTCGTTCGATGCGCCAACGAAGACCATGTTGACGGCGTTGACGCGGCCACGCAATTGGTCAGGCGTCCAGAGCGCAATCAGGCTTTCTCGGACATAGACCGAAATCATGTCGGCGGCGCCCATCAGCACCAGTGCGGCGATCGACAGTTCCGTATTGGTCGAAACCCCGAAAATGACGGTGCCGATGCCGAACAGCGCCACGCCGATGAACATGTAGACGCCGGCGCGGTGCTTGAGCGGGTGAGCCGCCAGGAAAATCGCCATGACGATCGCGCCCAGACCCGGCGCGGAACGCAGCAGACCGAGCCCCCAAGGCCCGAGAGTAAGGATATCGCGGGCAAAGATCGGCATAAGCGCCGTGGCGCCGCCCAGCAGAACCGCGAAGAGATCGAGCGAGATCGCGCCAAGCACGACTTTCTCCGCACGAATGAAGCGGAAGCCGCCAAGGATCATGTCCCAGCTCTTGGCCTCGCCTGTCGTCTTCTGCGTCGGCTTCGGGATCATGTAGAGCAACGCAGCGCCCAGCGCGGCGAAGACCACGGCGACGACATAGGCCGTGTGAGCATTGACGCCATAGAGCAGGCCACCGAGAACAGGACCGGTGATCGCCGCGAGTTGCCAGGACGATGAGTTCCAGGCGATCGCGTTCGACAGATCCTCCGGCGGCACGAGGTTCGGTGCCAGCGACTGCATGGCCGGCGACATGAATGCGCGCTCGATGCCGAAGATGAGCAGAACGACAAAGACCGGAACAGGCGAAAACGTCCCCGTCATGGTCATCACCAGCAGCGCCAGGGTGCAAAGCGCGCTCACCAGCGAGCAGATTGAGGCGATCGCCCGGCGGTTATGTCGATCCGCTACGGAGCCCGTAACCAGGATCAACACCAGCGACGGCAGGAATTGGACGAGCCCGATCAGGCCCAGATAGATCGCGCTGCGGGTCTGGTCATACATCTGCCAGCCGACGGCGACACTGACGATCTGCTGCGAAAAGGAAAGAAGAAACCGCGCAAAGAAGAACCGTGTGTACGACGAATGCCGAAACGCGGCAAACCGATCTCCGCTGGCTGAAATGGACATGAGAGCTTTCCAAGGAACAGGCGGTGCATTCGCTGCCAGCCCGCCCGTTAAACATGATTTGCCATGGGTTTACACACGGCACTTGCCCGTTTAGTCGCCAATGTCTACATGTCTGTCAACAACGAACTGGAGACTGCGATGATTGCGCTCTTTCAAACCATTGATTTGGCTTTGAATCTTTATACCTGGATACTTATCGGCAGTGCCATTTTTTCCTGGCTGTACGCGTTCAACGTGATCAATTCCAGCAACCAGTTCGTCAATTCGGTCGGCATGTTCCTCTATAATGTCACCGAACCGGTGCTGCGCCCGATCCGCCGGGTGCTGCCGAACCTCGGCGGCATCGACATCTCGCCGATCATCCTGCTGCTGATCATCTTCTTCATTCGCTCGTTCATGTGGAACACCATCGTCCCGATGATCATGTGATCCGGCCCTATCAGGCCTTTTCAGATCACCTTCTTCTCATCATCCGGCTGACGCCGAATGGCGGGCGCGATCAGATCAACGGCGTCGAACTCGATGCCGACGGCAAGGCGCACCTGAAAGCGCGCGTCTCGGTGCCGCCCGAGAAGGGCAAGGCCAACAAGGCGCTGACTGCGCTCATCGCCAAGCAGCTCGGTCTTGCGAAGTCCTCGATCAGCCTCGTTTCAGGCGAAACCTCGCGTAAAAAAATCCTCCGGATCGATGTCGACCCGGAGGATGTGATCAAAAAGCTAGACGCCCTTTCGGGGCCATGAGCAAGACCGATCAGGCCTTTTCCTTCTTGGCGCGCTCGATCGCCTCGAGGATCAGCTGGCCGGCTTCCTTGGCATCGCCCCAGCCGTAGATCTTCACCCACTTGCCGGGCTCCAGATCCTTGTAGTGCTCGAAGAAGTGCTCGATCTGCTTGAGCGTGATCTCGGGCATGTCGGTGTAGTCCTTGACCTTGTCGTAGCGCATGGTCAGCTTCGGCGACGGAACGGCAATGATCTTCTCGTCCTTGCCGGAGTTGTCTTCCATCTTAAGCACGCCGATCGGACGAACGTTGATGACGCAGCCAGGAACCAGCGGACGCGTGCTGGCGATCAGAACGTCGATCGGATCGCCGTCTTCCGACAGCGTGTGCGGCACGAAGCCGTAATTGCCAGGATAGGTCATCGGCGTGTAGAGGAAACGGTCGACGACCAGCGTGCCGGCTTCCTTGTCCATCTCGTACTTGATCGGGTGACCACCGACCGGCACTTCAACGATGACGTTGACGTCTTCAGGTGGGTTCTTGCCAATGGAAACGGCGTCGATGCGCATGCGATAACTCCCGCGACGTGAATGTTCGCAGCCAGATAATCGGTTTCATGCCGCGACGCAACACGACACTTCAGCGAAGTTTAATGATAGTTTTGCAAAGCCACACGCCAAAGGCGAGGCTAAGGCCTCAATTCCAGATGAAGCCGATCTTCTTCAGCTGCTTGCGATCGAAGGTTTCCATACCTTCGCAATAGTCGACGCCACCATGCCCCCGGTAGAACTCGGCACCGTTTTCATTTTCTTCCAGGCACCAGACGACCAGCCCCTTGCAGCCGAGCGACTTCAGCAGCCTCTGCGCCTCGCTGAAGAGCATGTGGCCAAGGCCAATCCCCTGATATTCCGGGCGAAGATAGAGCTCGTAGATCTCGCCTTCCTGAGGCAGGGCGCGGGCGCGGTTGAGGCCAAGCGTTGCATAGCCTGCAACGGTCCCCGCGACATCGAGCACGAGCAGCGTTGCCGGACCGCGGGTTGCCTTGCGCCACCAGCTTTCACCGCGACGTTCGATCATCTGGGTCAGCGCCTTGTGCGGAATGATTCCCGCATAGGTGTGTTGCCACGCAAGCCGATGCGCTTCCGAAATAGCTCGGGAATCCTGCGGTTCAGCCCGCCGAACATCGATCGACAACGTCTTCATAACGCTTACTCTGGCCCTGCCGCCGACAATTAACCATATGCGTCACTGCATTCCGGCCAATTGCCCACAGACTTAACATGTGGACGATTGCTGAAATTTAACGCTTTTTTAACTATTGCGACAAGAAGGATTCGACGAACCGCACAAATAAAAAACCCCGGCGCGATGGCCGGGGTTTTTTGTCTGGATGATTGGGCGTCCGGATCAGGCGGACTTCGCCTTGGCGAAGCGCTTGCGATCGTTGGCGTCGAGATACATCTTGCGCAGGCGGATCGACTTTGGCGTCACTTCCATCAGCTCGTCGTCCTGGATCCAGGAGAGAGCGCGGTCGAGCGTCATGCGGATCGGAGGCGTCAGCTTGACGGCTTCGTCCTTGCCGGCGGCGCGGATGTTGGTCAGCTGCTTGCCCTTGAGGACGTTGACCTCGAGGTCGTTGTCGCGGCTGTGGATGCCGATGATCATGCCCATGTAGACCTTTTCGCCGGGCTCGATCATCATCGGGCCGCGATCTTCCAGGTTGAACATGGCATAGGCCACGGCTTCGCCGGCAGCGTTGGCGAGCAGAACGCCGTTGGTGCGGCCGCCGATTTCGCCCTTGAACGGCTGGTAGTCCTTGAACAGGCGGTTCATGACGGCGGTGCCGCGCGTGTCGGTGAGCAGTTCCGACTGGTAGCCGATCAGGCCGCGGGTCGGCGCGTTGAACACCAGACGAACGCGGTTGCCACCCGAAGGACGCAGCTCGGTCATTTCAGCCTTGCGCTCGGACATCTTCTGAACGACGACGCCGGAATGCTCTTCATCGACGTCGATGACGACTTCTTCGATCGGCTCCATCAGCTGGTCGTTCTCGTCGCGGTGCATGACGACGCGCGGACGCGACACGGCGAGCTCGAAGCCTTCGCGGCGCATGGTTTCGATCAGAACGGCGAGCTGCAATTCGCCACGACCGGATACATAGAACGAATCCTTGCCTTCGGCTTCTTCGATCTTCAGCGCGACGTTGCCTTCGGCTTCCTTGAACAGGCGGTCGCGGATGACGCGCGAGGTGACCTTGTCACCCTCGGTGCCAGCCAGCGGGCTGTCGTTGACGATGAAGGACATGGTAACGGTCGGCGGGTCGATCGGCTGCGCGGTCAGCGCTTCATTGACAGCCGGATCGCAGAAGGTATCGGCAACCGTGCCCTTGGAAAGGCCAGCGATCGCGACGATGTCGCCTGCATGCGCTTCTTCGATCGAGGTGCGCTCGATGCCGCGGAAGGCCAGGATCTTCGAGATACGACCGCTTTCGATCATCTTGCCGTCCTGGCCGAGAACCTTGACAGCCTGGTTCGGCTTGATCGAGCCGGAATTGATGCGGCCGGTGATGATACGGCCCAGGAAGGGGTTGGCTTCCAGGATCGTGCCGATCATCGTGAACGGGCCTTCGGCAACCGTCGGCTCCGGAACGTGGCTGAGCACGAGATCGAGCAGCGGTGCAAGACCCTGGTCCTTCGGACCTTCAGGATTGACGTTCATCCAGCCATCGCGGCCGGAACCGTAGAGGATCGGGAAGTCGAGCTGCTCGTCGGTTGCGTCCAGGCTTGCGAAGAGGTCGAACACTTCGTTGATGACTTCCTCGTGGCGGCCGTCCGGACGGTCGATCTTGTTGATCGCGACGATCGGACGGAGGCCGACCTTCAGCGCCTTGGAGACGACGAACTTCGTCTGCGGCATCGGGCCTTCCGACGAGTCGACCAGAACGATCGCGCCATCCACCATCGACAGGATACGCTCGACTTCACCGCCGAAGTCGGCGTGGCCGGGGGTGTCGACGATGTTGATGCGAACACCCTTCCACTCGACCGAGGTCGCCTTGGCAAGGATCGTGATGCCGCGTTCCTTTTCCAGGTCGTTGGAGTCCATGACGCGTTCTGCAACGCGCTGGTTCTCGCGGAACGAGCCGGACTGTTTCAGGAGTTCGTCAACCAATGTCGTCTTGCCATGGTCAACGTGCGCGATAATCGCGATGTTGCGAAGTGCCATATGTTCAAATCTCTGAGGCTGGGGCGCCGCGCTGGGAGAAGGCGCCAATTTCATTTGGGCGGCTCATACAGTGTTTTTCGCCTTTGCGAAAGGGGGGAGCCCGGAATGAAAGGAATGCATGCATTAACTCGACACGTCGGGGTCAAGAACCGTGCGCCAGAGCTCGGTATCGTTCCGGTCCATCAGGCGGACGGTCAGTTGCTCGGTCTGTCCATCGATATCGATCAGCCCGAAAAACTGCATGCCGGCCGAGGGCGGCAGGTTCTGCTCGGCTCCGCCCGGTGCCGCCTTCATGAATTTCACCTCTGGCCCAAAGGTCATGTCGAGTTCCTGTGGTCCATAGGTGCCGGAATGCAGCGGCCCGGCAACGAACTCCCAAAACGGCAGGAACTCGCGAAATTTCGCCTTGCCGGGATCGTAGTAATGCGCAGCCGCATAGTGCACGTCGGCCGTCAGCCAGATCATGTTTGTGATGCCGGCATCGCGGATAAAGCGGAGAAGATCGGCGAACTCCAGTTCACGACCGAGGGGCGCGCCGTTGTCGCCGTTCGAAAACGACTCCGATCCCTTTCGCTTGCCGTAATCGTCCCAGATCACCAGGCCGATCGGCAGGTCGCAGGCGATCACCTTCCAGGTCGCCGTCGAGCGCACCAGTTCCCGCTTCAACCACGCCACCTGCTTCTCACCGAGCAGCCGAGAATCCGGCGTCGGTTCCGCATCAAGACCATGGCTGTTCGGCCCGCGATAGGAGCGCAGGTCAACGAAGAACACGTCAAGCAACGGCCCGTAGGCGACCTTGCGATAGATCCGCCCCGGTTCCTCCGCCACGTAGCGCGTCGGCGTCATCTCATGAAATGCACGGCTGGCACGGGCGGAGAGTGTCGTGACTGATTTTTCCCTGTAGCGAGCGTCGTCGCGGAGATCGGTCGAAGGCGACCAGTTATTCAGCACCTCGTGATCGTCCCACTGGTAGAAGACCGGACAGACCGCGTTCAGTCCCTTCACGTGGTCGTCAAGCAGATTATAGGTCCACTGCCCGCGAAATTGCTCGAGCGTCTGGGCAATCTCGCGCTTGGCCTCGGTGACGATGCTGTTCTTCCAGACACCCCCATCGCGAAGGCTGATCTCGTCGGGAATTGGATTGTCGGCATAGATGGTATCGCCGGAGTGGATCATGAAATCCGGCCGGTGATAGGCGATTGTCGAATAGGTCCTCATCCCCTCGTCATCGATGCCCCATCCCTGCCCGGCCGTGTCGCCGGACCAGACAAAACGGATGCTGCGCTTTTGCGTCGGCGCGGTCCGGAATTGCCCCAAGATCGGTTCGGATACGCTGTTGAGGTCCTGCAGGTCGGCCGCGCGGAATCGGTAGAAGATCTCCTGATCCGCAGGCAGGCCCTGCAGCAGCAGCTTGCCGGCAAGGTCGGTCTCATGGGTGACGTCGAGCGGCGCCAGCCTTACGGCATTGGCAAACTTGTCGGTGGTCGAATATTCGACCTGGAGCCGCGACGGACGGTCCACACGCGTCCAGATCACGCCGGAAGTGGCATCGACGTCGCCGGATTGAACACCTGATGTAAACACCGGTCGGCTGGATGATCCGCGCGCGTAGTAAGGCATCGCAAGCCCCGCCACCGCAAATCCGCCAACCGCTCCCATGGAAGAGAGAAAGCGTCGGCGGGTCGTTTCTGTCAGTTTCATGCCACGGCTTATCCGGCTTGCGAAAGCGGGAGCGATTCTCCCGCGCCGAGCCTATAGCAGCCCTCATGTCATTGGCTTGAAGGCGGCATGACGGTTTTTCGAAACTTCGGCGACAGTCCTGTCACATTGCAGGCAGCATCACTCCGCCACTAGCCCGCCGCGGCGAAGCAGGCTGAGCAGCAGCAGCGGCAGGAGCGTGGTGATGAGGATGGCGACGAAGGCCATGGCCATGCCGAGCCCCACCGAGCCCTGCTCGAACTGCCGCCAGATGAAGGTGGCGATGGTCTGCATGCCGACGGGCGCCACGACCACGGAAGCAACGAGCTCGCGCGACGCCAGCGCGAAGACGAGCAGCATGGCCGAGGCGAGGCTCGGAAACACCAGCGGCAGCAGGATCCGGCGAAACGCCGTGGCGCCGCTGGCGCCGCTCACCCGCGCGGCGGCCTCCAGGCTGTCGCCGATCTGCTGGAAGGCGGCCACCGTGTAGCGCACCGGCTGCGGCAACAGGATGCAGCAATAGGCGAGCAGCAGGATCAGCCCGGTATTGTAGGGGGTGGCGGGGAGCCAGGGCATGTTCCAGGCAAGGATGAGCCCGACGGCGACGACGATGCCGGGAAGCGCGTTCGGCAGGATGGTCATGATGTCGATGGCGATGCGCCCGCGCATCCGCGTCTTCACGACTGTATAGGCGGCGACGACGCCGATCAGCCCGGTGATGACGGCGGTGCCGATACCGAGCGAGAAGCTGTTGCCGAGCGCTTCCACGGCGCCGGCGCTGTTCGAGAATACCGCCGCGAAATTGTCGAGGCTGAGATTGTCGAAGGCCAGCCCGCCGGAGATCGTCCGCGACAGCGCCGTCATCAGGATCGCCAGCAGCGGCAGCCCGGTGGCGAGGAACGAAACGACCGCAAACGCGATCACGACGAGAACTTTGTAGGCGCCGAGCGGCCGCTTGTCCTTGGCGAGCGGCTTGCCGCTGACCGTCTGGTAGGAACGCCGCGACAGGATCCAGCGCTGCAGCAGGAAAGCCACCAGCGACAGGGTAACGAGCAGGATGGAAAGGATCGCGGCGCCCGGCAGATCGACCGGCCAGTCGGAGATGCGCAGGTCGATACCCGTGACCAGAACCTGGAAGCCGGCGCGGCGGCCAAGCGCTGCCGGCGTGCCGTATTCCTCGATCGCCGCGGCAAAAACCAGCATCAGGCTGGCGACGAGCCCGGGGGCCGAAAGCGGCAGCGTGATCCGCCAGAAGGCGCGCGCCGGGGTCGCCCCGAAGACACGGCCGACATCGGCATAACGCGCACCGACGGCTTCCACCGTGCGCGACACCGCGAAATAGACCACCGGAAAGGTGTTGAAGGCCATGACCATGGTCATGCCGAAGAGCGAGAACAGGAAGGGCGCGAGGTTGAAGCCCGCCAGCTGCTCGAGATAGCCGCGCGGCTGCAGCGTCATGATCCAGCCCAGCGTGGCGATGTAGGGCGGGATCATGAAGGGGACGAGCAAAAGCACGTCCCAGAGCGGCGCCAGCGGAACGCGGTAGAGCGCCCGGATGACGCCGAGCGGCACCGCCACCAGCGCCGAGGCGACGACGACGCAGCCGCCGAGCAGGACGGTATTGCCGGCCATGCCGATCAGCGCGCTGTCGCCGAGCGTGGCGAAGAGCGCCGAGAAAGGGCCCGAAAACGAGCCCTGCCCGAGATCGGGAAAGATGCCCTGCAGGACGATGGCGATGAAGGGAACGGCAACGATGACGCTCAAACCCGCGATGGCGAGCCAGGCGGCCGGTGTCGCGCCGCCGATGCCGTTCGTCTTCATCAACTGGTCCTTACTTGCTGCCGAAGATATCGGCGGTCTGCTTCAGCGTTTCCTTGCGCTTTCCGTAGACGGCGGCGGTGTCGTACTTCAGGAGCTTCAGGTCGCTCATCAGCGGACGGTTGGCCGGGATATCGCTGCGGGCAGGCATCAGCATCTGGGCGGCGACCAGCTTCTGGCCTTCGTCGGACAGCATGTAGTCGATGAACTTCTTGGCCTCGTCCTGGTTCTTCGACCAGTTGAGGATCATGGCCGGACGCGGCGCGATGACGGTGCCGGAAGCCGGGAAGATCACGTCGATGTTCTCGCCCTTTTCCTTGGCGGCGAGCGTGATGTAGTCGACCGCGCCGAAGACGGCGGCCTTGGCGCCCTGCAGAACCGGGTTCAGCGCTTCGGCGTTGGCGCCGGCGATGATCGCGCCGTTATCCTTCAGCTCCTTGAAGAGCTTGAAATCGTCCTGGCCGGCGAGCGCCGCCGTCAGTTCGAAGGACGAGCCCGACTGTGCCGGATCCGGAATGTTGACGAGGTCCTTGTACTCGGGCTTGGCGAGATCGGCCCATTCGGCCGGCTTCGGCGTTTCGCTCTTGGTGTTCCAGGCGATGCCGAGCGCCGAGATGCCCTGTGCGACGGCCGTATCGGTCTTCAGGAAATCGGGAACCTTGGCGGCATTAGGGCTGGTGTAGGAAACGAGCCAGCCGCGCTTGGCGAAATCGGTGGCCGTATCCCAGGAGGCCGAGATCAGCACGTCGACGACAGGGTTCGAGGCTTCGGCCTCGATGCGGGCCATGACCTTGCCGGTCGTTGCCTGGAAGACGTTGACCTTGACGCCGGTCTCCTTGGTGAAGCCGGCCGACAGCTTGTCGATCAGGCTCTGCGGGCCGGCGGTGTAGACGGTGATGTCGGCATGCGCGACGCCGGCCATCAGCGATGCGGCGAAGACGCCGAAAGTGATGCTCTTCAAAGACTTAAACATGTTCAAGATTTTCCCTCTTTGACAAATGAACGCTATTGCCGAACCAGCGGATCTGGTCGGGATCGATCGAAAGGCCGACGGCATCGCCGGCACGAAGCTTGGCGCGGCTCAAGACCTGAAGCTCGACATGCCCGGCGCCGACCAGCGAAACGGTGGCGAGATGCCCGTCGCCGCGGAACTGCGAGCGCAGCACGGTCGCGGCGAGCCGCCCGGGCAGGATCTCGCCGGCGCCGATGGCACCCGTCGGAATGAGAATACGCGGCTTGCCGTCCTGATCATTAGTTGCCGGCATCATCATCACGCCGCTGTCGGCGAAGAACCAATGCCCGTCGCGGTACTCGAGCGCCGCGATGCCGCCCAGCCGCAGGAAGTCGGCGACCTCAGGCGTTGCCGGCCGGTCGATGAGCTCGTCCGGCGAGGCCAGCTGCTCGATCAGCCCGCCGCGCATGACGGCGACGTCGTCGGCCAGCGTCAGCGCCTCGCTGTGATCGTGCGTCACGTAGATCGCGGTCAGCCCCAGCGTGCCGATCAGCTCCGCCAGCTCGCCCACCATGTTCTCGCGCAGCTCGCGGTCGAGATTGGACAGCGGCTCGTCGAACAGGATGAGCTGCGGCTCGGCGACGATGGCGCGGGCGATCGCCACGCGCTGCTGCTGGCCGCCGGACAGGTCGCTCGGGCGGCGATTCGCATAAGCGCCGAGGCCGACGCGCTCCAGCGCCCGCATCGTCCGCTCCTGCCGCGCCGCCTTGCCGACGCCGCGCATTTCGAGCGGAAAGGAAACATTGCCGTCGACAGTCAGGTGCGGCCACAGCGCGTAGTCCTGGAAGACCATGCCGAGATTGCGGCTCTCCGGTGGCGCGAAAACCCCGCTCGCGGCATCCGCCACCACGCGCCCGGCGATCGAGACCGAACCCGCGGTCGGCGCCAGAAGCCCCGCCACCAGCCGCAGAAGCGTGGTCTTGCCGCAGCCCGAGGGGCCGAGGAGCGCCAGGGTTTTGCCGCGTGTCAGGGAAATATCGATGCCGTTCAGGATAGGCGTCGCACCATAGCGCAACTCGACGCCGGACGTCGAAACGGCCGCAGGGGTCTCTGAAGGGCGATCATTCATGGGGAACCGGCATCAATGGAACGTCGATGCCGGTTGCTTATTAACGTTCAGTGACACTCATGTGACATGAGGGCGCCCTATTGCAACCAGTCAGGTACATTAGAAATCCCGCACCTATCGCGTGTATCGGCGCGATACCGTCAGGCATCGCTGCCCGACAATTCCTCGAAGGTGGCGAGACCGCGCTTGACCAGCATCGCATCCGGGCTCGGCATCTTGCCGCGGAACGCCGTGTAGGCGTCCTCGGGGTCGATCGAGCCACCGACGGAGTAAATGTGAACCCGAAGCTTCGTCGCCACCTCGCCATTGAAGGCATCGCCGGTCTCCTCGAAGGCCGAGAAGGCATCGGCATCGAGCACCTCGGACCACATGTAGGAATAATAGCCGGCCGAATAGCCGCCGGAAAAGATGTGCTGGAAATGCGGCGAGGCATGACGCATCACCATCGACTTCGGCATGCCGAGCTCCGCCAACACCGCCGCCTGCACCGCCATCGGGTCCTCGACGGCTTCGCGTGTATGAAAGACCATGTCGACCAGTGCCGAGGAGGTGAACTCCACCGTGTTGAAGCCCGCGTTGAAGCTGCGTGCAGCCAGCACCTTGTCGAGCAGCTCTTGCGGCATCGGCGCGCCGGTCTCGAAATGCACGGCATACTGCTTGAGGATTTCGGGAACCGTCAGCCAGTGCTCATAGAGCTGCGAGGGCAACTCGACGAAATCGCGCGAGACACCGGTACCGGACACGGAGGGATAGGTCACGTTGGATAGCATGCCGTGCAACGCATGGCCGAACTCATGGAACAGCGTGCGTGCGTCGTCCAGTGACAGCAGCGCCGGCTTGCCCTCGGCGGGTTTGGCGAAGTTGCAGACATTGTAGATGATCGGCAGCTCGCCGGTCCGGCCGTTCTTCAGCGGCAGCTTGTGCTGCGACTGGAACGAGCTCATCCACGCACCCGAACGCTTCGACGAGCGGGCGAAGTAATCGCCGAGGAACATCGCCACCAGCCTGTCTTCGCGGTCGCGGATCTCGAAGACGCGGACATCGGGATGATAGGCCGCAACGCCCTTCTTCTCGACCGCATGAACGCCGAACAGCCGGCCCGCCACGTCGAAGCAGGCGTCGATGATCTTTTCCAGCTGCAGATACGGCTTCAGCTCGGCCTCGGAGAAGTTGAACTTCTGCGCCCGGATTTTTTCGGCGTAGTACCGCCAATCCCAGGGCATGACCTCATGGTTCTTGCCTTCCTCGGCAATCAGCTTGGCGATATCGGCTTCCTCTTCACCGGCGCGCTTCACTGCCTTCACCCATACCTTCTTCAGAAGATCGTTCACCGCCTCCGGCGTCTTCGCCATGGTGCTGTCGAGCTTCAACTCTGCGAAGTTACCGTAGCCGAGCAGCTTTGCCACCTCATGACGCAGTGCCAGCGTTTCGCGGATGATGCCGCGATTGTCCGACGGCCCCTCGTTTTCGCCGCGCGCCACCCAAGCCTTGAATGCCTGTTCACGCAGGTCGCGACGCTCCGAGAAAGTCAGGAATGGCTCGATGATCGATCGCGACAGCGTGACCGCAAACTTGCCGTCCTCGCCGCGCTCGCGAGCGGCAGCGGCCATCGCATCCCTGAGGAAATCGGGAAGACCGTTAAGATCCGCCTCTTCCGAGAGGATCAGGGCCCAGGCCTTTTCATCGGCGAGCACGTTCTGCCCGAACTGCGTGCCGAGACCGGCCAGCTTCTCGTTGATACCGGCAAGCTTTTCCTGCTCGGCCTTCTCGAGCTTGGCACCCGATTTCACGAACCCTTTCCAGTGCCGCTCCAGCACCCGCGTCTGCTCCAGCGTCAACCCCAGGCTCTCTCGCTTTTCCCATAGGGCATCGATGCGCGCGAACAGCGCCGCATTCATGCCGATCTTGGAGTAGTGACGCGACATTTTCGGCGAAATATCCCGCTCGAGCGCCTGGATCGTGTCATTGGTATGGGCGCCTGCCCGGTTCCAGAACAGCGACGAGACGCGCGAGAGATCATCGCCGGCGATCTCCAGCGCAACGACGGTGTTCTCGAAGGTCGGCTCGGCGGGATTTCCCGCGATCTCATCGATCTCGCGCTCATGCGCGGCGAGCGCCGCGTCGAAGGCGGGCGCGAAATCGTCGTCTTTCACGGCCTCGAAGCGCGGCAGGCCGTGCAGGCCGCTCCAGTTGACGAGAACCGGGTTCAAATCTGGTGTGAAAGGCATGCGGGGATCCTTTGTGGCGGGCTGCTGAATCGCCAATATAGGGAGGCTTCGGCAGGATTGGTATCGCACCCGCCGACAGCAATGCTGTCGACGACGCAAAAACCTCATCACAAGAAATGATTGATAAGAATTAACTAATCGTTAACGATTGACGTACGTTCGCCACCCGCAGTAGTTTTGCCGGCATATTTTACAATTGGTTTGACATGATGGAAATCCAATCTCTTCGGTCTTCGCCGAATTTCCTTTTTCGAAGAAATTCCGATAATGCTAAATATTCCAAAGACTTCAACGAAACGCTAGATCCTGCCGCGAGCGCGATGGCAGCGTTCCACGTCGAGGATCCGGCGACGGGGGATCTCGACTTCTCGGCGGTGAGCGCAAGCGACCTGCGCAGCTATGCACGTCAAAGCTACGATAGCGGCACCATCGACCAGGACACCTATGCGGCACTTTCCGAACCGCTGCCGATGCGAACGATCGATCCCTCCGGCAACGTTCTCGATCTCTCCGATGTGACGGATAGCACCAGTTTCAATTTTCGCGACTACTATAAGGACCAGCTGCAGATCGCCATGTCGATCGGCGATCCCGAGACGGTCAAGACGCTGAAATCGGTCGTCAGCTTCCTCGACGCCTGATCTCAGGCACGGCGCCAGCCGAGCAGGCCGGGTGTCGCATGAAACAGAGCCTGCGCCGCAAAGCCCATGAAGAGCACGCCCGAGCAGCGGACGATCATCTGCTCGTGCGAGCGATAGAACCGCCGCACGGCCCCGGTCCCGACAATGGCGATCAGGATCATGTCGGCAACGATGAAACCGAGGAACGATACCGCCACCAGGACCGGCAAGGTTTCGAATTGCAACGCGCTCGCCGAGCCCGCGACCAATGCCGTGAATGTTGCCAGCGCCACCGGATAGCCCTTCGGATTGGTAACGCCGAAAATCAGCCCGCGTCGGAACGGCCGCTCAACCGTCACCAGCGCCTGTCCTTCGCCCTTCGGCTTTGCCCGGAAGGCGTTCCAGCCGATCCAGGCCAGATAGAAGCCGCAGAGTAGACCAAGCGCATCGAAGACAAAGGTGCCGATAGTCTTGGCTCCGACGATTGCCACCAATGCCAGCGAGGCCCAGAGCACGTCGCCTACCAGATGCCCGCAGACGAACTGCGCGCCGGCGCGCCGTCCCTGCCCGGCACCGATGCCGAGTAGCGCCAGGAACGCCGGTCCGGGAATGAGCACGTAGAGAAGGGCAGCCAGAAAGGCGCCCGCAAAAAGCGATTGTGTCATCAATGAAACTCCGGAGGTGACTGCTGCAGACTATGCGTTCCCGCAACACCGTCAAGCTGCAAGCGACACCCATCAGATTTTTGAATTGCCGTATCAACCGGCTTCAGCCAGAAGAGAAACCAGCCTTTCCTCTTTCGGCGCCCGTGGTGCCTCTGCTGACCGAGTACTTCACATGCCTCCATTCCGGATGAGCGCACGACGGACGAGCGTGCTCGGCGCCTTGCTTGCCACCATCGGTCCGATCTCGATGTCGATCTATACACCGGCCATGCCGGAACTGGTCAGCGCCTTCCAGACATCGGACTCGGCGATCAAGATGACGCTGTCGCTCTACTTCGCCGGCTTCTCCGTCGCCCAGCTTCTGGCAGGGCCGATGTCGGATGCATTCGGGCGGCGAGCCGCGACGCTTCTCTTCGTCGGCATCTACGTCGTCGGCAGCCTGCTCGCCGCCTTTGCGCCCGGCATCGAATGGCTGCTTGCCGGTCGCCTGATCCAGGGGATTGGAGCCTCTGTCGGCATTACCGTCGCCCGCGCCATCGTCCGCGACCAGTTCACCGGCACCGAGGCCTCTCGCATCATGAACCTGATCGGCATCATGATCGCCATCGGCCCGGCCATTGCGCCGACTGTCGGCGGGCTGGCTCTCGCCGCCTCCGGCTGGCAATCCGTATTTTTCCTGTTGATCGGCTTTGGCCTGCTGATCTCGCTCGCGGTGCTTGTCTTCATGCGCGAAACAAGCGTGCCTGATCGGCGTCGAATTCTGCCGGGAGCACTGCTGTCTGCCTATGGCGAACTTGCAAGAGAAAGCCGCTTCATCTCCGCGTCGCTCGTTCTCGGCGGTTCGATCGGCGCCCTCTATGCGCAGGCAACCTTGCTTCCCTTCATTCTCATCAAGGTGGTCGGCCTGTCGCCGACCGCGTTCGGTCTCGGCATGCTGATGCAGTCCGGTTCCTACTTCCTCGGTTCGGTCTGCCTGCGATCCGCGGCGCCTCGCCTCGGCGGCGACGGCTCGGTGCGTGTCGGCCTCGGCCTTCTAGGCATCGCCGGCGTGATGATCGCACTTTCCGTCCAGTTCGTGACGCCGTCCTATCTCTCGATCATGGGGCCGATCGCCTTTCTCGCCTTCGGCCTGGCCTTCCTGACCCCGCACATGACGACATCGGGCCTCTATCCTTTCCCGCATATCGCGGGCTCGGCTTCGGCGATGATGGGCTTCATCCAGATGGGCGGCGGCTTTGCCGGCGGCGTGGCAGCCTCCATCATAGGCATGCCGCTGATTGCCTTCGGGACCGTGATCCCAATGATGGCGGCGATTTCCATTGCCAGCTATGTTTGGTTCATCCGCGCCTCGCGTCGCGCAGCGACATCAGCACATTCCAACCTGAGCGAATGACAGGGCAGCAATGCCCCGTCCGACAGCCTAGAAACAAACAAGGCCCGCACTAGGCGGGCCTTGAAGAATGCGTAGATCGGTCAGAACCGATTACTTCGTCAGGTTACGCTTGCCGAGCGTGCGCAGGCGCAGCGCGTTGAGCTTGATGAAGCCGGCGGCGTCCTTCTGGTCATAGGCGCCCTGGTCGTCTTCGAAGGTGACCAGCTTGTCGGAGTAGAGCGACTTGTCGCTCTCGCGGCCGATGACCATGACGTTGCCCTTGTAGAGCTTCAGCGTCACTTCGCCCTCGACATGCTCCTGGCTCTTGTCGATCAGCGCCTGCAGCATTTCGCGTTCCGGCGAGAACCAGAAGCCGTAATAGATCAGCTCGGCGTAGCGCGGCATGATCTCGTCCTTGAGGTGGGCGGCACCGCGGTCGAGCGTGATGCTCTCGATCGCGCGGTGAGCAGACAGCAGGATCGTGCCGCCGGGGGTCTCGTAGACGCCGCGCGACTTCATGCCGACATAGCGGTTCTCGACGAGGTCGAGACGGCCGATACCGTTGTCGCGGCCGTAATTGTTGAGCGTTGCGAGCAGCGTCGCCGGGCTCATGCGCACGCCGTTGATCGAGACGGCATCACCCTTCTCGAAGCCGACCTTGATAATGGTGGCCTTGTCGGGTGCGGCTTCCGGCGAGATGGTGCGCATGTGCACGTATTCGGGCGCCTCGACAGCCGGATCTTCCAGAA
Source organism: Rhizobium sp. AC44/96 (assembly GCF_001692185.1). Taxonomy (NCBI): domain Bacteria; kingdom Pseudomonadati; phylum Pseudomonadota; class Alphaproteobacteria; order Hyphomicrobiales; family Rhizobiaceae; genus Rhizobium; species Rhizobium sp. AC44/96. The sequence goes on from NZ_LXKO01000041.1 coordinate 135,445, forward strand.
CCTTGCCCTCGGAAGAGGAGTGCAGCAGGTTGGCATCGACGGAGAACGGCGCTTCGCCCTTCTTGTCCTTGGCAACCGGAATCTGGTGGGCTTCGGCAAAGGCGAGCAGGTCGGTACGTGATTTGAACGACCAGTCGCGCCAGGGAGCGATGATCTTGATATCGGGGTTCAGCGCATAGGCCGACAGTTCGAAGCGGACCTGGTCGTTGCCCTTTCCGGTGGCGCCATGCGCGATCGCGTCGGCGCCGGTCTTCTTGGCGATGTCGATCAGGTGCTTGGAGATCAGCGGGCGGGCGATCGAGGTGCCGAGCAGGTAGACGCCTTCATAGACGGCATTGGCGCGGAACATCGGGAAGACGAAATCGCGCACGAACTCTTCGCGCACGTCCTCGATGTAGATCTCCTTGATGCCAAGCATCTCGGCCTTCTTGCGCGCCGGCTCGAGCTCTTCGCCCTGTCCGAGGTCGGCCGTGAAAGTGACGACTTCGGCGCCGAGCTCGGTCTGCAGCCACTTCAGGATGATCGAGGTGTCGAGACCGCCGGAATAGGCGAGGACGACTTTCTTTACGTCTTTGTGCGATGCCATGATGATGATGAGTCCGTTGTGCAAGGAGGTAGCGGCAAAACCGCAAAACCCGGTGTCGCGGGCACTTTTAGCGAGATTGACGCCGGACGCAAGGGGAACGGCACTTGCTTGACGGCTCCCGGCAGGGTTTGACAGCGCTGGGCGGCAACCCATATCTGCTGCGTCCGAATAAAGCGCGAGGAGGCTGTGCCGTGACGAATATCCAAGACATCATCAAGAAATCCAACGTTGCCGTGGTTACCGGCGGCGCCTCCGGCATTGGCCTTGCAGCTGCAAAGCACTTCGCGCAGGCAGGTATGAGCGTCGCCATTGCCGATCTTGGCGGCGACAAGCTCGCTGCCGCAGCCGATGCCCTGAAAGCAATATCCGGCGAAGAGCATGTGATGGCGATCGAAACGGACGTCGCCGACAAAGCCTCGCTCGAAGCTCTCGAACGAGCCGTCATCCAGCGCTTCGGCCGTGTCCATGTGCTGATGAACAATGCCGGCATCGGCCCGGAAACCTCGATCTTCAGCGCCCAGGCAGACTGGGACGCGATTCTCGGCGTGAACCTGATGGGCGTGATCAACGGCACGCGAACCTTCGGCCCGAACATGCTGGCCCATGGCGAACCCGGCCTGATCATCAACACCGGCTCCAAGCAAGGCATCACCACACCGCCCGGCAATCCGGCCTACAACGTCTCCAAAGCGGGCGTGAAAGTCTTCACCGAAGCGCTGCAGCATGAGCTGCGCAACACCGAGGGCTCTAAAATCTCAGCGCACCTGCTGATCCCCGGCTTCGTCTTCACCGGCCTGACCAAGGGCAATCGCACCGAGAAGCCTGCCGGCGCATGGACCCCGGAGCAGACTGTCGACTTCATGATCTCAAGCATCGAGAAGGACGATTTCTACATCCTCTGCCCGGACAACGACGTCGCCCGTCCGGTCGACGAGCGCCGGATGGCCTGGGCAATCGGCGACATCATCGAAAATCGCCCGCCGCTGTCGCGCTGGCACCCTGACTACGCAGACAGGTTCAAGGCGTTCCTCAACGCCAAGGATTGATTGGACATTTTCTGAAAGCCGGATATGAGGACATGCTTTCATATCCGGCTTCAAGAGTGTGCGATGGATTTCCTGCCAAGCTTCCCGACGCTTCTCGCCTTCGCCGCCGCAACCTTGCTGCTTGCCGCCACCCCCGGCCCCGACATGACACTGTCGATCAGCCGTTCGCTGGCACAGGGCAAGAAGGCGGCACTGTTCGTGGTGCTCGGCACCAGCCTGGGTATCGTCGCCCACACCATGCTGGTCGCCTTCGGTATCTCCGCGCTGATCACCGCCTCGCCGACCGCCTTCCTGATCCTGAAGACCGGCGGCGCCGGCTATCTGCTCTGGCTTGCGATCCAGGCCGTCCGCCTCGGCTCCAAACTGTCGATCAAGAAGGTTGAAGAGGTAAAGGCAACGCCGTTTGCCAATATTTCCTCCGGCTTCTGGGTCAATCTGCTGAACCCCAAGGTCATCATCTTCTTCATGACCTTCCTGCCGCAGTTCGTCAGCGCCGGCGATCCGGCGGTCACACACAAGCTGCTTTTCCTTGGACTCTGCTTCATCATTATCGGCATGCCGGTCAACGCCGCCGTCGTCTTCGCGGCCGATTGGCTATCGAGCTGGTTGCAGAAAAACAGGAAGGTGCTGCGCGGGATGGATTACACCTTCGCCGGCGTCTTCTCGGTCTTCGCGGCAAAGATTCTGCTCACGCAGGCACGATAATCTCGAGACAAGACGGCCAGGGTCGCTACGCGACCCTGGGGCACAACCTCATCACCCGATCAGCAGTGCGTCATCGTCCAATGTCTGGCCGCGCATCTTGCGGAACATCTCGATCAGGTCCTCGACTTGAAGATCCTTGCGGTTATCGCCGCTGACATCGAGCACGATCTCGCCGCCATGCAGCATGATCGTGCGGTGACCGTAATCCAGCGCCTGGCGCATGGAATGCGTGACCATAAGTGTCGTCAGCTTGCGCTCGGACACGATCTTCTGCGTCAGGCCCATCACGAATTCCGCCATCCCTGGGTCGAGGGCCGCAGTATGCTCGTCGAGCAGCAGCACTTCGGAGCCGGCAAGCGTCGCCATGACAAGCGAAACCGCCTGCCGCTGTCCGCCGGACAAAAGATCCATGCGATCCTTCATGCGGTTTTCAAGGCCGAGATTGAGCTCCGCGATCCGTTCACGGAAATGCTCGCGGCGTTTCGGGCCGAGCGCGGACCCCAGGCCTCGCCGCTCGCCACGCCGTGCCGCCAGTGCCAGATTCTCCTCGATCGACAAGGCACCGCAGCTGCCCGTCAGCGGATCCTGAAACACGCGGGCAACCAGCCCGGCACGCGCGGCCGTCGATTTGCGCGTCACGTCGGTGTGACCGATCAACACCTGGCCTTCGCTCGCCAGCACGTCGCCGGCCAGCACACCGAGCAAGGTGGATTTGCCGGCACCGTTGGAGCCGATCACCGTGACGAACGAGCCCTCCTCGATGGTCAGGCTGACGCCCCTGAGCGCCTGCTTCTCCAACGGTGTTCCCTTGCCGAAAACGACCTTCACATCCTTGACGCTGATCATGACGAAGCTCCTCCGCGACGCAGGCGTGGCAGAATAAGCGCGACGGTCACGAGAACAGCGGTTACGAAATTGAGATCCGACGCCTGCAAGCCGATCACGTCGCTCGAGAGCGCCAGCTGAATGGCGATGCGGTAAAGGATCGAGCCGATGACGCAGCCGATCAGCGCGATCAACAGCCCACGACGGCCCAGCAGCGTCTCGCCGATGATGACGGCAGCCAAACCGACCACGATCGTGCCGACACCCGAGGTCACATCGGCGAAACCATTGGTCTGTGCGAACAGTGCGCCACCGAGCGCCACCAGCGCGTTGGAGATTGCCATGCCGAGATAGATCTGGCGGTTGGTATCCACGCCCTGGGCGCGGGCCATACGGGCATTCGCCCCGGTCGCGCGCATCGCAAGGCCGGAATCGCTTTCCAGGAAGCGCCAGACGACAATGACGGCAATGACAACAAGGATGCCAACGAACAGCGGCCGCACGTAGAAATCACGCAGGCCATGGCCAAAGAACGGGCTGATCATCGTATCGGCGTTGATCAGCGCCACGTTCGGCTTGCCCATGACGCGCAGGTTCACGGAAAACAGCGCGATCATTGTCAGGATCGAGGCCAACAGATTGAGGATCTTGAAACGGACGTTGAGCATCGCCGTGACCATGCCGGCGGCGGCGCCAGCCGCCATGGCGATCAGCGCCGCCAGCCAGGCATTGACGCCAGCGATGATCAGCACTGCGGTGACGGCGGCGCCGAGGGGAAACGAGCCGTCGACGGTCAGATCCGGAAAATCGAGTACACGGAATGCGAGGTAAACGCCGAGCGCGACAAAGGCATAGACCAGCCCCAGCTCCACGGCTCCCCAGAATGCGATCTGACTCAAGGCTTCTGCCCTTTCTTGTGCTGTTTCCGTGGCCACGCCCCTCCCAACCCTCCCCACAAGGGGGAGGGCTTAACCCAGCCGATCCGCCCTTCCACGATTGGGTCAGGACGAGGCCACGGGTCTTCTCCCCCCTTGTGGGGGAGATGGCCGGCAGGCCAGAGAGGGACTTCATCTCTATGCGATCAGCCGCCCCCGTGCAAACGGGAGCGGCTGATCATTCAGGTCTCTGTGGCGATTGATTTAGTCGATCGTCTTCGTCGCGCGCTTCAGCACGCTTTCCGGGAACGTTACGCCCATCTTGGCGGCGGCACCCTTGTTGATGACGAGATCGCTGCCGGCCGCAACCTTGACCGGGATATCGCCAGGGTTCTCACCCTTGAGGATACGCACGACGATTTCGCCGGTCTGCTTGCCGACGTCGTAGTAGTTGAAGCCGAGAGCGGCGACCGAACCGCGCGAAACGGAATCGGTGTCGGCGGTGAAGAGCGGCAGCTTGGCTTCCTCGGCAACGGCAACCGCACCTTCGAGGGCCGAGATGATCGTGTTGTCGGTGGGCACGTAGATCGCGTCGGCGCGGCCGACGAGCGCGCGGGCGGCACCCTGCACTTCGGCGGACTTGGTGGCAGCAGATTCGACGACCTTCAGGCCGGCCTTTTCAGCCTCGACCTTGAGGACGGCGAGCAGCGATACCGAGTTCGCTTCACCCGAGTTGTAGAGGTAGCCGATCGTCTTGGCGTTCGGCAGGATTTCCTTGATCAGCGCCACATGCTCGGCGACCGGCGACATGTCGGAAAGACCGGTGACGTTGCCGCCCGGCTTGTCCATGTTCTTGACCAGCTGCGCACCAACAGGATCGGACACAGCGGTAAAGACGACGGGGATATCGTGCGTGGAGGAAACGACTGCCTGCGCCGAAGGCGTAGAGATCGGCACGATGACGTTCGGGCCCTCGCCGGCGAACTGGCGAGCGATCTGCGCGGCCGTGGCAGGATTGCCCTGAGCCGACTGGAATTCGAACTTCAGGTTCTCGCCTTCTTTGTAGCCGGCAGCCGTCAGCACATCGAGAACACCCTTGCGGGCGGCGTCGAGCGCCGGATGTTCGACGATCGCCGTCACTGCTACAGTCACGTCTTCAGCCTTGGCAGGCAGGGTAAGGGCAAAGGTTGCCGCAACGGCGGCGAGCAGAACAGAACGCATGGGTATCCTCCAACTATGATTTTGGGCTGCTTTTAGGAAAAGCAGCCCTCGAAATCAATCATTAGAAGAAACTGGACGGATCAAACTTGCTGATCAGTCGCCGGAACTCAATCGTCCGCGCCGTGGTTGGCGATCATCATCGCCTCGAAGGCCAGGCGCTCGGTCTTGCGCATACGCTCGGATTCCGACTTCAGCTGGCCGCAGGCGGCGAGGATGTCGCGGCCGCGTGGCGTACGGATCGGCGAGGCATAGCCGGCAGAATTGATGAAATCGGCGAACTTCTCGATCTGCGCCCAGTCGGAGCACTGGTAGTTGGTGCCCGGCCAGGGGTTGAACGGAATGAGGTTGATCTTCGCCGGCACACCCTTGAGCAGCTGGATCAGCCCCTTGGCGTCCTCCAGGCTGTCGTTGACGTCCTTCAGCATCACATATTCGAAGGTGATGCGCCGGGCGTTCGAGACACCCGGATACTTGCGGCAGGCATCGATCAGCTCCTTGAGCGGATACTTCTTGTTGATCGGCACAAGGATATCGCGCAGGTCGTCGCGCACCGCATGTAGCGAGATCGCCAGCATGACGCCGATCTCGTCGCCAGTGCGAAAGATCTCGGGAACGACGCCCGAGGTCGAGAGCGTGACGCGTCTTTTCGAAAGGGAAAGCCCGTCGCCGTCGGTGGCGATCAAGAGCGCCTGCTTGACGCTGTCGAAATTGTAGAGCGGCTCGCCCATGCCCATCATCACGATGTTCGAAACCTTGCGGCCCTCGGCCGGCATGATCGTGCCCTGCGGCGCTTCGCGATCGGGGAAATCGCCCAGCCGGTCGCGCGCGAGGAGCAGCTGCGACAGAATTTCTTCCGCCGTCAGGTTGCGCACCAGGCGCTGCGTGCCGGTGTGACAGAAGGAACAGGTGAGCGTGCAGCCGACCTGGCTGGAGATGCAGAGCGTACCGCGGCCTTCCTCGGGAATATAGACCGCCTCGATCTCGACCGGACGACCAGCGCCACGCGCCGGGAAGCGCAGCAGCCACTTGCGGGTACCGTCGTTGGAGACCTGCTCCTCGACGATCTCGGGTCTCGCGATGGTGAAGTGCGTCTTCAGCGTCTCGCGCATGTCCTTGGAGATATTGGCCATGTGGTCGAAGTCGGAGACCCCGCGCACATAGATCCAGTTCCAAAGCTGCGCCACGCGCATCTTGATCTGCTTTTCCGGCACGCCCTTTTCGCGCAGCGCAGCACCCATCTCCTCGCGGGTGAGGCCGATCAGCGATGGCTTCGGCAGGGCTTCGCCACGCATCGGCGTGCCGGCGGGCGTAAGAACGGTCATCGCATCCATAACGGACATAGGTTTAATCCCGAATTCAACATGCGATCCTCCCGATAGTCCAAATGACTGGCGGGCAGAGATGGCATGAAGGCAGAAATTGAATGCGGAGTTTGCCGGCCAAGCCGCGATCTATCCGCTGTTGTGCGCGCCTTTAGCATCATTTTCGCCGCGCGTCACTATAGATGGAAACGACAAAGGCCGGCGCAAGGCCGGCCTTTGAAAATCATCAGCACCTGGGCAGGCCTTACTTGCAGCTTTCGATCTGCTTCAGCGAAGCCGAAATACCGGCCAGCGAATAGCTGTAGGAGGTCGCCGTGCCCTTACGCGAGGTTGCGTTGACCGTCATCGAATGACCGCTCTTCATGGCCGCCACAAGCGCCGGCTCCTGTGCCGCGTTTTCAACCCAGCCAGCCTTGTCCTTGGTGAACATGACGAAGGTCTTGTTGTCGATCACGACATTGATCTTCGAAGCGTCCTTAACCGTGTAGCCCATCATGGCCTGTGGCTCATACGAGATGTTCTGGCCGGGGCGCTGCGAAACGATGAAGAAGTTGTCGCCATGGTCGATACCGGCCGGCTTCTTCTCGGTCGGTACGGAGAGGACGTAGCAAACGGTGCTGGCGCCCGACTTGTAGGAGTAAGCCCCCCAAGCCTGGAACTGCTGGATGCGGGTCGGCGCGGAAGAAGCGGCGGCAGCCGGTTGCTGCGCTGTCTGTGCTGCTGCAGCGGGCTTCTTTGCTTGAGCGGATGCGATGCCGGCGCCGGCGAGAACGAGGGAAAGGGCGAGTGTGATACTTCTTACAAACATGGATATCCTGCCGGTTCTTGCGATTCGAGCCCGAAGCGAGCGGGCGGCGCATAATCACGATCTGCTTTATTTTGACTTAATTCAGGTTACCAAAGCGTCAACGCAGACCGCAAGAAGTGCCTGCCTGTGTCATTTCCGCTCAAGTGTCAATGCCGGGTGCTGGAGCTTCACCCGTGGCGACTTGCTGCCACGAGCGTTGGAGACCGTCGCCACGAGTGAATTTAAGACATAAAGATTCAGGCAAGAGTTTGACGTTTCAAAAAACCGATGTAGGTCATTAAGCGTTGGAAATCCGTTGAGGAATTCGGTGAGCCAGGGGGCTTGAGACGGAATATGGATGCCGAGGAGAAACAGCGCTTCGCCGCCCTTGCACGGGCTGTCGCGGAACGCCGCGATCAGCAGGCATTCACCGTCCTGTTCGATTACTTCGCGCCCCGCCTCAAATCTTGGTTACTGCGCCAGAAGATGGCGAGCGGCGAGGCGGAGGAACTGGTGCAGGAGGTCATGATCGTCCTCTGGCACAAGGCAGATCTCTATGATTCGGCGCGATCATCACTCTCGACCTGGCTTTTCCGGATTGCGCGCAACCGCCGCATCGATCTTCAGCGCCGGGCGCGTGCTCGCGTCCTCGACGAAACGGATCCGGCGCTGCAGCCGCCTGCGGAGATTGGGGCAGATGAGATCGTGGCCAACGATAGCCGCGACGCTTATGTACGCGCCGCGGTCGGGCAACTGCCGGAAGAGCAGCGCGAGATGCTGCGGGCGGCCTTCTTTCTGGGGCAATCCCATTCCGAAATCGCCGAAGCGACGGGTTTGCCGCTCGGAACGGTGAAATCGCGCATCCGGCTGGCCTTCGGCAAGCTCAGGAAGGTTCTCGAGGCCGAAGGCAGCTGACGCGTGCGGCGACTAGATTGTTTTCATGCCCGGCGGGCCATCGGCCAGCGCACGGTCCGCAGCGTCATAGTGCCGTGGCTTGATATGCTTGCTGACCATCGCGATCGCGGCCGACATCACGGCAACATCGTCTGAAAAGCCGATGACGGCAAACACGTCGGGGATCATGTCGATCGGCATCACGAAATAGGCAAGCGCGGCGAGGAGAACACCACGCACCTTGGTCGGCGTCTGAGGATCGAGCGCACAATAAAACGCAGCAACGACATCGCGCGAAAACGGGATCTGCCGCACGGCCTTCTTGAACGTCACCCAGAACTTCTTGCGCACGGTCTGCTCGCGCCGGTTCTGCGTGTCTTCATCGCCCGGCAATAGGATTTCACCGAATTTGACGTCGTCCATCCCGATACGTCCTCTCTTTCAGGCGCAGATATGGTGGTCTTTACGCTCCGATTCAATTGCCGCGACGTGCGCGGGCTTCGTCCATGGCGGCTGCGAGCTTGAAATCGAGTTCGGTCAAACCGCCAGCGTCATGGGTGTTGAGCTTCACCTCGACGCGCGAATAGACATTGAACCACTCGGGATGGTGGTTGAGCTTTTCGGCGACGAGAGCGGCCTCGGTCATGAAGCCGAAGGCCTCGACGAAGCTCGAAAACTTGAAGGTTTTGGAGATCGCGGCAGCTCCCTCGCCGAGAGCCCAGCCCTCGAGTTTGGCCAATTCGCTATCGATGGCCTGGCGTTCCAGTTTTTCCCGTTTCATGCGATGGTCCCTCCTCTTTCCGCTTTGGGTCTCTTATGAAACGCATCAGCATCCTGTTTGTTTGCATGGGCAACATTTGCCGTTCGCCGCTCGCCGAAGGCATCTTCACGCATCTGGCGGCAGAGGCAGGTCTTTCCGAGCACTTCGCCGTCGATTCAGCTGGCACCGGCGGCTGGCATGAAGGCGAACCGCCGGATCACCGCTCCATCGCAATCGCAAGAAAGTATTGCGTCAACATATCGGCCCAGCGCGCGCGTCGGATCAGGAAAGCTGATTTCAGCGCGTTTGACATGATCCTTGCGATGGATAGGGACAACGTGGCCGCCCTTCTTCGCTCGCGCCTTCAGCCGACAATATCCGGCTGTTCGGTGATGCAGCAGGGACCGGCGAGGATATCCCCGATCCCTATTATGGCGACAATAGCGACTTCGAGCTGGTCTATGCCAGGCTCTTGACCGGCTGCAGGAAGCTGCTTGCCGCGTTTGGTGCCGACAACGCCTCATGAAGCGGGAAAATTTCTTCCGTCAGATATGGCCCACCGCCCACCGAGTCTCGTGACGAAAGAAGCACGAAGCGCGGAACGGTGAAGGTCGATGTCTGGAAGTTGCCGCGACCGGCAAGATAGTGCACGACGTCATCTACGCGAGACGCCTTGAGCCGCGCCAACGTGACATGTGGCATGAACTTGCGTGGATCCGGCGGCAGCCCGATGCGTTGGCAGATCCGCTCGATTTCCGCCTGGAGCGCATACATCTCCGGCGACGGCGTCACGCCAGCCCAGATCGAATGCGGCTTCTTTGATCCGAAAGAACCGATGCCTTCGAGCCGGATCTGGAATTCGGGCCGATCGATGCGATCGAGACGATCAACGATTTCGTCTGCCGTGCGTCCGTCAACATCGCCGATGAACCGCAAAGTGATGTGATAATTCTCAACATCGATCCATCTGGCACCAGGCAGACCGCCGCGCAGCAATGAGAGGCTCATCGCCGCATTACGCGGAATTTCGAGGGCGGTAAAAAGTCTCGGCATAACGAGCACTCCCCGAATCTTTTGCAGGTGCTCACACGGAATCACGCATTGCGCACCTGCGCAAGTCCCTAATTCTTCACAGTAGAAATCGTTCCAATGAATTGCGTGATAGCCGGCTCCATCTTCTCGACCATGACATCGACGCCCTTGCTGTTCGGGTGCATTCCATCCTCCAGCTTCAGCCCGGCGTCCAGCACGATCCCGTCGAGAAAGAAAGGATATAGAGCAACACCATGTTTTTGCGAGAGTTTCTGGTAGATCGGATTGAAGCGCGCCGCGTAGTCGCCGCCCATGTTCGGTGGCGCCATCATTCCAGCGAGAAGAACCGCGATCCCGCGTCCCTTTAGCCGGGCAATCATTTCATCGAGGTTCTTTTCGCTTTGCTCAGGCGGGATGCCGCGCAACGCATCGTTGGCACCGAGCTCCAGTATCACGCCATCCGTACCGTCCGGAACCGACCAATCGATTCGCGCCAGACCGCCCGTCGTGGTGTCTCCAGACACGCCGGCATTGGCGATTTCGACGTCGATCCCCTTCGCTTTCAGCGCGGCCTGCAGCTTCTCGGGAAAGCCATCGCCGGGAGGAAGTTGGTATCCAGCCATCAGGCTATCGCCGAATCCGACGAGCCTGATCGTTTTTGCATCAGCGGCCACACAAAACAGCAGAGACGCAACAATGACGGCGATGTGAAGGCCGGCAGCTTTAAAACTCATTCCGCTTTCCCTAGATTGGCAGGACGATCGGCATCTATATAGGGCAATAAACGTTGGCAAAAACCATCATCGAGCTGAAGCGTGCCGATTTGACGCTTGGCAGCGCAGCAGCCTCGGTCCATGTGCTGAAGGGCATCGACCTGACAATCCAGGCTGGCGAATCCGTCGGCATCGTAGGGCCTTCCGGTTCCGGCAAATCGACCTTGCTGATGGTCTTGGCCGGGCTGGAACGGCTCGACAGCGGCGAGATCAATATCAGCGACACGCCGCTACACGCGCTGAGCGAGGATCAGGTCGCCGATTTTCGCGGCCGAAACATCGGCATCGTCTTTCAGTCGTTTCACCTGATCGCCAACATGACCGCGCTTGAAAATGTCGCGGTCCCCCTCGAACTCGCCAATGTTCAAAATCCCTTCGAGATTGCCCGCCGCGAACTGAAAGCCGTCGGCCTCGGGGATCGTCTGAACCATTATCCTGGCCAGTTGTCGGGTGGCGAGCAGCAACGCGTTGCGATCGCCCGGGCACTCGCACCCTCGCCAGCTCTCCTGATCGCCGACGAGCCGACCGGCAATCTGGATGCCGATACCGGTCGCCAGATCGCAGACCTGCTGTTTTCAAAGCAGACCGAGCGAGGAATGACCTTGTTGCTGGTCACACACGATGCCTCCCTTGCGCGGCGCTGCATGCGCCAGATACGCGTGCGCTCCGGTCAGATCGAAGGCGACGACGCCGCCGTGCGCAACGAGGCGGCAATTGCATGAGGCTTGTCACTCCGCGTGCTTCCCTCGCCTTCCGGCTGGCGCTCCGCGAGCTACGCGGGGGCCTTAAAGGCTTTTACATCTTCCTTGCCTGCATCGCGCTGGGGACCGCGGCGATCGCCGCCGTCAACTCCGTCTCGCAGTCCATCACCGACACGATCTCGACGCGTGGCCAGGAGTTGTTGGCCGCCGACGTACGTTTCGAGCTCAATAACCGAGAAGCGACAGAGCAGGAAATAGGATTCCTGCAGGGCCTTGGAAAAGTTTCCATATCATCGGGGCTGCGATCCATGGCACGCAAGCCCGACGGCAGCGACCAGGCCCTCGTCGAGGTCAAGGCTGTAGACGGTGCCTACCCGCTCTATGGCACCTTCGAATCCGAGCCTAACTATTCGCTCCCTCGGCTTCTTGCCGACCAAAGCGGCACCTACGGCGCCGTCGCCGCGCCTTTGCTGCTGGAACGCCTCGGCCTCTCCGTCGGGGATGAAATCCTGCTTGGCAACGTCATTCTCAACATCACCGGAACAGTGAAGACCGAACCGGACTCCATTTCGGAAGGCTTCGGCTTCGCGCCACGACTGCTCGTCAGTCGGGAGGCGTTGAAAGCCTCGGGCCTTATCCAGACGGGAAGCCTTGTCGAGAATGTCTATAAGATACGCCTGGACAACCCGAGCGACACGCCGACGATTACCGACAAAGCCACCAAGGAATTCCCCTCTGCCGGCTGGTCGATCCGAACCAGCGACCGGGCCGCGCCGTCGCTGACCGATAATGTCGAGCGATTTTCGCAGTTCCTGACGCTGGTTGGCCTGACCGCACTGATCGTCGGCGGCGTAGGCGTCGCGAATGCGGTGCGCGCCTTCCTGGATTCCAAGCGGACCACGATCGCAACGTTCAAATGCCTTGGCGCCCCGGCGTCCACCGTTGTTCTGATCTATCTTTTTCAGATCGGCCTGATCGCGCTCGCAGGCATCGTCGCCGGCTTGGTGGTCGGGGCACTGGCCCCGATGTTGGCGGCGCAGTTCCTGGCGCGGTTTCTCCCGGTTTCGACCGAACCGACGCTCTATCCCGTGGCTCTCTCGCTGGCGGTCCTGTTTGGCATCCTGACCACGCTTGCCTTTGCAATCATGCCGCTCGGACACGCCCGCGAGGTTCCGGCAACGGCCCTTTTCCGCGAGCAGGGTTTCGAGGCCCGCAAACTCCCGTCGTGGCCTTACATCCTGCTGGCTGCTGCGTTCCTTGCGGCTCTTGCCGGTCTGGCGATCGTAACAGCGTATGATCGCTTCATCGCCGTTGTCTTTATCGGCGCCATCGCGTTCGCCTTCGTGGTGCTGCGCCTGGTGGCCGCCGGCATCGCATGGCTGGCGCGTCGGAGCCCCCGCGTGAATTCGCCTGCCCTTCGGCTGGCAATCGGCAACATTCATCGGCCCGGTGCATTGACGCCATCGGTCGTGCTTTCGCTCGGCCTGGGACTCGCCCTGCTCGTCACGCTTACACTGATCGATAGCAACATGCGCCGGCAATTGACCGGGCGCATGGCCGATGGCGCACCCAACTTCTTCTTCGTCGACATCCAGGGCTCCGAAGTCGAGAATTTCCGAAATCTGGTCAAAACCACGGCCCCGGAGGGGAAACTTGTCGAAGTCCCGATGCTGCGCGGTCGCATCCTTGCGTTCAATGGCGAAGACGTCGCCAAACGGAAAGTCCCGCCCGCGGGGCAATGGGTCCTGCGCGGCGATCGCGGCATCACCTATGCGGAAACCCTGCCGGAGAACGCCTCTCTGACGGAAGGCACCTGGTGGCCGAAAGACTATACCGGTGAGCCGCTGGTATCCTTCTCAAACGAGGAAGCCAAGGAACTGGGCCTGAAGATCGGCGACACGGTGACGGTCAACGTGCTTGGCCGCAACATCACCGCGCGGATAGCCAACCTGCGCAAGGTCGAGTGGGAATCCCTGTCGATCAATTTCGTTATGGTCTTCTCGCCGAATACCTTCCGGGGTGCTCCGCACGCCTGGCTCGCGACGCTGACCGACCCGTCGGCGACCGCGCCCGAGGAGGCGGCGATCCTTAAATCCGTCACCAATACCTATCCGACCATCACCAGCGTCCGCGTGAAGGACGCGATCGATATCATCAACACGCTGGTCGCTCAGCTTGCGACCGCCATCCGCGCCGCCGCATCGGTGGCCCTGATCGCCTCGGTGCTGGTTCTCGCCGGAGCGCTCGCCGCTGGAAACCGTGCGCGCACCCACGACGCCGTCGTGCTCAAAACCCTTGGCGCGACGCGAAGGATGCTGATCCGCGCCTTTTGCTACGAATATCTGATGCTTGGCGCCGCGACGGCGGTTTTCGCGCTCCTCGCCGGCGGTGTCGCCGCCTGGTACATTCTCTCCCGCATCATGCACATACCGTCGCACTTCCTGCCCGGCGTTGCCGGCGTCACACTGATTACCGCGCTGATCCTCACCGTCGGCATCGGTCTGGTTGGCACCTGGCGCATCCTCGGCCAGAAGGCAGCACCCGTTTTGCGCGAGCTGTGACTTGAAGATGAAGAGAAATTCGCTTCACCTTACTGCGATTTAACCCGATCGCGGGTTGCAAGGCCCTTGTTTGCGAAGGACGAAGGGCTCATATTGTGGGCAGGCATGCTGGAGCTCCGCAGCGGCGCCCGGGTCGACAACCCCGACACCGTGTTCACATCGGAGCTTGTAAGAGGAAACTATGGCTGACCTTCGTAACTACCAAAGCCGCGTGCAAACCGGCGAGATGATCGATCAGGGCCTGCGCAGCTACATGCTCAAGGTCTACAACCTGATGGCACTCGGTCTGGCGATCACTGGTTTGGCCGCCTACTTCGCATTCACGTTCGCCGTCTCCGATGGCCAGCTGACCGCCTTCGGCGCAGCAATCTACACGAGCCCGCTGAAGTGGATCGTGATTTTTGCTCCGCTCGCAATGGTGTTCTTCCTGAGCTTTAGGATCAATAGCATGAGCGTATCCGCCGCGCAGACGACCTTCGCGGTCTATGCAGCGCTGGTTGGATTGTCGCTCTCGTCGGTCTTCCTGATCTACACGGGCCAGAGCGTCGTTCAGACCTTCTTCGTCACGGCCGCCTCCTTCGGCGCGCTGTCGATCTATGGCTACTCGACCAAGCGCGATCTGTCGGCGATGGGTTCGTTCCTGATCATGGGTCTTTTCGGCCTGATCATCGCCTCGATCGTCAACATCTTCCTGGCATCGTCTGCCATGCAGTTTGCGATCTCGGTGATCGGTGTCCTGATCTTCGCAGGCCTGACCGCCTACGATACTCAGCGCATCAAGGAAATGTACTACGAAGCCGACGACGCAGCCGTGTCGGGCCGCAAGGCCATCATGGGCGCCCTGACGCTCTACCTCGACTTCATCAACCTCTTCATGTTCCTCCTGCAGTTCATGGGCAACCGCAAGTAAGAGGAATGAACAATCGGAAAAGGCGGCTTCGGCCGCCTTTTTTGTTGCGCGACGTTCCGGCGAATGATCTGAAGTCTCGTCTTCATCAATTGCCGGCCTGTTCGAATGCCTGTTTCCATCCGCGACGTATCACCTTCCGATCTCGGTGCTGTGACCGCCATCTACAGCGAGGCCGTGCTGAATGGCGTCGCAAGTTACGAAATAGCTCCACCGACAGAGGCGGAGATGGCAGCACGGTTCTCGGCGATCACCGGTCAGCATTATCCCTACATTGCAGCAGTCGATGAGGCGGACAGCTTGCTGGGCTACGCCTACGCATCGGCATTTCGCACGCGCCCTGCCTATCGATGGATGGTCGAGGATTCGATCTATCTGGCCCCTGAGGCGCGTGGGCGCGGAATCGGCAAGATGCTTCTGGAGGAGATCGTGAAGCGGTGCGCAGCGCTTGGTTTTCGCCAGATGACCGCGGTGATCGGTGGCGCCCACCCGGCCTCTATTACGCTCCACAAGGCGGTGGGCTTCCAGGAAGCAGGCCTGCTCAAGGGTACAGGCTACAAGCACGGACGTTGGCTGGATACGATGATCATGCAGCGCGTCCTTGGCGACGGCACGGCATCAGAACCTGACCTGGATGCTTACCCCGGCAGTCTCTTCAGGGAGTGAGCGCCCTCACGTCTCAACGAGCTTGAGGGTCTTGTTGAAGACCTTCAGAACCTGCGGCAGCTCGTGTCCGCGCTTCAGAATGACGCCGTGCGTGTTGACCACCGAGAACGCGCCCTGCTTTGCGGCCAGCTTCGGGTTCTTCTCGATACGGAAAAGCGGCATCTCGCCGGAACGCTTGAACACCGAAAAGACCGCGCGGTCCTTCAGGTGGTCGATCGCATAGTCCCGCCATTCGCCTTCACCGACCATCCGGCCGTAGATCCAAAGGATCGCATCGAGTTCGCGGCGATGAAAGGTGACCGGAAGCGGATCCTTGCTCTGCTTGTATTCCTTGAGATCCACGATTGGGGAACTGCTGTCGGCTGTCCGGCTCTCGCCGTGCCGCAAATCCGGCTGATCTGTCATCAGGTCTCCCAGGGCCTCCGCTTGTGACAGGAGAATGACAGTTTGCCTTAGCGTTTACAAATTGCAAGCGGCCGGCCGGTCACATTAAGCATACTCTGTGCAATCTCCCGAGCGCCGTAATTCAGTCAAAACAGCGCCTCATTTGCAAGGGAAATTCCCCCCAACGCGCTGCGGGTCATCAAGATTCGCTGCAAAATCAACACTGCGCATCGCCTCACCTGATTCGAAGGCAATGTGAAAGTTTGGCGCCAGCGCGCCAAAGGGCCCGGCTGACCGTATCGACCTTAACCCCAGCCCCGAATACGATCAGCCGGGCCGCCCCGTTTTCCACCTGCCAAAGCAGGTGAAACTCTTCAGATGTTCTTGCCAGCCATGATGACCGTCGCGCCAAGAATTGCCGACGGCGTTCCATCCACGGTAGAAGACTGTAGAAGAATCGCGCAACCTTCAAGATCAGGCTTCTGCATGACATTGGCGGGTAGCGTCAAGCTCGTTTCCTTGCCATCCCACATACCGACCGTTTCAACGTCGGTCACGCTGTTCAGATAGGCAATCTTCTGGCCGCTGTTTTCGCCCTTTTCGACATCGATCGTCTTCTCGCGATCGAAATAGACCATCACGACGTTGGCTTTCCCTGGCCCGGCACCGATTTTGATCTCCAGCTCGTCATCTTTGATGCGAGCGTTGACAGGCACCGTCAGGCCTTTGCCTTCGGTGACAAAGCTATCGAGCTTGCTAGTAATGCCGTTGAGATCGGCGCCCGCCACATGATCACGACCGTTGACCACGACCTGCGGCGTATAGACGTTGCTGCGCCCCATCGTGCGCGCGTAGCCATACTGACGTTCGGTGTTTTCCTTCGAACTCAGGGTATCGGCCCAGCCGAGGTAATTCCAGTAATCGACGTGATAGGCGAGGGCAATCACGTCGCCGCGCTCTACCAGCTTGCGGAAAGCGGCATCAGCCGGCGGACAGGATGAACATCCCTGAGCGGTAAAGAGCTCGACAACGCCTTTCGGCGCATCTTGCGCAAAAAGCGGACCCGCAAGGGCCACGCCTGCAATCAGCGAAATCAAAAACCGCGCGGACATTCACCTGCACCTTTTTCTTCAGCACCCGACAGTCCAGCTAAATGACTGCAGGTTCCGATTTATGAACGTAGAGATAGTCGCTCCCGATCCAAACGAAAAGTCACGAACGGGTGAGACGGGGCTCCTGCAAGCAACGCCGAAACACATCGTCGTGAGCCGCGCGGTCAATACCGCCAGCGCAAGCAAAAGCCGCCGGAAATCTCTCTCCGGCGGCCATTATCACTGATAGCAGTTAAAAATCAGGCGGCGAGGTCGCGAAGAACCGTCTGCAGGATGCCGCCGTTGTTGAGGTAGATGACCTCGTCGAGCGTATCGACGCGCGACAAGAGCGGCACTTCCTTCACGGAACCGTCGCCATAGGTGATCTTGGCGATCTTCTTCTCGCGTGGCTTGATGTTCTCGAGACCTTCGATGGTGACGATTTCGTCGCCCTTCAGGCCGAGGCTTGCCCAAGTCGTTCCCTCTTCGAAGACGAAGGGGATGACACCCATGCCGACCAGGTTCGAGCGGTGGATACGCTCGAAGGACTGCGCGATCACGGCCTTGACGCCGAGCAGGTTGGTGCCCTTCGCCGCCCAGTCACGGGACGAGCCGTTGCCGTATTCGACACCTGCGAAGATGACGAGCGGAACGCCTTCGGCCTTGTACTGCATGGCCGCGTCGTAGATCGATTCCTCTTCCTTCGACGGGTAATGGATGGTGTAGCCACCTTCCTTGCCGTTCGGGCCGAGCATGTGGTTGCGAATGCGGATGTTGGCAAAGGTGCCGCGCATCATCACTTCATGGTTGCCACGACGCGTGCCGTACTGGTTGAAGTCAGCAACGCCGACATTGTTCTCAAGCAGGTAAGCACCGGCCGGAGACGCAGCCTTGATCGAACCGGCCGGCGAAATGTGGTCGGTGGTGATCTTGTCGCCGAAGAGGCCGAGAACGCGCGCACCCTTGATGTCGGAAATGCCCGAGCCGGTCTTGCCCATGCCCACGAAGTAAGGCGGGTTCTGCACGTAGGTCGACTTGTCGTCCCAGGCGTAGGTCTGCCCGGCCGGCACGTTGACGGCCTGCCAGTTTTCGTCGCCCTTGAACACGTCTGCGTACTTCGTTTCGTAAAGTTCGCGGGTGACGTACTTCTGGATGAACTCCTGCACTTCGTGCGAGGTCGGCCAGATGTCCTTGAGGTAGACAGGGTTGCCGTTCTGGTCTTCACCGATCGGCTCCTTGGTCAGGTCCTTCTGGACCGTACCGGCAAGCGCATAGGCGACGACGAGCGGCGGGGAGGCTAGGTAGTTCGCCTGAACGTCGGGCGAGATACGACCTTCGAAGTTACGGTTACCGGACAGAACGCCCGAAACGATCAGGCCCTTGTCGTTGATCGTCTTCGAGATCGGCGCCGGCAGCGGACCGGAGTTGCCGATGCAGGTCGTGCAGCCGAAGCCGACGAGGTTGAAGCCGAGCTTGTCGAGATCGGCCTGCAGGCCGGACTTCGCCAGATATTCACCGACGACCTGAGATCCTGGTGCCAGCGAGGTCTTCACCCACGGCTTAGTCTTCAGGCCCTTGGCAACGGCGTTGCGAGCGAGAAGGCCTGCGGCGATCAGAACCGACGGGTTCGAGGTGTTGGTGCAGGAGGTGATGGCAGCGATCGCCACGTCGCCGTGGCCGAGATCGAAGTCGGTGCCGTCGACCGCATAGCGGTTCGACAACTGGCCGGGCTTCTTGTAATCGGCATCCATCGAGCCGGCGAAACCGGACGCGATGTTCTCGAGCGGGATGCGACCTTCCGGACGCTTCGGGCCGGCCATGGCGGGCACGACGTCGCCGAGATCGAGTTCCAGCGTGTCGGTGAAGACGAGGTCGGAGCCGTCGCCTTCGCGCCACATGCCCTGAGCCTTGGAGTAGGCTTCAACCAGCGCAATGCGTTCCTTGGTGCGGCCCGACATGTTGAGGTAGTTGATGGTTTCGCCGTCAACCGGGAAGAAGCCGCAGGTCGCGCCGTATTCCGGACCCATGTTGCCGATGGTCGCGCGGTCGGCGAGCGGCATGTTGTCCATGCCAGGGCCGAAGAATTCGACGAACTTGGAGACAACGCCCTTCTTGCGCAGCATCTGCACGACCATCAGCACGAGGTCGGTCGCCGTGACGCCTTCCTTGAGCTTGCCGGTGAGCTTGAAGCCGATAACTTCAGGCAGGAGCATCGAGACCGGCTGGCCGAGCATGGCCGCTTCCGCTTCGATCCCGCCGACGCCCCAGCCGAGAACGCCGAGACCATTGATCATCGTCGTGTGGCTGTCGGTGCCGACGCAGGTATCGGGATAAGCGATGGTCTCGCCATCCTCTTCCTTCGTCCAGACGGTCTGGCCGAGATATTCGAGGTTGACCTGGTGACAGATGCCGGTGCCCGGAGGAACGACGCGGAAATTCTTGAACGCCTGCTGGCCCCACTTCAGGAAGCGGTAGCGCTCGCCGTTGCGCTGGTACTCCAGCTCGACGTTCTTGGCGAATGCCTGCGGCGTGCCGAATTCGTCAACGATGACGGAGTGGTCGATCACGAGGTCGACGGGAACCAGCGGATTGATCTTCTCGGGGTCGCCACCGAGCGACACCATCGCGTCGCGCATCGCGGCCAGGTCGACGACGGCGGGAACGCCGGTGAAGTCCTGCATCAGAACGCGCGCCGGGCGATAGGCGATTTCGTTTTCGACAGTGCCCTTGTTGTTCAGCCATTCGGCAACGCCGAGGATGTGTTCCTTGGTGACGGACTGGCCGTCTTCGAAGCGCAGCAGGTTCTCGAGCAGAACCTTCATCGAATAGGGAAGCTTCGAAACGCCCGGCAGGCCATTCGCTTCAGCCTTGGGAAGGCTGAAATACACGTAGTCCTTACCGTCCACGGTGAGCGTGGAACGACAATTGAAGCTGTCAAGAGATTTAGACACGAGATACCCCGTTTCTGATAGCGAACACAATTGTGCGGACGCCTATGCACGTAATGCACATCAGGATGCGGGTACGGCCATTTCCGCTGTCCGCACATGAAGTTTGACCTCATGTTCGGCGCTAGGATGAAATTCACGCCGACCGCTGGCGTGGTTGCGGGTCTTATAGATAATTTCTAAGAAAGGTGCCAGAGAGTGCGTGACCCATTTCGGATTTTTTTGCATTGCGATGACTGAAAAATTAAACCCCTCAAAAGTCACGGATCTTGCCGCCGCCAATCTCGCTGCGCGCCGGGGCGAAGACCTGATTTTCGAGGGTGTGTCCTTTCACCTGAGATCAGGCGAAGCGCTGGTTTTGACAGGAAAAAATGGATCAGGAAAGTCAACTTTACTACGTGTCGTAGCCGGTCTCTTACGACCGGAGACCGGCACAGTGACGGTGACTGATTCGGAAGGGCAAGCGGAAAGCCACGTCGGCGAGGTCAGCCACTATCTTGGCCACCGCAACGCCATGAAAAGCGAACTGACAGTCGCGGAAAACCTCGGCTTCTGGCGCGAGTTTCTTGGCGGCAACGACGCCGCGACGCTGTCAATCGAGGAGGCTGCCGAGGCGGTTGGCCTTGCCGGCATCACCCACCTACCCTTCGGCTACCTCTCCGCCGGACAGCAACGTCGTTTCGGCTTCGCCAAGCTTCTCGTCGCCTACCGACCGATCTGGATCCTCGATGAACCGACCGCCGCACTGGACACCAGCGCCGATCGGCTGTTTTCGGACCTTATAGACGCCCATCGGCAAGGTGGCGGCATCGTCCTTGCGGCGACGCATCAACCATTGGGGCTGACGGATGCGCGGGAATTGCGGATGACCGGGTTTTCCGGAGTAGATGCAGGAGTTTGGGAATAATGACCGTGTTTGTGGGAAACACCCCTCCCCAACCCCTCCCCACGAGGGGGAGGGGCTCCACCGCCGCCTCCACCTCGCACAATGGAAACCTCTCAACAGATGCCAACGCCGCCTGCAGCCCTGTGACATCGCTCCAGCCAGGCCCCTCCTCCTCGTGGGGAGGGGTTGGGGAGGGGTCTTTCTCGACAAGCATAGAGCCTGCAACATGACCGCTCTTCTCCTGCGTGACATCAAGCTCTCCATTCGCGCCGGCGGCGGCGCGCTCATCGGCGTGTTGTTCTTCCTCACGGTCGTCGCGGTCATCCCCTTCGGCGTCGGGCCGGACCTTGCCCTGCTGTCGCGCATCGGGCCGGCGATCGTCTGGATCGGTGCACTTCTCGCAGCACTCCTCGGCCTTGACCGGTTGTTTCAGGCGGAGCGCGACGACGGCGCGCTGGATCTGATGCTGATGCATGAGACGCCCCTGGTGCTGACGGTATTGATCAAGTGCCTAGCCCACTGGATCGCCACCAGCCTGCCGCTGGTCATCGCCTCGCCGCTGCTCGGCCTGTTCATGAACATGAGCGAGACCGCGATCGGCGCCACCATGTTGACGCTGCTGGTCGGGACGCCGGCCATCACCTTCATTGGCGCTGTCGGCGCCGCAGTCGCGGTCGCCTTGCCTCGTGGCGGGCTTCTGGTCTCGATCCTGGTGCTGCCGCTGACGATCCCGGTGCTGATCTTCGGCGTCAGCGCTACTTACGCGGCTGTCGAAGGACCCTCGCCCTTCCTGCCGCCCTTCCTGATCCTGATCGCGCTGACGCTGTTCTTTGCTGTCATCGGCCCTGCGGCGGCCGCCCTTGCGCTGCGCAACACATCGGATTGATTGCTCGCTCGATTGCGGCAAACGGCAGATCGCGCTAAGGAGACGGCATGACCGAAAGCAGCCTGGCCATCACCAAATTCAGCGATCTTGCCAACCCGACGCGGTTCCTGGCGCTCGCTGCCCGCCTCATTCCGTGGATGGCTGGCATTACGGCCCTCTGTTTTATCGTGGGGCTGTATCTCAGCTTCACGACCGAGGGCGACTACCAGCAGGGCGAAACGGTCCGCATCATGTATATCCACGTGCCGGCCGCCTGGCTGTCGATGATGGGTTACACGATCATGAGCATCTCGGCGATCGGCACGCTCGTCTGGCGCCATCCGCTAGCCGACGTTTCCGCCAAGGCTGCAGCCCCACTCGGCGCCGCCTTCACGCTGATCGCACTCGTCACCGGTTCGCTCTGGGGTAAGCCGATGTGGGGCACGTGGTGGGTCTGGGATGCAAGGCTCACCTCCGTCTTCATCCTCTTCCTGATGTATCTCGGCCTGATCGCGCTCAACCGCGCCATGGACGATCCGTCGAAGGCCGCCCGCGTCAGCGCCGTGCTGATCCTCGTCGGCTTCGTCAACATCCCGATCATCAAGTTCTCGGTCGACTGGTGGAACACGCTGCACCAGTCGGCGAGCGTCCTGCGCCTCGACGGTCCGGCGATCGACCCGGAATTCCTGCGCCCGCTGCTCGTCATGGCGGTCGCCTTCACCATGCTGTTCCTGACGCTGCATGTCATGGCTATCCGCAACGAGATCTGGCGCCGCCGCATCGCGGCGCAGCGCCGGCTTGCCGCTCGCCTTGCAAGCCGCGAGGCATAAGGCCGATGACGCACGCATTCTATGTCTACAGCTCCTATGCCTTCGCCGCCGCGATCAGCATCGCCGTGACGCTCTGGACCTGGCTCGACGGCCGCGCGCGCTGCCGGGAACTGACAGCGCTCGAGGCATCGGGAATCCGTCGCCGTTCGGCACGCGCCAAGGATACGAAATGACTGACACTCCTGACGCCACGCCGCGCAAGCGCGGCTTCGGGCGCTATGCCTTCGCCCTGATCCCTCTCATCGTCTTTGGCGGCATCGCTGCCATCGCGGGGAAGATGCTCTACGACCAGGACGTACACGGCAAAGACATTTCCGAGATCCCGTCGGCGCTCCTCGGAACCAAGGCTCCGTCACTGGATCTGCCGCCGCTTGAAGGCGCCAATCTGCCGGCGCTGACAGACGCCAGCATCAAGGGCAAGCTGACGCTGGTCAACGTCTTTGCTTCCTGGTGCATCCCTTGTCGCGAGGAACATCCGATCCTCAAGAAGCTGGCCGGTGATAGCCGACTCAATATCGTTGCCATCAATTACAAGGACAAGAACGACAACGCGCTGCGTTTCCTCGGCGAACTCGGCAATCCCTACAAGGCGATCGGCATCGATCCCAAGGGACAGGCCGCAATCGACTGGGGCGTCTATGGCATCCCGGAAAGCTATCTGGTCGGACCGGACGGAACGATCCTCTACAAGCGCGTGGGCCCGTTTGACGACATCAGCCTGAAGGAAGGGCTGTTTCCTGCTATCGAGAAGGCGTTGGGCAAGCCGGCCTCGTAAGACGCTTGTTCCACGCGAAGGCGTGGCCGGGATGTGCGTCTAGCCTAAACTCCGACCGCGCTCTGCCACGTCTTCACCGCCTCCAGCGGCCAGACCAGCATCAGCACGTTGAGCGTCAGGTTGTCCCGGATCATGTAGCCGGTGAATATCTCGAAGAAGATAGCGATCGCCACCGTCAGCGCCACCGGCGCCCGGGAGGCGAAGAAGAAGCCAAGCACCATGAACACCGTGTCCATCGCCGAATTCAGAATGCTGTCGCCGTAATAATCGAGCGAGATCGTTGCTGTGCGGTAGCGGTCGATGATGATCGGCGAGTTCTCCAGCAGCTCCCAGCCGGACTCGATGACCAGCGCCAGCAGCAGTCGCGCCGCGATCGGCTTGCCGCGCAGAAGAAGATGCGTGATGCCGTAGAAGATGAAGCCGTGGATGATGTGCGACGGCGTGTACCAGTCGGAGATATGCTGCGAATTGCCGCTGGAATTCACCGTTCCTTCCCACAGCTTGATATAGCCGCAGGTGCAGATCGGCGTCCGGCCCATCATGTATTCAGCGATGATCTGGATCAGCAGAACCGCAAGGCATGCGACGAACCAGAAGCTCTGATGCTTTGCTCTCTCAGCCGTATCCAGTGCTGTCACTTCTCCGTCTCTCCCTCCGGCGCCAGCGTATGCTTCATGATCAGCGGCATCTGCGCAAGCGTGAAGATGATGGTAATCGGCATCGTTCCCCAGACTTTGAAGGCCACCCAGGCATCATCGGAGAAATTGCGCCACACGACCTCGTTGAGCACGGCAAGAAACAGGAAGAAGACACCCCAACGGATAGTAAGCTTGCGCCAACCGTCGGCATCGAGCTGGAACGCGGCGTTGAAGACATAGCCGAGCAACGACTTGCCGAACAGCAGCCCACCGAGCAGCGTGAAACCGAATAGCGCATTGATGATGGTCGGCTTCATCTTGATGAAGGTCTCATCCTGCAGATAGATCGACAGAGAGCCGAACACCAGCACGACGATGCCCGAGACGAAGGGCATGATCGGCAGATGGCGCAGCACGATCTTCGAGATCACCAGCGAAATCACCGTCGCCGCCATGAACAGCGCGGTGGCGACAAACAGCGGACCACCAAGGGTCGCCAGAACAGGGAATTTCTCGACCAGCCATGGCCCACGCAGATTGGCGAAGAAGAAGATGAGCAGGGGCCCGAGTTCCAGCGCCAGCTTCAGCATCGGATGATGCTTGTCGGCAGCCGAAGGGGTGATATCGCTTTCGGTCGTCATTCTATCTCAAATCCGTTCTTCGTCGCAGACGCTTGCGCGCCGTTGCGGGCATATGTGTGGCATCAATAGCCTTATACGGCAATGGCTCCGGCCCGATCAGGCGCGCGCATCCCCGAGGCCCGCGATCGCATGGGCGAAATCCTCGGCCTCGAACGGCTCCAGATCGTCCACGCCCTCGCCGACGCCGATGAAATAGACAGGCAGTTTGTGCTTGGCCGAGATGGCGACAAGAATGCCGCCGCGTGCCGTGCCGTCGAGCTTGGTCATGATCAGGCCGTTGACGCCGGCGACGTTGCGGAAGATCTCGACCTGGTTCAGCGCGTTCTGTCCCGTGGTGGCGTCAAGCGTCTGCAGCACGGTATGCGGCGCATCCGGATCGAGCTTGCCGAGCACGCGCACGATCTTTTCCAGCTCGGCCATTAGCTCCGCCTTGTTCTGCAAGCGCCCGGCGGTATCGATGATCAGCACGTCGCATTTCTTTGCCTTCGCCTGCTCGAAGGCGTCATAGGCAAGGCCCGCGGCATCAGCGCCGAGCTTGGTGCCGATGAATTCCGACTTGGTGCGCTCAGCCCAGATCTTCAGCTGTTCGATCGCCGCCGCACGGAACGTGTCGCCGGCAGCGACCATGACCTTCAGCCCGGCGCCGGAAAGCTTTGCGGCCAGCTTGCCAATTGTCGTCGTCTTGCCGGTGCCGTTGACGCCGACGACGAGGATGACATGCGGCTTGTGGCTGAGATCGAGCTGCAGAGGCTTGGCCACAGGCTTCAACACCTTGGCGATCTCGCTCGCCATGATACGGCTCACATCCTCGCCCGACACATCCTTGCCGTAGCGCTCGGACGCCAGCGTATCGGTGACGCGCATGGCGGTTTCAACTCCGAGATCTGCCTGGATCAGCAGGTCCTCAAGATCCTGCAGCGTGTCATCATCAAGCTTGCGCTTGGTGAACAGCGCCGAGATCTGGCCGGTCAGCTGCGAGGAGGTACGGGCAAGCCCGGCACGCAGGCGCTGGAACCAGGAGAGCTTGGCGGGCGGCACGATGGCGACGGGTTCGGGAGCCGGGCCGGTTGCGAAGCCCTTGGGGAGGATGGGAGCATCGACGGAGGCTGGTTCGGCGGCGGCGGCGGCGGTGGCCTCCCCCCCTTCCCTGCCGGGCATCCCCCCCACAGGTGGGGGGAGACTCGTGGCGGCGTCTTGTTCGGCACCATCGGCTTCATGCTTGGCAAGGTCAGCGTTGGGCTCATCAAACGCGCGAAGCGCCTCGTCAGACGCAAGACCAGTTTCCGCCTGCGGGGCATCGGTTGGCCCGTCCGGTTCCCTTGCGTCCTCGCCATCATCGACTGGCTGGCTAAGGTCGAGCTCCAGGTCCGTCCCCCCACCTGTGGCGGGGATGGCCGGCAAGCCAGGGGGGGTATCCACCGGCGCAACAGGTTCCACCTCCGCCTCGGCCCCCAGCCATTCCAGCGGCACCAGGCCAACATCGCTCACCGCAAGCTCGGTCGGCAGATCCTCGGAAACGTCGTCTTCGCCCGCATCCTCGCTATCGGCTGATGGCCCGCCTGCCGTGTCCATCTCCTCCGGCAGCACCGGATCAGCGGCGACAGGCAGGTCGTCGATGGGCGTGGGAGGCGCCGATGCCATCACATCGGCAGCCGCCGACACTTCCGCGACCGGCTCGACCGCAACCGCCGCGGTTTTCGTCTCGACCGCGTCCGGCGCCTTCTCTTCCGCCGATTTGTCGGGGCCGAAGGTGAAGACCTTTTTGATGAAGCTGAACGCCATGAGAATTCCGTCAGGTCAGGCCGCGTCGGCGGCCGTCAGTTGCATGTCGAGATGCTTGCCGTTGTGGCCGACGATATCGACCTCGACCAGCGCGCGGGGGCTCAGCCCCGGCGCTGCGACAAGCGTGAAGTTTTCCGTATGCGCCAGTCCGTTGTTTTCCACCAGCAGCCATTGCCGCGTGCCGACCATGCGATCGAGATGGGACTGATGCAGCATATGTCCAGTGGCGCGCAGCCGTGCCGCCCGCTCCTTGATGAGCCGCCGGTCGAGCTGCGGCATCCGTGCCGCCGGCGTTCCCGGTCGCGGGCTGTAGGGGAAGACGTGCAGATGCGCGATCCGCGCGTCCTCGGCGAGCCTCACGGCATTGCCGAACATCTCTTCCGTCTCGGTCGGGAACCCGGCGATCATGTCGGCGCCGATCGAGATCTCCGGCCGGAGCCTGCGGACCTCGTTGACGAAATTGAGCGCATCGGCGCTGGAATGCCGCCGCTTCATCCGCTTAAGGATCATGTCGTCGCCGTGCTGCAGGGACAGGTGAAGATGCGGCATGAACCGCGCTTCCTGGGCGATCAGATCCAGCAGATGCTTGTCCGCCTCGATGCTATCGATCGATGAAAGCCGAAGACGACGAATATCGGGCACCTGCTTCAACAGCGTCTTCGCCAGCAACCCGAGCGTCGGCTCGCCCGGCAGGTCGGTGCCGTAGCTGGTGGCGTCCACACCCGTCAGCACGATCTCGCGATAGCCGCTCTCTACAAGCTTGCGCGCCTGATCGACGACGGCGCCCATCGGCACCGAGCGCGAATTGCCGCGGCCATAGGGGATAATGCAGAAGGTGCAGCGATGGTCGCAGCCGTTTTGGACCTGGATGAAGGCACGCACGTGACCGTCGATGTGCTTGACCATCTGCGGCGCGGTGGCCTTGACGCTCATGATATCGTTGACGCGCAGCTTCTCTTCGGCCGAGACGCCGAAATCCGGCAGCGCGCGATAGTTGGCGCTCTTAAGCTTCTCTTCGTTGCCGAGCACCGCATCAACCTCCGCCATGCCGGCGAAGGTTTCCTTCTCGGTCTGCGCGGCGCAGCCGGTGACGATGATGCGAGCATGAGGATTGTCGCGCCGCGCACGGCGGATCGCCTGCCGAGCCTGACGGACAGCCTCGCCGGTAACGGCGCATGTATTGACAAGGATGGCATTGTTGAGCCCGGCTTTTTCCGCCTCGGCCCGCATCACTTCGGATTCGTAGGTATTGAGACGACAGCCGAAGGTGATGACCTCGACCCCGCTCACTTGGCTTCCGCCCCCGGAGCCTCGACCGCCTCATCGCGCTGCCACGCGCCGGTCACGGGATCGACGGTGCCGGACCATTCCCATTCGGCAGGACCCGTCATGACGACATGGTCGTCCTGCCGCCATTCGATGACAAGCGGCTGCCGGCTTGGCGCGGAAGCGACGTCGATCGTGACCTTGCGCCCGGTGCGGCCGGTGCGTGCGGCGGAGACCCCGGCGGCGCAGGCAGCCGAACCGCAGGCAAGCGTCAACCCGGCGCCGCGCTCCCAGGTGCGGGTGCGCAGGCTTGAGTCCGAGGTGACCTGCGCCAGCGTGATGTTGGCCTTCTCAGGAAACATCGGGTGATTTTCGAGCAGCGGTCCGAAGCGCTCCAGATCGAAGCTCATCGGATCCTTGTCGACCCAGAAGATCGCATGCGGATTGCCCATCGACATGGCCGATGGAGAATGCAACACCGGGTTGTCGATCGGCCCAATCTGCAACTCGATGCGGCTGGTATCGAAAAACTCTTCCGACAGTGGGATCTGGTCCCACTGGAACACCGGCCTGCCCATGTCGACCGAGATTGTCCCGTCCTCGTGCTCGACGGCATTCAGGATGCCGGCGACAGTCTGGAAGGTGAAGACCTTCTTGCCGGTCTCGGCGGCCAGCGCCTGCACGACGCAGCGCGTGCCGTTGCCACATGCCTGCGCCTTGGTGCCGTCGCAGTTGAGGATATCGATCCAGGCATCGGTGCCTTCGGCCTTCGGATCATGGATCGCCATGATCTGGTCGAACTGCGTATCTTCAGCCGCATTGAGCGCAATCGCCGCCTCGGGCGTCACCTTGTCCGTGCGTCCGCGCATATCGACGACTAGGATCTTGTTGCCAAGCCCGTTCATCTTCGCGAATTCGACCGTTGCGCTCATTGGTTTCTTTTCCATGTGTGTTTGGGCTGTATATGGCGGAAATGCGGGGGAATTACCAGTGGGTCATGGGCCTGAGCGCCGGCCTCATATTTAAGAATGATCGCAACTATCTGGCGCTTTTACTGACTTCGAGGCATTCTGTGGCTGCGGATGCGTGCTTTTGGCCATGGGAGGATTGCCGATGCGCTGCTTCACGGTACTTGGACCGTCACAGACGGGAAAGACGACGCTTGTCGCAAAGCTTGCCTCGCTCGAGGGGACACCCAGAAAATCAGTCTCACCCTACGGATCGAGCCTCACCGAGTTCGAGTTCAAGAACGAAACGTGGTGCGCGATCGACACCCCCGGAGCGAACGAGGCTCTGGCTCTCGCGCAGGATTCTCTGCTGGTGAGCGATGCTTGTATTCTTTGCATCTCGCCAACACCCGATGATGCCGTTCTTGCCGCCCCCTATCTGCGCGCGATCGAAGCCTCCGGCACGCCCTGCCTGATCTTCATCAATCGGATGGATGAACCACGGGGCCGGTTGCGCGATGTCATTGCCGCGCTCCAGACCTATTCCAATCATCCGCTGGTGTTGCGACAGGTTCCGATCCGCGAAGGCGATACCGTTGTCGGCAGCTGCGACCTAATTTCGGAGAGAGCCTGGCGCTACCGCGAAGGACAGCCATCGGCCCTGATCGAATTGCCCAAGGATGTTTTCGAGCGTGAGCACGAAGCCCGCACCGAAATGCTGGAACAGCTTTCCGAGTTCGACGACTGGTTGCTGGAAGAGTTGGTTGAGGATCGCGCCCCCGCGAGTGACACGCTGTTTACGATCTCCGCCCGCATTCTCAAGGAAAACAGAGTCATTCCGGTCTTGTTCGGCGCGGCATCGCATAGCAACGGCATCAAGCGCCTGATGAAGGCCCTGCGTCACGAATCGCCTCCGGTCGCAGCTCTCCAAGCCAGGCTCGCCGCGAGCGCGTCGCCCAAGGACGCGTCCCTTGCCGCCGTGAGCTTTCATGCATACTACAAGGCCAATGTCGGCAAGACCGTGCTGGCACGCGCGTTGACGGACGGCGTTAAGCAGGGCGCTTCGCTCGGCGGCGGCAATCTCGGCCCCTTACAGGAGGCCGGAAGCGGTAAACCGATCGCTGGAAACGTGCCGGTCGGTGGTATCTTCGGCGCGCTGAAATCGGATCATCTGCCCGCACCCGCTCTCTTTACGCAGGCCGCAATTATAGAAGCGCCGGACTGGACCACGCCGCCCACACCAATGCTGGAAAGAATTCTCATTCCAGGTAATGAACGTGACGAAACCAAGCTCTCGGCGACACTCACGAAGCTGGCGGAAACCGATCGCGGCCTCAAGGTGATGCAGGAAGAAGGGACCGGCGCGGCGCTGATCTGCGCGCAGGGACCGGTCCATCTGCGCGACCTCCGCAAGACTCTGTCCGAGGTCTTCAAGGTCGAAGTGTCGGATCGCGCACCGAACCCAGTCTATCGGGAAACCATCTCGAAGCCGTCCGACGTCCACTATCGGCATCGAAAGCAGACAGGTGGAGCGGGACAATTCGCCGACGTACAGCTGAGTGTCCAGCCGAACGAGCGTGGACACGGCTTTACCTTCGGCGAGAACGTGAAAGGCGGCACCGTCCCGCGCAATTACATACCGGCGGTGGAGGCCGGGGCGCGCGAGGCGATGGAGAAGGGCCCTCTCGGCTTTCAGGTTGTCGATGTCGACGTGACACTCACCGACGGCCAATACCATTCCGTGGACAGTTCCGATTTCGCCTTCCGCGCAGCGGCGAAGATGGGTGTCAAGCAGGCCCTTTCACAAGCGTCCGCTGTTTTGATGCAGCCGGTCGTGCGCGTGGAGATCCACATTCCGTCGATCTTTTCGGGCGGCCTGATCGCGCTCGTCTCCTCGCTCAAGGGGCAGGTGCTCGGCTTCGATCGAGACGAGAACGCCAAGGGCTGGGATATATTTCGAGCACTCATTCCGGGCGCCGCGCTGGATGAACTGGCCCGCTCGCTCCGCTCCGCGACGCAAGGGATCGGCCATTTCTCCAAGACCTTCGACCATTTCGAAGAGCTTTACGGCAAGGAGGCCGATGTCATCATCAATACTCACGGCTCGGGAGCGCACGCGCACTGACGATCATGCCGGCGGCACATTGAATACTTCGCCGGCCCTGAGCGGCCGAAAACGATCGGGCGCAACATTGTGTTCGCTCATCGCGGCCTGCAGCGCCTTGACCGGTGCATCGATCGCTTCGTCGGTCAGCTGGAACGTCCCAAAATGATGGCCGGCCACATGCGCTGCGTTCGCCAGCCGCATTCCCATGACCGCCTCTTTCGGGTTTTGATGCTGTCCGCGCATGAACCAGCGCGGCTCATATGCACCGAACGGGAGAATGGCGAGACGAAATTCACCATACTTTTGTTGTGCCGTCCTGTAATTGGCGCCACCGTGGAAGCCTGTATCTCCCACGTGGTAGATTCGACCCGCCGACGTCGACAGCACGAAAGCCGCCCAGAGCGCCATGCGGCGATCCCTCGTGCCGCGCGCCGACCAGTGATGTGCCGGCTCGGCATTGATGCCGATTCCGGCAAACGGGATTTGGTCGCCCCAATCCATTGCGGTTACCTGCATGTCCGGCACCGCGCGGCGAATGATCGTATCGTTGCCGAGGGGGGTGACGACCTGCGGCCGGTGTTTCGCCTGCAGTCGCCGGAGCGTCGCTACATCGAGATGATCGTAGTGGTTATGCGAAACGAGCACGAGATCGATTGGCGGCAGGTCCTCGAACGCGATGCCCGGCGGCACGACACGCTTCGGCCCGGCGAATGCCAGGGGGCTGGCACGGTCCGACCAAACCGGATCCGTCAGGATATTAAGCCCTGCGACCTGAACCAGCAGCGTGGCGTGGCCGATCATAGTCACCCTCAGATCGTCACCGCCGACACGCAAATCCGGCTTTGTCTCCACGAACGGGCTCGGAACCGACTTCGGCCAGCGATCGCGCCCGCCGCCGAACTGCCATCGCATCAGATCGCGAAAACCGAGAGGCTCGATGCCGCCGGGATTAAAGAAGTGCGTACCGTCGAAGTGATCGGAGACAGGTCCCTGATAGTAAGGATTGCGTCGTTTGGCCGTGGGCATCCGGGAACGTTTCCGTTGTAGGGGATGCTGATCTGGGATCGGGCGCGCGGTTTTGAAAGACCGAAACACCGTCTTTTCTCGGCTTTTGCTTGACTCCCGGCGCTTTTTCCTGTTTACCGCCGCTCAATCTGCGACGAGCTTCAAGACTCGAGCCACCGACCGGGACCCGCAAAGGTATAAATCGATCCCGGAGGTCCACACCCGACAGCGCGATGCGCCCTCGGGTGCTTTTTGGCTATGCGTCTTGTTTTCGTCAAGGAAAAGCACAAGGTTTCCGTCATCGCGGAAATCACAAGGAAGAGCCGATGTTTGAGAACCTCCAGGACCGTCTTGGATCCATTCTGAATGGACTGACAGGCCGTGGCGCGCTTTCGGAAGCCGATGTTTCCGCAGCGCTGCGCGAGGTTCGCCGTGCGCTTCTGGAGGCCGACGTGGCGCTCGACGTGGTGCGCGCCTTCACCGACCGCGTGCGCGAAAAGGCCGTCGGCGCCGAGATCCTGAAGTCGATCAAACCGGGCCAGATGGTCGTCAAGATCGTCCATGACGAGCTGATCGAGATGCTCGGCGGCGAAGGCGTCGGTGTCGATCTGCATGCGGCCGCCCCCGTCGTCATCATGATGGTCGGTCTGCAGGGCTCGGGCAAGACGACGACCTCGGCGAAAATCGCCAAGCGGCTCACCGACCGCGAGAAAAAGAAGGTGCTGATGGCGTCGCTCGATACGCGACGCCCGGCCGCCCAGGAGCAGCTGCGCCAGCTCGGCGTGCAGACCAATGTCGACACGCTGCCTGTCATCGCCGGCCAGTCGCCGACCGATATCGCCGCGCGCGCCGTTCAGGCAGCGAAGCTTGGCGGCCATGACGTGGTCATTCTCGACACCGCAGGCCGCACCCATATCGACGAGCCCTTGATGGTCGAAATGGCCGACATCAAGAAGAAGTCGAACCCGCATGAAATCCTGCTGGTCGCCGATAGCTTGACCGGTCAGGACGCCGTCAACCTGGCGCGCAACTTCGACGAACGCGTCGGTATCACCGGCCTGGTGCTGACCCGCATGGACGGCGATGGCCGTGGCGGTGCCGCACTTTCGATGCGCGCGGTTACCGGCAAGCCGATCAAGCTCATCGGTGTCGGCGAGCGCATGGGCGAACTCGAAGAGTTCCACCCTCGCCGTATCGCTGACCGTATTCTCGGCATGGGCGACATCGTTTCGCTCGTCGAGCGCGCCGCAGAAAACATCGACGCCGAAAAGGCGGCCGCCATGGCCGCCAAGATGGCCAAGGGCAAGTTCGACCTGAACGATCTCGCCGACCAGCTGCGCCAGATGCAGAAGATGGGCGGCATGGGCGGCATCATGAGCATGATGCCCGGCATGGCGGGCATGAAGGACAAGATGGCTTCGGCTGGCCTCAACGACAGTCTGTTCGGCCGCCAACTCGCGATCATCGGTTCGATGACCAAGGCCGAGCGCGCCAACCCTGATATGCTCAAGCATTCGCGCAAGAAGCGCATCGCCGCCGGTTCCGGTACCGATGCCGCCGAGATCAACAAGCTTCTGAAGATGCACCGTCAGATGGCGGACATGATGAAGATGATGGGCGGCAAGGGCAAGGGCGGCCTGATGAAGCAGATGATGGGCGGCCTTGCCGGCAAGATGGGCCTTGGCGGCCTCGGCGGTGGGATGCCTGATCTTTCGAATATCGACCCGAAGCAGCTCGAAGCGCTCCAGAAGCAGGCTGAAGCAGCCGGTCTTGGAAAGCCGGGCGGCGGGCTGCCCGGTCTCGGCGCGGGCGGTTTGCCAGGTCTGGGCGGCGCCAAGCTGCCGGGTCTCGGCGGTGGTTTCCCGGGCCTTCCCGGCCTGCCCAAGAAGAAGTGAAGGGGTCGCGTAGACAATGATTGATCCTGAAATCAAAGCCCAGCTTTCGAACTATCGCCAGTCGATCGACAACATCGACGCGGCGCTGGTCCATATCCTGGCCGAACGGTTCCGCTGCACCAAAGAGGTCGGCGTTCTCAAGGCCAAGTATAAGTTGCCGCCGGCCGATCCGGCGCGCGAAGAATACCAGATCGAACGCCTCCGCCATCTGGCGAAGGATGCCAATCTGGATCCGGATTTCGCCGAGAAGTTCCTGAACTTCATCATCAAGGAAGTCATCCGGCATCATGAGCAGATCGCTGCAGATCACGCCGAAAACGGCGCCGCAGCAAAATGAACCATACCGCCCGATCAGGCGGTCCAGAAAAGTCCAAGGAGTAAAGAAAATGGCACTGAAAATTCGTCTCGCACGCGGTGGTTCCAAGAAGCGCCCGTACTACCACATCGTTCTCGCCGACGCCCGTTCGCCGCGCGACGGCCGTTTCCTCGAGAACCTCGGTTCTTGGAACCCGATGCTCGCCAAGGACAACGACGCTCGCGTCAAGCTCGACGCCGACCGCATCAAGCATTGGCTCGACCAGGGCGCACAGCCGACCGACCGCGTTCTGCGCTTCCTGAACGAAGCTGGCCTCGCAAAGCGCGAAGCCAAGAACAACCCGGAAAAGGCAAAGCCCGGCAAGCGCGCTCAGGAGCGTGCAGCTGAAAAGGCTCAGAAGATCGCCGACGCTGCAGAAGCTGCTGCTTCCGCGGAATAATTCGGGATCTTCCCTTCATGAAACGGGCGGCATGGCGACATGCCGCCCGTTTTCGTTTCCATTCCCGCTGAGTTCGGTTATGAGAAACCAAACCTCCGGCTTCACACTAGGGACGCCATGACAAAGCTTGAAAATCCGGTGCTGATGGCAACGATCGGCGGTGCACAGGGCATTCGCGGCGAAGTGCGCGCCAAGGCCTATACGGCCGATCCGACCGCGCTCGGCGATTACGGCCACCTGCACAGCATGGACGGTCGCACCTTCGAAATTCTCGAAATCCGCGAGATGAAGAATGTGGTCGTCGTCCGCTTCCGTGGCGTCAATGACCGCAACGCGGCCGAGGCTCTGAACGGCCTGGAACTCTATATCGAGCGCGACAACCTGCCCGACGACGAACTGGAAGAAGACGAATTCTTCTACGCCGATCTCGAGGGCCTGGAAGCGCTGGATGACAGCGGTGTCAGCTACGGCAAGGTGACCGGCGTCTTCGACTTCGGCGCCGGCGACCTCCTGGAGATCAAGGGACCCGGCAAGCGTCCGGTGCTGATCCCCTTCTCAGAGGCCTCGGTGCTGGAAATCGACCTCGAAGGCGGCAAGATCACCATCGATCCGCTGGCGGCAGGTCTCGTCGACAGCAACGACGACAGCCCGAAGTTCACGCCGGACGAGCCTGATAACGACAAGCCGAAAAAGAAGAAGTGAGCGACGCGATGGCATTCCGGGCAACGGTGCTGACGCTTTACCCGGAAATGTTTCCGGGTCATCTCGGCTATTCCCTTGCCGGCAAGGCGATGGAACGCGGCCAATGGGCGATCGACGCCGTGCAGATCCGCGATTTCGCCACCGACAAGCACCGCACTGTCGATGACACGCCCGCCGGCGGCGGCGCCGGCATGGTGCTGAAGCCTGACGTGCTTGCCCGCGCCATCGATACCGTTTCGGAAAACGACAGCCGTCCTCGCCTGCTGATGAGCCCGCGCGGCAAGCCGCTGACACAGGAGCGCGTTCGCAAACTGGCATCCGGCGACGGCGTCATCATCGTCTGCGGCCGCTTCGAGGGCGTCGACCAGCGGGTGATCGACGCGCGCGAATTGGAAGAGGTGTCGATCGGCGACTACGTACTCTCGGGCGGCGAACCGGCGGCGCTGACCGTGCTCGACGCCATCGTTCGCATCCTGCCCGGTGTCATGGGCAACGACCTCTCCGGCCTGCACGAGAGCTTTGAGGGCGGGTTGCTGGAACATCCGCACTACACCCGCCCGCAGGAATGGGAAGGTCGGGAGATCCCTGCCATTCTCACCTCGGGCAACCACGGAGCCATCGACAAATGGCGCCGCGAGCAGGCAATAAAACTGACCCGCGAACGGCGGCCGGATCTCCTGGAAGACTAGTTTGCCCGGGACAACTTAACCTCGCGAGCCCACAAGCGTTACCGCGCTAGCGGATGGCGCTGCCTCTTGCGACGCCGTTCCACGGGGTCTATTTTCAGCCCTCCGCACAGGGAGGCTGCCATGACATCGAGCTTCAATGTCCGCAGTGCAGGGGGATACGAGCAGCTTATGGGCCGCTGGAGCAAGCGGCTCGCTCTACTATTCGTCGATTTCGCCGGGCTTTCGGATGGCGAGCGGGTCCTAGATGTTGGCTGCGGTAACGGCAGTCTGACCTTCTTCCTACCGCAAGCAGCGAAGATCAAGGAGATCGTCGCGATCGATTACTCGCCGATCTTCGTCGACGAGGTCGCCCGCACCAATACCGATCCACGCATCAGTGTCCGGCAGGCGGATGCGACGGCGCTCCCCTTCGAGGATAAGGCCTTCGACCTGGCGCTTTGCCTGCTGGTGTTGCACTTCGTCTCCGACCCGGACAAGGCCATTGCCGAGATGCGGCGGGTGGTGCGGCCGGGCGGCGTGGTCGCGGCCGCGGTGTGGGACCACATGGGCGGCATGCCCGGGATGCGGATGATGCTCGATACCGCCGCCGTTCTGGACGAAAACAGCCATGATTTCCGGCGCAACTATTGCTTCCGCCCGATGACGGCGCCCGACGAGATGAAGAACAGCTTCGTCAGCCAGGGGCTGGCGTCGGTCGAGCAAACTTCGTTGCTGATCCGCATGGATTACCAGTCCTTCGACGACTACTGGATGCCGTTTACCGGCGGAGACGGACCGCTCGGCCACTACGTCTCCAATCTTGAGGCGGGTTTACGGGAGCGGCTGAAAGCGGCGGTGCGGGGCGCCTACGAGGCGGGCAGGCCGGACGGGCCGCGCTCCTTTGCATCGGTCGCCTGGGCCTGTCGCGGCGTCGTGCCGGGCTGAGGAACGCCGCCGTCCCTGATGCGGATGGGGACGACGACGCAGAAAAATGCCCGGCCGAAGCCGGGCATGCCGTTTATCGCGATGCAGCGCCGACGGCGGAACCGCGGGTGCTCATGCGCAGGATGTAGTAGACCCCGCCGCCGATACCGACGCCGAAGAACCAGCCGTAAGTCCCCCACCATTGCGGCAGGACCGACGTGAAGGTCGGCAGGATCGAGGAGAACAGCGCGCCGATCGCAAACGCGATGAAAGCATTGACGTGCCAGCCGCCCTGGAAGCGGAATTCGCCATCCTCGCGATAGAGTGCCGGAACGTTGAGCTCGCCCTTCCGGATCAGATAGTAGTCCACCATCATCACGCCGAAGATCGGGCCCATGGTCGACCCAATGAAGTTGACGAAGTGCGCCGCACCCGTTTCCCACGGGGCGAACGGATAAAGCACCAGCGCGATCAGCGCCGCGATGAAGCCGCCACGCTTGAAGCTGATGTGTTTCGGGAAGACGTTCGAGAAGTCGAAGGCCGGCGACACGAAGTTGGCGACGACGTTGATGCCGAGCGTGGCCACCGCGAAGGTGAGTGCCGCGAGCAGCGCCAGGAACCAGCTGTCGAACTTGGCCGAGATGGCTTCCGGATGGAGCAGCACCTCGCCGTAGACGGTAAAGGCCGCCGTCGTGGTGACGCCCGCCACTAGGCAGAAGGCGAGCAGGTTGATCGGCAGGCCCCAGAGATTGCCCCTGCGCAACGTCTTCACGTCTTTGGCATAGCGCGAGAAGTCGCAGAAATTCAGATAGAGCGCCGCAAAGTAGGTGATCCAGGTTGCTGCGACAGCGGCGAGTGCGGGAAAGGAGCCAGGCTCACCGGGAACGCCGGCATCCCTGGTCTTTTCGAGCAGCACGTCGCGCGGGATTTCGCTGCCGAAGGAGAAGGTGCCCGCCTTGATCACCAGATAGACGGCGAGGACGAGCATCATGATCCAGACGGCAGGACCGGCAAGATCCTGGAACTTGCGCACCGTCTCCATCCCACGCTGGATGATCAGGAGCTGCAGCGCCCAGACGACGACATAGCAGATGACCTCGAGCGTCGAATGGTTGAGCAGATGATTGTTCTGATGAAAGGCGAGAATGCTCTCATTGCGAATGAGGAGAGCGACGATCGCGCCTGATGCCGCCGCCGTTTGCGCACCGTACCAGAAGCATGCGACGACCGCTCGGACGAGCGCCGGTGCATTGGCGCCGAAGGTGCCGAACGAGGCACGCGCCAGCACGGGGAACGGGACGCCGGTCTTCACGCCGGCATTGCCGACGAGGCTCATCAGGAAGAAGATCACCAGCGACCCGATGCCGATCGCGATGACGAAATTGATGAAGCTGCCGCACAGCAGGAAAAGGCTGGCGGCGAGATAATAGCCCCACAAACTGTGAACGTCTGAGGTCCACACATTGAAGATGCTGAAGGCGCCCCACTTCCTCTCCGTAGCAGGCGCCAGGTCCTCGTTATGCAATGAGGACGACGGATTGTTTATTGTCATTCATTCCCCTCCGAAACTCCCACGGATCACAATTTGATCCATGCACGAATCTGCTCTCGACGTGTGCATTTGACAAATATTTAATCAAATGAGTCACAGACTTGATATTGTGCAGCGCCGGAAAAGGCCGCATCTGACGGCGAATGCCCGTGAAATTTCAGGACCAAGGGGTGACAAAGCCTCCGCAATGCGGTATGCGCACGCCCGGAATGGGAAAACTCCCATCAACCACGCAAAGAAAAACAGACGAATTCGCTCCTGCCCTCACCGGCAAATATCTGCGGCTCGACCAAGGATAGATCGTCAGAGCGCTCTGGCTGTTGAACCAACAAAGAGGTTGAGTCATGAACATCATTCAGCAGCTTGAGGCCGAACAGGTCGCCAAGATCGAAGCCAAGCGCACGCTCCCGGAATTCTCCCCGGGCGATACCGTCCGCGTCAACGTGAAGGTTACTGAAGGTTCGCGTACGCGCGTTCAGGCCTACGAAGGCGTTTGCATTGCTCGCTCCGGCGGCGGTCTGCAGGAAAACTTCACGGTCCGCAAGATCTCCTACGGCGAAGGCGTCGAGCGCGTATTCCCGGTCTACTCCCCGGCAATCGAAAGCGTAGAAGTCGTTCGCCGCGGTAAGGTCCGTCGCGCGAAGCTCTACTACCTGCGCGACCGTCGCGGTAAGTCTGCCCGTATCGTTGAAGACACCGGCGTTCGCGCCCGCAAGCTCAACGACGCAGAGCGTCAGGCTATTGCTGAGGAAAAGGCACGCCTGGAAGCCGAAAAGGTTGCAGCAGCTCAGGCGCTGGCAGCCGAAAAGGCAGCACAGGAAGCCGCTGAAGCCAAGGCCGCTGCAGAAGCAGCTGCTGCCGCTGCAGCCGAGCCGGCAGCAGAATAAGTTTCAATCCTCAGGGATTGAAGAAAAGGCGACCTTCGGGTCGCCTTTTTTGTTGCGCATGGTGGCACCGGTTACGCGTTAATCGCGCCGCTCCATCAGCCATTGTTCAAAATTCCGAACAGCCCGTGCAGCAAGTGTCCGGTTATCGCAAACAGCGGGCTGCCCTATGTCTGCTCTGTGTTGAAACGGAGTAGACAATGTCCAATCTCGAAAAATCAGGCATATTCACGCTTGGCGACCGCACGGTGCTGCGCCTCGGCTACGGCGCCATGCAGCTTGCCGGCAAAGGCGTCTTCGGGCCACCAAGGGATGGCGCGGAAGCGATCGCCGTGTTGCGCGAAGCGGTCGAAAGCGGCGTCAACCACATAGACA
Source organism: Rhizobium sp. AC44/96 (assembly GCF_001692185.1). Lineage (NCBI taxonomy): Bacteria > Pseudomonadati > Pseudomonadota > Alphaproteobacteria > Hyphomicrobiales > Rhizobiaceae > Rhizobium > Rhizobium sp. AC44/96. The sequence continues at coordinate 175,026 of NZ_LXKO01000041.1, forward strand.
CCAGCGACTTCTATGGACCGCACGTCACCAACCAGATCATCCGCGACGCACTGCATCCCTACAGGGATGACCTCGTCATCGTGACCAAGGTGGGAGCGACGCGTGGAACGGATGCATCGTGGAACCCAGCCTTCTCGCGAGAAGCGCTAGCGCAGGCGATCCACGACAACCTCACCAATCTCGGGCTTGACGTTATCGATGTGGTCAATCTGCGTGCGATGTTCGATGTCCACGGCCCTGCAGAAGGGTCACTGGAAGAGCCACTGACCGTTCTCGCCGATCTGCAGCGCCAGGGCCTTATCAAGCACATTGGTCTGTCCAACGTCACAGCCAGGCAAATCGCCGATGGCCGCAAGATCACGGAGATCGTCTGCGTCCAGAACCAATACAACCTTGCGCACCGCCAGGATGATGCTCTGATCGAACAGCTCGCGGCGCAAGGGACTGCCTATGTCCCATTCTTCCCGCTTGGCGGCTTCTCGCCGCTGCAGTCTTCAGCTCTTTCTGATGTCGCGGTCTCGCTCGGCGCGACACCAATGCAGGTCGCCCTGGCTTGGCTCCTGCAACGCGCGCCCAACATCCTGCTGATCCCTGGAACCTCGTCGCGCGCCCATCTCAGGGAAAATCTCGCGGTCGCCGACATTACATTGCCGGCAGACGCCATCGAGAAACTCGACAGCATCGCATCGGGCGAGACCATCTAGAAAACATACGCGATGAACGAAAAGGCGGCCTTTGGTCGCCCTTTCGTTCCGAAGCTGGCTGGCGTCCGATTACTCGGCGATCTCGGGCTCGACCAGCCGGGCGAGGTTGCGCAGCGATTCCTGCCAGCCGAGATAGCAGGCTTCCGGCGGGATGAGGTCGGGAATGCCGGCCTGAACGATATCCACCTCGGTCCCGACCGAGACCTTCTTCAGGTTGATCGTCACGTCCATTTGGCCCGGCAGGTTGGGATCGTCGAAGCGGTCGGTGTAGCGGAGGCGCTGGCCTTCGACGAGTTCGGTATATTCGCCGCCAAAGGCATGGCTGTTGCCTGTCGTGAAATTCCTGAACGACATTCTGAACGTACCGCCGACGACGGGCTCCAGATGATGGACGGTGCAGACAAAGCCGTTCGGTGGAAGCCATTTGGCCAGCGCGTCGGCTTCAAGAAAGGCGCGATAGACCTTCTCCGGCTTGGTCGCGAGAACGCGGTGCAGGCGGACGGTACTGGGCATGTCTTGCTCCTCCTAGATTGATACCGTGTGTCAGTCCCAAGGACGGACGCGGCCCCGCCAATCCGACATGCGATCGGCTTTTTGTTCAAGTGGAATGTCCGATGAGTGGAACCGAAGCTTCCGCCCCTCTGGGGGAGCATTATACAAGAGACACACGACCCACGAATTTCCTTCCCACAAATCCCCGGTTTTTAGGCCGTCATTCCGGTTTTCCGGCGTCGCCGCGCGCCAATCCTCTTGCCATCGGCTTCGCAACTATGACAGGTTCCGCGAGCTAAATTTTGGGGAGATAATTCAATGCCGTTCCGCCGCACCGTCCTTGCTGGACTGACCGCTCTCATCCTGTCGCCGCTGGCAACCCTGGCTGCCGATCTGCCTGATCTGAAGGGCAAGAGCGTCGTCGTCGTCACCGAGAATGCGTATCCCCCGTTGCAGTTCGTCGATCCGAAGTCGGGCAAGGCAATCGGCTGGGAATATGACGCGATGAACGAGATCGCCAAGCGACTGAACTTCAAGGTCGAATACCAGAACACCAGCTGGGACGCGATGATCCAGGCAGTCTCCGACAATCAGTACAACATCGGCATGACCGGCATCACCATCAAGGATGACCGCAAGGCCAAGGTGGACTTCTCCGATCCCTACATGCGCTCGCAGCAGTTCATGCTGGTGCGCGGCGATGAGGGTCGCTTCACCGACGCCAAGACCTTTGGCGCCTTCAATGATGGTCTGGTCGGCGCGCAGCCAGGCACCTCGCCCTTCTACACGGCTGTCTACGAAATCCTCGACGGCAATGAACAGAACCCGCGCATCAAGCTGTTCGAGACCTTCGGCGCAACCGTGCAGGCTCTCAAGGCCGGCGACGTCGATGTGGTCTTGACTGATAGCGTTGCCGCCAAGGGCTATGTCGATGCCTCGAACGGTGGCCTGAAGGTCATTGGCGGTCCGCTTGGCACCGAGGACTTCGGCTTCATTTTCCCGAAGGGTTCGGATCTTGTCGCGCCGGTCAACGCCGCTATTGCGAGCCTCAAGGCCGACGGTACCTTCGATGCACTGAACAAGAAGTGGTTCCTCGACTACAAGATGGGCGAATAACAAGGCCTCCGTTCCTCAATGTTAGCTCCGCAGCCGGCTCCCGGCGGACATAGCAAGGGCGACTACCCCTGGTGGTTGGTCGCCCTCGTCGTCATCGGCATCATCCTTGCCGTCGTGATTGTCACCAACGATATCTACGCCCAGGTTTTCCGCACCGTTTTCAACGGTGTCGGCATCACCATATTCGTGACACTGGTGGGCTTTGCGCTCGCCATCATTCTCGGTCTCGGCATCGCCCTGCTCGGCCTCTCCGACAGCGTCATCCTCAGGCAGATCTCACGCTTCTACGTCGAGGTCATCCGCGGCGTCCCCATGCTGGTACTGCTGTTCTATGTCGCCTTCGTCGGCGCACCCGCCATCGTTGCGGCCTACAACGTGATCATCACGCCGCTGGTTCGCGCTGGCCTCGCAGAGCCGATCATGGTGCGCGACTTTTCCCTGATGTGGCGGGCGATCATTGCGTTGATGATCGGCTATTCCTCGTTCATCGCCGAAGTCTTCCGCGCCGGCATCCAGTCCGTTGACCACGGACAGATCGAGGCGGCCAAGGCGCTCGGCCTGTCGCGCTATCACCGTTTCCGCCTCGTCGTCTTTCCGCAAGCGATCAAGGTGATCTTTCCGCCGCTCTCCAACGACTTCGTGGCGATGGTGAAAGACTCGTCCCTTGTGTCCGTCCTCGGCGTTTCCGACATCACCCAGATGGGCAAGATCTACGCATCCGGCTCGTTCCGCTTCTTTGAAACCTACTCGATCGTCACCTATATCTACCTGATCCTGACGATCGGGCTGTCGCTTGCCCTGAGGCAAGTGGAGAAACGAATGCGCGGGAAGGAACGTCGATAGCGGCTGAACGATTCGAATTGCCGCCGTCGCCAAAAATTGATATGTGACGGCTCATGGAATCCAAGTTCAGTTGCATTGGCGCCCATGTTTTCGTGCTGCAGGATCACTATCGTCTGCCGGCACGCTTTTTTGCGGCCGTTTCCGGCGCACTCAACAGCCGACTTCGTTGATCGAATGACGGCCGGCGGACCTGTCCGCCATTAAAGCTCCATCTATCCATACGCATCCAAAAACGGACCTACCGCCATGAGCGCACCGCGTACCCTCTACGACAAGATCTGGGACGACCATCTGGTCGACGAGCAGCAAGACGGCACCTGTCTTCTCTATATCGACCGCCACCTGGTCCACGAAGTCACCTCGCCGCAGGCTTTCGAAGGCCTGCGCATGACCGGCCGCAAGGTTCGCGCGCCGGAAAAGACGCTGGCCGTGGTCGATCACAACGTTCCGACCTCGCCTGATCGCCACCTCGGCATCAAGAACGAGGAAAGCCGCATCCAGGTCGAGCAGCTTGCCATCAATGCCGCCGAGTTCAACGTCGAGTACTACTCCGAGAACGACAAGCGTCAGGGCATCGTTCACATCGTTGGTCCCGAGCAGGGCTTTACCCTGCCTGGCATGACGATCGTCTGCGGCGATAGCCACACGTCGACCCACGGCGCTTTCGGCGCGCTGGCGCACGGCATCGGCACCTCGGAAGTCGAGCACGTTCTCGCCACCCAGACGCTGATCCAGAAGAAGGCCAAGAACATGCTCGTGCGTGTCGATGGCCAGCTTCCGCCGCACGTCACCGCCAAGGACATCATCCTTGCCATCATCGGCGAGATCGGTACTGCCGGCGGCACGGGCCACGTCATCGAATTCGCGGGCGAAGCCATTCGCGCGCTGTCGATGGAAGGCCGCATGACGATCTGCAACATGACGATCGAAGGCGGCGCCCGCGCCGGCCTGATCGCGCCTGACGAAAAGACCTTCGAGTACATCAAGGGCAAGCCGCGCGCGCCGAAGGGCGAAACGCTGGAGCAGGCAATCGCCTACTGGAAGACGCTGCAGACCGACGAAGGCGCTCACTACGACCGCGTCGTCGTTCTCGACGCCGCTTCTCTGCCGCCGATCGTATCCTGGGGCTCCTCGCCTGAAGACGTCATCTCCGTACAGGGCGTCGTTCCGAACCCGGACGAGATCCAGGACGAGAACAAGCGTAGCTCCAAGTGGCGCGCGCTCGACTACATGGGCCTGAAGCCCGGCACCAAGATGACCGACATCACGCTGGACCGCGTCTTCATCGGCTCCTGCACGAACGGCCGTATCGAAGATCTGCGCGAAGTCGCCAAGGTCGTCGAAGGCAAGACCGTTGCTTCGACCGTCAACGCCATGATCGTTCCAGGCTCCGGCCTCGTGAAGGAACAGGCAGAAGCGGAAGGGCTCGACAAGATCTTCAAGGCTGCCGGTTTCGACTGGCGCGAGCCTGGCTGTTCCATGTGCCTGGCCATGAACGACGACCGCCTGAAGCCGGGTGAACGTTGCGCATCGACGTCCAACCGCAACTTCGAAGGCCGTCAGGGCTTCAAGGGCCGCACGCATCTGGTCTCGCCGGCCATGGCGGCAGCTGCGGCGATCGCCGGCCACTTCGTCGATATCCGCGAGTGGAACTAACTGCTATCGTCTCCCTCGCCATCCGGTGAGGGAGACATCCTATCTCCGCAAGACATGCCGCGCCTTCGGTGAGACAATGACACCGACAGACCTTTGCCTGCACTTTTCGGGTGAGCGACATGAAAACACAAAGCGGCCCCTCGCCAAGCCGGCGATATCTCTTTCTTCTGCGACATGCCAAATCCGCCTGGCCACCTGATGTCGAAGACCACGACCGTCCGCTGGCCGACCGTGGGCTCAAGGCTGCTCCGATGATCGGCGCCTATATGGCGCGGGAGCGGCTCTTTCCCGACAGTGTTCTGGTCTCCACGGCGCGGCGTACGCAGGAGACATGGAAGCTGGTGGCGAAGGAGCTGCCACACCCGATCCCCCGGCAGGACGTCCCCGAGCTCTACGAAGCCTCAACCACCCGTCTGGTCGACATTCTCGCAGCGGTGGATCCGAATGACCGAACCGTGATGATGGTGGGACACAATCCCGGTCTTCAGGATTTTGCGAATTGGCTTGTCGGTAGCGGTGATGCCGAGATGCGCAAACAGATATCAGAGAAATTTCCCACGGGTGGCCTCGCCGTCATTTCCTTCGAGGCCGACGGCTGGGCGGACGTATCGTCGGGCAGCGGGCGACTTGAACGTTTCGTCACGCCCCGCGTACTCGCCGCAGCGCTCTCCAACCATGAATGAAAAAGGGCGGCTTGCGCCGCCCTGCCGTAGTCAGAATGTTGCTGTCTTCGGATCCGGCCCGATGCGAGCGCCGGTGTTGTCGAGCTTGGCGATCACGCCCATGTCTTCGCCATCGAGCTTGAAGTCGAAGACCTCGAAGTTCTCGACGATGCGCGATGGCGTCACCGATTTCGGAATGACAACGAGGCCGCTATCCATATGCCAGCGAATGATCACCTGCGCCGGTGTCTTGCCATGCTTCTTGGCGATTGCGCCGATGACAGGATGGTCGATCAGCTTGCCCTGACCAAGGGGGCTCCAGGACTGCGTGACGATGTTCAGCTTCTTGTGAGCCTCCTGCGCGACCTTCTGCTGAAAATCAGGATGCAGCTCGATCTGGTTGATAACAGGCACGACACCGGTTTCGGTGATCAGGCGCTCGATATGCTCGGGATAGAAGTTCGAGACGCCGATCGAACGCGCAAGGCCATCCTTCTTCAGCTTGATCAGGGCTTTCCAGCTATCGACATAGCGATTACGCGTCGGCGCGGGCCAATGGATCAGATAAAGATCGACATAGTCGGTGCCGAGCCGCTTCAAGCTCTTCTCGAAGGCCTTGAGGGTCGATTCGTAACCCTGATCATTGTTCCAAAGCTTCGTCGTCAGAAAGATGTCCTTACGGTCGACGCCGGAGGAACGAATGCCCTCGCCAACGCCATCCTCGTTTTCGTAGACGGCCGCCGTGTCGACATGGCGGTAACCGGCAGCAATTGCCGTCCGCACGGTCGGCGCCGCAATGTCATCGGGCGTCCGCCACACACCGAGGCCGACCTGGGGAATGGAATGTCCGTCATGAAAGGTAATGATGGATTGTTCTGCCACACTAAGTCTCCGCAAGAATCATTGAATTCGATCGGGTATATTGACCCGCAGCCCCGGTTTTCCTGCGCGCATTCGGCCCAAGCGCCGGTGGTGACGCATATAGGTCATCAAACCTCGATTATCACCCCCACGCTAGAGAACGCGGACGACCGTACCCTTGCGTATAAACGGCAGCAGGCGACGCATATCGCGAGGGTGGACAGCAACACAGCCCGCCGTCGGCTCATAGCCCGGCTTGATCAGGTGGAAGAAGATGGCAGAGCCGCGATTGCGTGCGCGCGAGGTGACGTTCCAGTCCATGACGAGGCAGACGTCGTAAAGCCCGTCCTGACGCTTCATCTCCTCGTGGCTGGGCCGGAACGGCGCCTTGACCAGGCGATTATAGTTGGGGTCCTCAGGCTGGTCGCACCACAGCATGCCTCCGCGAATCCGGCGAATCGGCAGTGGGGTCTGCAGGCGTGTCGGCCGGTCTCCGCGCCGAAAGCCGGACAGCACTTTCATCGATGCGATCGGTGTTGCACCATCACCTTCACGTTTCAACACAGTCCGGCCCGAACGGCCAATCGCGGCAGGCACGACGATTGCACCGAATTGAACCAATGCACGGCTTTTCTGACCCGGTGCTGGTCGAACGGTAATGATCGTGGATTGTATAGCGCGCGACCGCCTTGTTTTTTCCATCTTTCTCACATGTCTTGGCAATTGCTTGGGGTAAGATTGAAATCATATAGCACCATATACGACAACAGCTTGGTCTCCTGATCTTTGCCAATGATCGAAATTGGCGTAGGACTAAGGAACCAGATGGCGAGGACAGAGCCGCATGACCGCACGCACCATTCTATTGGTGGACGATGACGATGACCTCCGCGAAACACTCACGGAACAGCTGTCGCTGTACGACGAGTTTACTGTTTTGCAGGAAGCAACAGCTGCAAAGGGCGTTGAACGCGCTCGCGCAACGCCGATCGATCTGCTGATCATGGATGTTGGGCTGCCTGACATGGACGGCCGCGAGGCCGTCAAGCTGCTGCGCAAGGGAGGCTTGAAGGCGCCCATCATCATGCTGACCGGCCATGATACCGATTCGGACACGATCCTGGGCCTCGAAGCCGGCGCTAACGATTACGTGACCAAGCCGTTCCGGTTCGCCGTGCTCCTGGCTCGCATCCGCGTGCAGCTGCGCCAGCACGAGCAGAGCGAGGACGCCACGTTCAGCGTTGGCCCCTATGTATTCAAGCCGAGCCAGAAGCTCCTGACGACCGACAACGGCCAGAAGATCCGCCTTACGGAAAAAGAGGCCGCGATCATCCGGTATCTCTATCGCGCCGAGCAGAAGGTTGTGACCCGCGATGTGCTGCTTGAGGAAGTCTGGGGTTACAATTCGGGCGTAACGACGCACACGTTGGAAACCCATGTCTATCGCCTGCGTCAGAAGATCGAGCGCGATCCGTCAAATGCCGAGATTCTGGTGACGGAAAACGGCGGCTACAAGATCATACCGTAAGATGGCACTGAACGACGATATCCGGCTGCTGTCGCAGCTGCCACTGTTCAACGGAATGTCGGAGGATCAGCTTCGGCTGATCGCCTTCGGCGCCGATCGGCGCACGATCTCTCAGGGGCAGATGCTGTTCCGCGAGGGGTCGCCGGCCGAAAGCGCCTATGTTGTCCTGAGCGGTACGGTCGAGCTCAGCCGAACCGGCCGCGATGGCCAGCCTGAGGTGCATGCGAACGTTGGCGAGGGTACGTTGCTATCCGAGCTCGCACTGGTCACCCTGGTCGAGCGCAAGTTCACGGCGATCGCGAAAGAGGATGCAGGCGTCATCCGCATCACGCGATCGCTGTTTCATCGCCTGATCGAGGAATATCCCGAGGCGGCGTTCCTGATCGAAGCGCGTATCCGCGACAATATCGCCGCTCTGGCGGCAAAAGCCGCCGCCGAGCTTCATCGCTTTTCCTGACTGAACTGCTCTTGGCTGGTTGCCTAGAGATCGAAATGCGCCGTCACAGGCACATGGTCGGACGGGCGTTCCCAGCCGCGGGCTTCCTTGACGACGTCGATCCGCTGCAAATGTGGCCCGAGATCGGCCGACGACCAGATATGATCCAGGCGGCGGCCACGATCGGCCGCTTCCCAGTCCTTCGCCCGATAGCTCCACCATGTGTAGAGCTTCTCATTGATTGGAACCTGCTGGCGCATCAGATCGAGCCATGCACCGCGCTTCATCACGTCAAGCAAGCCCTCGGTTTCGACAGGCGTGTGGCTTACGATCTTCAGAAGCTGCTTGTGTGACCAGACGTCGTGCTCGTGCGGCGCGATGTTGAGATCGCCGACGAGAATTGACGACGTACCAACCTCGCCGTTCGCCTTGAGCAGCTTCATTTCCTCGATGAAATCAAGCTTGTGACCGAACTTCGCATTGATCTCCCGATCGGGCTCGTCGCCACCAGCCGGAACGTAGAAATTGTGGAGACGAATGCGACGGCCGCCGCGCTCGAAAACCGCCGAGATATGGCGCGCGTCGCCGACCTTGCAGTAATCCTGACGGTGGTCTTCCGTCAGCGGAAACCGCGAAGCAATCGCAACACCATGGTAGCCCTTCTGGCCGTGGATGATGATGTGCTCATAGCCCATGGCGCGGAGCGGAGCGTGGGGAAAGAGCTCGTTCGGCACCTTGGTTTCTTGAAGGCAAAGGATATCGGGCCGATGTTTCAGCACCAACTGCTCAACGAGTGGCATGCGAAGCCGAACGGAATTGATATTCCAGGTGGTGATCGAGAAACCCATTCGACTCCCTTTCAAACGCGATTGGACTGGCTTTAGAACAAAGCCTGCGCGGATGGAACGGACATAGACAAAGAAAAAGCGCCCCGCGAATGCAAGGCGCCTTGTCACGGGCCGGATGGGTCAGCCGCGGTACGCGGCTGTACCCCGGGGTCAGTCGCGGTAAGCGGCTGTACCCGGAATAACTTCGTAAGGCACCTTGAAGACCTTGTCGTCGAACTGGACGCCGGTCTTGACGTTGAAGACCATCACGGAGGTGTCCTTGCCCTGGTTGTCGGTGATAGTCCACTGCCGCAGATCGTATGTCTTCGGGTCGAACATCATGGTGATCGTCGAATTGCCGAATACGGTATTGTTGCCCAAGGCAATCGTGGTGAGGTCCGACTCGACCTTCACGCTCTTCACTGAACCCGCCGACAGGTCGATGCGTTGCGCCAGAAGGAGGCTGAGGGGCGTCTTCGACAGTGGGTAAAGATCCCAGGTCTTGAGCTTCATGTTGCCGACCGCGACATTCTTTCCGTCAGCAATCACACGGATCGGCGACGGATTGTCGTAGTTGAAGCGAAGCTTTCCGGGACGCTGGATATAGAACTTGCCGCCTGTCTGCTCGCCGCGCGGGCCGAACTGGACGAACTCGCCCTGCATTGTCGCGACACTGGAAAAGTGATCGGCGATCGCCTGCGCTGTCGCGTTATTCGAAGCGGCCGACGCCGCCTGCGCGAAAACGGTCAAAGGGATCGCCGTGGAGGCCGCAGCGACTACCATTGCGCCGAGCATATGGCGCCGGGTCAGCGAAATACGGTCCAGGTATGAATCGGAGTGGGTCATCAATATCTCCTCTATGCAATCTGCATGCTGCTGAAACGCGGCGTCTTCATGGCGTATTCGCAAGCCTGCGGAAGGTAACGCTTTGCGAGCGATCAGGTTTCCGTGAAGGCCAGTTGCACGGAAACAATCTCCGATATTTAGCGGTCCAGGACGTCGCCTTCGGTAGGAACGAGGATCTCACGTTTGCCTGCATGGTTTGCCGGCCCGATGATGCCTTCCTGCTCCATCCGCTCGATCAACGAAGCGGCTCTGTTGTAACCGATACCCAGCCTGCGCTGAATATACGACGTCGAAGCCTTTCCGTCACGCAATACAATTGCGACGGCCTGATCATAGGGATCATCGGAATCGGAGAGGTTGGATGTGCCGGAGGGACCGCCACCATAATCGCCGTCCTCGTCGTCATCGGCAGTGATGGCGTCGAGGTACTGCGGCGAGCCCTGCGTCTTCAGATAGGCAACGATTTCCTCGACTTCCATGTCGGCCACGAAAGGACCATGGACACGCTGGATGCGGCCGCCGCCGGCCATGTAGAGCATGTCGCCCATGCCAAGCAGCTGTTCGGCGCCCTGTTCACCAAGGATCGTGCGGCTGTCGATCTTCGACGTCACCTGGAAGGAGATGCGGGTCGGGAAGTTGGCCTTGATCGTGCCGGTGATGACGTCGACGGAGGGCCGCTGCGTCGCCATGATGACGTGGATGCCGGCCGCACGCGCCATCTGCGCCAGACGCTGCACCGCGCCTTCGATATCCTTGCCGGCCACCATCATCAGGTCGGCCATTTCGTCGATGATGACGACTATGTAAGGCATCGGCTGCAGGTCGAATTCTTCGGTCTCGTACATCGCCTCGCCGGTGTGGCGATCGAAGCCCGTTTGCACCGTGCGCGAGATCACTTCGCCCTTGGCCAGCGCCTGCTCGACACGACTGTTGAAGCCGTCGATATTGCGCACACCGATCTTCGACATCTTCTTATAGCGCTCTTCCATCTCGCGGACGGTCCACTTGAGCGCCACGACGGCCTTCTTGGGATCGGTGACGACAGGCGAGAGCAGATGCGGAATGCCGTCATAGACCGACAGTTCGAGCATCTTCGGATCGATCATGATCAGTCGGCACTGCTCCGGCGTCAGGCGGTAGAGCAGCGACAGGATCATCGTGTTGATGGCGACGGATTTACCGGAACCGGTGGTACCGGCAACCAGCAGGTGCGGCATCTTGGCGAGGTCGGCGATGACGGCTTCGCCGCCGATCGTCTTGCCGAGCGCCATGGCGAGCTTGGCCTTCGAGCCCTCGAAATCGCGCGAGGCAATGAGCTCACGCAGATAGACGGTCTCACGGGTCGAGTTCGGCAATTCGATACCGATCGCGTTGCGGCCGGGAACGACGGCAACGCGGGCGGCGATCGCGCTCATCGAGCGGGCGATGTCATCGGCAAGGCCAATGACACGCGAAGACTTGATGCCGGGCGCAGGTTCCAGTTCGTAGAGCGTGACGACGGGGCCGGGGCGAACATGAATGATCTCGCCCTTGACGCCAAAGTCCTCAAGCACGCCCTCGAGCATGCGGGCGTTCTGCTCAAGAGCATCGGCCGACAGCGTTGAATCACGCACGACATTTTTCGGCTCGGCCAGCAGATGCATCGACGGCAGCTGGAAGCCTTCTGGGCGAATAAACGAACCCTGCTGTTCGCGCTCGACGCGTGCGCCGGGTTTCGGACGGGCTGACGGCTGCACGACCCGCGGCTCGGGGCGGCCACCGGCCTGCTTGGCAGGGGCGCGCATCATCCAGCCGTCGTCGTCATCATCGGGAAGGATATCGGCCGGGCGTGGCGGCATGTCGCTGTCGAACGGCATGTCGCCGTCTTCGTCGTCATTGAGAGAGATCGAGGGCGCAGAAACGATGCGGCGCTGCGAGGCAGCGCGCGGTTCCATCGAAGGATCCATCCGTTCGCCACGTGCCGTGGGCGTCTTCGCACGAACGGGTTCGTTCAGCTTGCCGAATTCGTCGTCGTTGAAGTCGTACGGCGATTCGAAGTCATCCTGCCGGCGCTTGCGTGGTCCCATGCCGAGCAGGCGGCGCATCCGCGCCTGGCTCATGTACCAGGCGTGCGTCAGGGCGCCGAAGGCAAGCCAACCGCCTTCTTCTTCGTCCTCATCCTCATCGCCGACCGACCGGAGCTTCGAGCGGCTCGCCGCATAGTTCTCTTCTTCCTCTTCGGCCTCTTCCTCCTCGGTACGGCCAACAATGCCGGCCGCAAACAGCATCATCCAGACACAGGGAACGGCAAACACACAGCCGACGGCTGTGGCGAAGGCACCAGTCGGATAGGCGCCGACGAAGAGCGCCGGGAAGCGCAGGATCATGTCGCCGATGACACCACCGATACCATTCGGGATCGGCCAGGTGAGGGGCGGCGGGAAGCAACCAAGCACAGCACACGACAACACCGAGCCAAGGCCCCATGCCGCGGCGCGCGCCGGAATCCGGGTAAAACGACGGCCGGAAATCAGCGCCAGCGCCCAGGCCACGACGGGCAGCAGCGCCACGACGCTGGCCAGCCCGAAGAACTGCATGAGGATATCCGCGAAGGCGGCGCCGCCATAGCCGAGAATGTTGGTCGGCTCGTTGCCTGTCGCATAGGAGTAGCTCGGATCGGCAACATTCCACGTTGCGAGAGCTGCAACCGCCAATGCCAGCAACAAAAAGATAGCGAAGCCCAAAAGGGTCTGCGCCTGCCGGAACATGAACCCCGAAAGGGAGAAACGGTCCGGCCGGCCATCCATTGCTGGCGATGTGCTTCTTGCCATGTGTGTACCCGTCCAATGCTTGAAAGCGTGCGAATCGCCAATGCGCTTCGCGCCCAATGCGTCCGCTCCACCTAATCAAAGGACGGTTAAAGCGATGTTAACCATGCAGGCTGCATCCAGCATCCGGAAACAAAAAAGGCCCGAACCTGTGAGGGCTCGGGCCAAAAGCGGCTTAAACAGTTCGAATAGGCCGCGACGGGCTGTTCAGCGGCGCCCTTGAACGAGCGCCGCAATGCCTTTGATTAGGAGTGGTAAGCAGCTTCGCCGTGCGTTGCGAGGTCGAGACCTTCGCGTTCTGCCTCGACGGACACACGCAGACCGACGATGATGTCGACGACCTTGTAGAGGATCGCCGAACCGACGCCGCACCATACGATGGTGGTGGCGATCGCCGTCAGCTGCGTCATGACCTGACCGCCCATGGTGACGCCTTCTGCATAGCCAACACCGCCCAGCGACGCGCTGGCGAAGATGCCGGTGGCGATTGCGCCGAACATGCCGCCGATGCCGTGGACGCCGAAGACGTCAGCCGTGTCGTCGTAGCCGAACTTGTTCTTCACGACAGAGACGAAGAAGTAGCAAAGCGGCGAAACGATCAGGCCCATGATGATGGCGCCCATCGGACCGACGATACCGGCAGCAGGCGTGATCGCGACGAGACCGGCAACCATACCGGAAGCGCCGCCGAGCATGGAGGCCTTGCCGCGGGTCAGCGTTTCAACGGCAGACCAGGAAACCACAGCAGCGGCCGTTGCAACGAAGGTGTTGACCGTTGCGAGCATTGCACCGCCCGAAGCTTCCAGGTTGGAGCCGGCGTTGAAGCCGAACCAGCCAAACCAGAGCATGGATGCACCAACCATGGTCAGCGTCATCGAATGCGGAGCCATCATGTCCTTGCCGAAGCCGGTACGCTTGCCGACCATGATCGCGCCGATCAGACCGGCAACGCCGGCGTTGATGTGAACGACGGTACCGCCTGCGAAGTCCAGCGCGCCCATCTTGAAGAGCAGGCCGTTTGCGTCCCAGACCATATGAGCGATCGGGAAGTAGACGAAGGTTGCCCACAGTGCGCAGAACAGTACGACAGCCGAGAACTTGATGCGCTCAGCAAAGGCGCCGACGATCAGGGCGGGCGTGATCGCTGCGAAGGTCATCTGGAACATCGCGAAGATGAACTCAGGAATGACAACGCCCTGCGAGAAGGTCGCAGCCGTCGAGTCCTTGGTTACGCCAGAGAGAAACAGCTTTGCCGTACCGCCCCAGTAAGGGCTGTCGGAACCGCCGAAAGCGAACGAGTAGCCGTAGATGACCCAGATCAACATCAGGACGCTGGCGACCATCGTGCACTGCATCAGCACGGACAGCATGTTCTTGGCGCGCACGAGGCCGCCGTAAAACAGCGCTAGGCCGGGCAAAATCATGAACAAAACTAGCAGGGTCGAGATGAACATGAAGGCGGTGTCGCCCTTGTCAGGAACGGGCGCAGCGGCGGCAGCCGGAGCAGCCGCGGTGGCGGCATCCTGCGCGAAGGCAACGACCGGCGCCAGAAGCGCTGCGGACGCAGTGGCAAGGCGCGCCAGAGTGGGAGAAAACTTTGAAATTGACATAGAGAAAAGCTCCTTGCTCTACCGTTCTTACAGCGCTTCTGAGTCGGTTTCGCCGGTACGGATGCGCACGGCATGGTCGATCGAGTAAACGAAGATCTTGCCGTCGCCGATCTGGCCGGTCTTCGCGGATGACGCGATAGCCTCGACAGCCTTGTCGACGAGTTCTGATGCGACCGCGATCTCGATCTTCAGCTTCGGCAGGAAGCTGACCGCGTATTCGGTGCCGCGATAGATTTCGGTATGTCCCTTCTGGCGCCCGTATCCCTTTACTTCGGTCACGGTCAGGCCCTGAATGCCGATCGCGGTGAGGGCTTCACGCACCTCATCGAGCTTGAACGGCTTGATAATGGCCATCACAATTTTCATCTGGTTTCCCATCCTTCGTTATCCTCGGCGCGGAGCCGACTCTCCTTGCCGCTGACGTTAACGAGCAGCGACCGGGGATATACATTCAAGGGGCGTGCCAGATTCAAAATGGAAAATAAGTTATTGAAAAATAAAAGCTATATTTGGCAAAACCAATAAACAGGCAAATGATTGCCTAATAATCGCTCAAAAAAAGCGCAAATGCACAAGACTGCATATTATTTATTCATCTGCTCTTTTACGAATCAGGCCTTCCTGTGCCACGGACGCAATCAGGATACCGTTTCGCGTAAACAGACTACCTCGGGTCAACCCTCGCGCGCCCAATGCAGAAGGGCTGTCCTGCGTATAGAGCATCCAGTCGTCCATCTTTGCCTGGCGGTGGAACCACATCGAGTGATCCAGGCTGGCAACCTGGATCGACTGGTTGAAGATCGACGTCCCATGCGGATAGAGGGACGTATCCAGCAGCGTCATGTCGGAGAGGTAAGCCAGGATCGCGGTCTGATAATGCAGATCGTCGGGAACCGAACCGGTCGCACGGACCCAGACATGCTGGAAGGGATCGAGCTTCTTGTCCGAGACGTAGTGCGTGAGGGAAACGGGTCGGATCTCGATCGGACGCTCGCGCTCCCAGTAGTTGCGGATGGCGGGCGGGGCGCCCGCAAGGAACTGCGAGCTGATTTGCCGCTCGTCCATCAGTTCCTCCGGCGACGGCACGTCCGGCATGCCGATCTGGTGATCGAAGCCCGGCTCCTCGATCTGGAACGAGGCCGAAAGGGCGAAGATCGCTTTTCCGTGCTGGATTGCGACGACGCGACGCGTATTGAAACTCGCACCGTCGCGGATCCGTTCAGCCTGATAGATGATCGGCACCGACGGGTCGCCCGGTCGCATGAAATAAGCGTGCAGCGAATGCACGCGGCGCTCGCGATCCACGGTGCGCTGCGCGGCCATCAGGGCCTGCGCGATCACCTGCCCTCCAAACACCCTCTGCCAACCGACCTGAGGACTTGTGCCGCGGAAGATATCGACCTCGATCGGCTCGAGATCGAGCGTGGCGATCAGGGTTTCCATGGCGGTCGGTTTTTCGATGTCGCGCGTCATTTTGTACGGCTCCGGACGGTAGGAAGTGCAGCGGCGATGATCTATATAGATCAATACGATATTCACAAGGAATGGAACGAAACGCTATGCGGGACATGCTGGTTGTTGGCGCGGGCTATGTTGGCCTTTCGGCTGCCGTCGCGGTCAAACAGGCAGCCCCCCACCGCGACGTCATCGTCGTGGAGGCGGCGCCCGAAGCCGTCTGGCAGAAGGATATGCGGGCATCCGCCATCATCGCGGCGGCAACGAAGATGCTCGAGGTTTTCGGCATCTGGGACGAGATCGCACCCTCGGCGCAGCCGATAAACCGCATGGTCGTCACTGATTCGAAAACGTCCGATCCGGTCCGCCCCGTCTTCCTCACATTCGATGGCGAAGTGGCGGAGGGCCAGCCCTTCGCGCACATGGTTCCCAATGTTGAACTGGTCCGGGCGCTGCGCGGCTGCTGCGAACGCCTTGGCATCGAAATTCGGCACAGCGTTGCCGCAACCGCCCTGAAGACCGAGGACACACACGCCGAGGTGACGCTATCCGACGGCAGCGTCATTGCGGCCCGCCTCGTGGTTGCCTGCGACGGCGTCCGCTCCCATCTTCGAGAACTGGCGGGAATCAAGACCGTCAGCTGGGATTACGGTCAATCCGGGATCGTTGCGACCGTCGAGCACGAACGTCCCCATAACGGCTGCGCCGAGGAGCATTTCTTGCCCGCCGGGCCCTTCGCCATCCTTCCGCTCAAGGGAAATCGTTCCTCGCTGGTCTGGACAGAGGCCACGCACGAAGCCGACCGGCTGGTCAGATCCGACGAGCTTGTTTTCGAGGAAGAACTGGAGCGCCGCTTCGGCCACAAGCTCGGCGCGCTGAAGGTTATCGGCGAGAAACGCGCCTTCCCGTTGGGACTGACACTTGCGCGCGCATTCGTCGCCCCGCGCATTGCCCTCGCCGGCGACGCTGCGCATGGTATCCACCCGATTTCTGGCCAGGGATTGAACCTCGGCTTTAAGGACGTTGCAGCACTTGCGGAGACCATCGTCGACGCCGACCGGCTCGGCCTGGATATCGGCTCGATAAACATTCTCGAGCGCTATCAGTCCTGGCGCCGTTTCGATACGTTCCGAATGGGCGTTACGACCGATGTGTTGAACAGGCTGTTTTCCAACGATCTGGCGCCGATCCGTATCGCACGGGATTTCGGTCTAGGGATCGTCGATCGGCTGCCTGGCCTGAAGTCGTTCTTTATCGGCCAGGCGGCGGGCACCGCGGCCAACGAGAACCCTCGTCTGCTCACCGGCCAGGCGATCTAGTCGTCAAGCCGCCGCGCTTCTGAGACCAGCATGATCGGTATGCCGTCGCGGATCGGGTAGGAGAGGCGCGCCTTCTCCGAGACGAGCTCGTTGTGCTCGCGGTCATAGGAAAGCCGGCCCTTCGTTAGGGGGCAAACCAGCAATTCGAGAAGCTTGGGGTCCACGCGACTGAGTTTTTCGTCCATGCCAACACTCTACTGCAGAACGGTATCCGAGTCTCCGAAAACACGTGCAAGCACAATCTCGGTGATCGCGATCAGCGTTTCCGCGCGTGTTTTAAGGTCAGGTGCTTCGAGCAGCGCTTGCTTCTCCGCCGGCCCGAAGGGTGACATCATCGCCAGGGAATTGACCAGCGTGAGATTGCTGGCGCGCTCCACACTCTCCCAGTCGGCCTCAAGCTTGTTGGCGTCGAGATAGGCCTTGAACGCAGCCAGCAGAGCGCCACGATCGACCGCATCTTCCTCGTCACGTGCCGAGAGATCCGCGATGAACGGAGCAATACGGAAGGTACGGTATGGCTGGTGCGTATCCTTCTGCTCAAGAAGTCGGAAGCGGCAGACGCCCGTCAGAGATACGATGTAGCGCCCGTCACCAGTTTCGGCGAAGGAGGTGATCCGTCCCAGGCACCCAACAGAGGCAAGATGGCCTTCACCGGGTTTTTCGTCAGCTTCACCGAGTGCCGGTTGCACCATTCCGATCAGCCGATTTCCTGCAATCGCCGCATCGAACATCGCGAGATAACGTGGCTCGAAGATATTGAGGGGCAACTGGCCGGTGGGCAGGAGAAGGGCACCGCTCAAGGGAAAAACAGCGATCGAGTCCGGCAGATCACCTGGTTTGAGATATCGTGCATTCCCCACTTGCATAGAGTCTAGTCCCGCGCCACTGGCAGGGCGCAACACCTTGCCCCCGCACTAACGGGAATGTGGGGTACGCCTTCGAAAACGCAAGTCCCTTTGCCGAAACTTAGGAGAAGAGCATCGCCGAAAGCTTGCGTCGCGCAGCTACCGTCGCGGGATCCTTGAAGCCCCAGACATCAAAGAACTGCAACAGCTGGCGGCGTGCGCCGTCATCGTCGAACGTGCGGTCCTTGCGCATGACGTAGAGCAGGTGGTCGGCGGCCTCGTCGCGCTTGCCTTCGACATTGCGGATCTTCGCAAGCTTCACCCGGGCTTCATGATCATCAGGGTTGCGCGCCAGTTCGTGCTCGAGCGCTACGGGATCACCAAGCTTGCGCGCCTCCTCGATCTGCTCAAGCTTCTTGAGAACAGCCAGGACGGACGCGTCTTTCGCCATGTCTTCCGGCAGATCCGTGAGCGCCTCGCGCGCCCGCTCGTGCTGGTTCGCCGCGATCATGCACTCCGCCATGCCGGCAAGCGCCTTGGCGTTCTCGGGATCGGCCTGCATGATAGCGCCGTAGAGCTGCGCAGCGCCATTGACGTCGCCCGAAGCCAGCAATTCGTCGGCTTCCTTCAGCACCGCTTCGATTTCGGCCGCCTGATCGGCACCCGCGGGGCCGGCAACGCGGTCGATGAACTCACGAATCTGACTTTCCGGCACGGCACCCATGAAGCCATCGGCCGGACGCCCGCCGACGAACGCTATCACGGCAGGGATCGACTGAATGCCGAGCTGGCCCGCGATCGACGGATGATCGTCAATGTTCATCTTGACCAGCTTGACGCGGCCCTGGCTCTCGTTGACCACCTTTTCGATCATCGGCGTCAACTGCTTGCACGGCCCGCACCAGGGAGCCCAGAAA
Organism: Rhizobium sp. AC44/96; assembly: GCF_001692185.1. NCBI lineage: Bacteria > Pseudomonadati > Pseudomonadota > Alphaproteobacteria > Hyphomicrobiales > Rhizobiaceae > Rhizobium > Rhizobium sp. AC44/96. Next base: position 193,950 of record NZ_LXKO01000041.1, read on the forward strand.
TCGACCAGAACCGGCTGGTTGCGAGACTCTTCCAGAACGTCCTTCGCGAAAGTCGCGGTCGTCGTATCCTTGATATAGCTCCCTGCCGCCTGCTCAGGTGCCGCGCCATAGCTTGCCGTTGCCGACATCTGGCCAAATGAATTGCTGTAAGGATTGTCGTTGCCGCTCATTGGTATCTCCCGCCGCGCCGGTCAGCCGGCTTTTCTAGCGCTAAAATCGTATGTCAGGACGTCACTTTCAAGACAAGCGGCTTGTGCCCGGTCGCTTCCATGAAACGAACAAGATCCGCGCTCGCGATCGACGTCGTCGCATCATTCGACAACGGATGGCAGTTGATGATCTCCTCCTTCATCAGGTCGGCGTCGAGAACAAAGGTCACGCTCGCGTCCGAATCATTGATAGCACCGAAAGCGGTCACGGCACCCGGAATCACGCCGAGATACTCCATCAGTTTTTCCGGCTTACCGAACGACACCTTACTGGCGGCGCCAATCAGCGTGTGAACCGTCTTCAGGTCGACCGAAGCATTTTCTTCGACCGTCAGAAGGAAAAACTGATCCTTCTTGTCTTTGACGAACAGGTTCTTGGTATGGCCGCCCGGAATCTCGTCGCGCAGGGACACCGATTCGGCAACGGTGAAGACCGGCGCATGCGTTTTCGTGCTGTGCTTGATGTTCAACCCGTCGAGAAAGGCGAACAGGTCGTCGGCGGTTTTCGGTGTCTTGTCGGTCATCTCAGAATCCATCAGCACGCGGGAAGGGCGGAAACGCACCCTGATTACGTTTCCCATCCCTATTTTGCAATCTTCGCATTCGCCGCTTTGCCCTGCATTTGCGGCATTCCGGCCGCCCGCAAAACCGCCCCACAAATTTTTCTTCGATTTTCCGTCATTTCCCTGTTGCATTTGAAAATCGTTTGGGCGATATAGCGCCCGTCGCCGCAAGGTGGCGCCCACGGTCCTCACAACTACCCCGGACCGGTGCGGATTGAGCGGGTGTAGCTCAGGGGTAGAGCACAACCTTGCCAAGGTTGGGGTCGAGGGTTCAAATCCCTTCGCCCGCTCCAGTTTTTCTAGATGATCACTGAAACTGACCTGACCGACAGCGACACGCTGGCGGTCATTGGCTATGTTTACTTTAGTGAAAAACGCTCAGCCGCCTCACAATCCGACTCAACGAAAAAAGCCGCGCGACAAATCTGCTGCGCGGCGGCTCTCTACTCTTGTGATTGATTCGTCAGCGCACCAGATCGCTTGACGCTTGCCAGCTGTTAGCGCTTTCGCTCTTGGCGACGACACTGTCTGCCTCGCCATGCTCGCGACCAGCCTCACGGGCAGCGGCTTCGGCGCGGCGTTCGGCGATGTAAGGGGCAAGCATCCGCTCCAGATGACCCGCCGTCATGTTTCCTGCAAAGCTTCTCATCTCAACCCGCTACACTGTTTACACTTCGTAAACATTTAGCGGCTCACCGGCGTGGCTGAAATACGCCGAACAATTTCTCACCAGCTTTTATTCAGACGCGACAATGGCTTGGACCTTAGCCCCTCCGCACAGCGGCGACTGTCGCTTGACAGCTTCACGGTTTGCCCTCTACCCTTTTCGCATTCACCAGGGGGGTCCCGGCAAGGGGCTGAGATACTGCTGGACGATATGGCCTAGGCCTTTCGTGGCGCAGTGACCCGTTGAACCTGATCCAGTTCATACTGGCGTAGGGACGGTGCAAGCGCTCGAAGGCCGGGATTCCCGCGTGGAATCCGTGCCGGCGTCTTTTCATCATTCCGGCTGAGGACTGGGTCTCCAATCGCAAACTTGGAGCCTCAACCATGAATATCGCCGCAAAGACCATCACCCCCACAGTCACCACCGGCCCGCTGCCGGCCTCCCGCAAGATCCATATCCCGGGTGAGATCCACCCCGATATCCGTGTTCCCATGCGCGAGATCAGCGTCCACCCGACCTCCGGCGAACCGCCGGTCACGGTCTATGATTCGTCCGGCATCTACACCGTCGAAGGCGCCGATATCAGCATCGAGCGCGGCCTGCCGGCTCTGCGGCGCGACTGGGTTCTCGCCCGTGGCGATGTCGAGGCCTATGACGGCCGGCAGGTGCGCCCCGAAGACAACGGCTTTGCCAGCGGCGAGCGCCTGACCCCGGAATTCCCCGCCAAGCGCCAGCCGCTGCGCGCCAAGGACGGCAAGGCCGTGACCCAGCTCGCCTATGCCCGCGCCGGCATCGTCACGCCGGAGATGGAGTTCATCGCCATCCGCGAAAATCTCGGCCGCAAGATCAAAGCCGAGGCCATGGTCCGCGACGGCGAGAGCCTCGGCGCCCATATTCCCGACCACGTCACGCCTGAGTTCGTCCGCCAGGAAGTGGCCGCCGGCCGCGCCATCATTCCCGCCAACATCAACCACCCCGAAGCCGAGCCGATGATCATCGGCCGCAATTTCCTGGTGAAGATCAACGCCAATATCGGAAACTCCGCCGTCACCTCCTCGATGGCGGAAGAGGTCGAGAAGATGGTCTGGGCGGCGCGCTGGGGCGCCGATACCGTCATGGACCTCTCCACCGGCCGCAACATCCACAACATCCGCGAATGGATCATCCGCAACTCGCCGCTCCCGATCGGCACCGTGCCGCTTTACCAGGCGCTGGAAAAGGTCGAGGGCATTGCCGAGAACCTGACCTGGGAGGTCTACCGCGACACGCTGATCGAGCAGGCCGAACAGGGCGTCGATTATTTCACCATCCATGCCGGCGTGCGGCTGCACTACATCCCGCTGACCGTTAACCGCGTCACCGGCATCGTCTCGCGCGGCGGCTCGATCATGGCCAAGTGGTGTCTTCATCACCATCGCGAAAGCTTTCTCTACGAGCATTTCGAGGAGATCTGCGACATCTGCCGCGCCTATGACGTCTCCTTCTCGCTGGGCGACGGCCTGCGCCCCGGCTCGATCGCCGACGCCAACGACGCCGCGCAATTCGCCGAGCTGGAAACGCTGGGCGAGCTGACGAAGATCGCCTGGGCCAAGGATTGCCAGGTGATGATCGAGGGGCCCGGCCATGTGCCGATGCACAAGATCAAGGAAAACATGGACAAGCAGCTCGCCGTCTGCGGCGAGGCGCCGTTCTATACGCTTGGGCCGCTGACGACGGATATCGCGCCGGGATACGACCACATCACCTCGGGCATCGGTGCGGCGATGATCGGCTGGTTCGGCACGGCGATGCTCTGCTACGTAACGCCGAAGGAGCATCTCGGCCTTCCCGATCGAAACGACGTGAAGACCGGCGTCATCACCTACAAGATCGCCGCCCACGCCGCCGATCTCGCCAAGGGGCATCCGGCTGCCCAGCTTCGCGACGATGCGCTGTCGCGCGCCCGCTTCGAGTTTCGCTGGGAGGACCAGTTCAACCTCTCGCTCGACCCGGAAACCGCTCGCAGCTTCCACGACGAGACGCTGCCGAAGGAGGCGCACAAGGTCGCGCATTTCTGCTCCATGTGCGGCCCGAAATTCTGCTCGATGCGGATCTCCCACGATATCCGCGCCGAGGCGCAGAAGGAGGGGTTGGACGCCATGGCGGCCAAGTATCGCGACGGCGGCGATCTCTACATGGCTGTCGATGCCGAGGGCCAGGTGGCCGGCTGATATGCGCGTCCTTGTCAAAGGGGCCGGCGTCGCCGGCCTCACGGTGGCCCATGCGCTCGCCGCGCGCGGCGCCGAGGTCACGGTCTTTGATCCCAACCCCGGCTTTTCGGCGGCCGCCTCCTGGCTCGCCGGCGGCATGCTGGCGCCCTGGTGCGAGCGCGAGAGCGCCGACGAAGCCGTGCTGCGCGAGGGGAAGGATGCGCCCGACCGCTGGGAAGCGATGCTGCCCGGCGAGGTCAAACGGAACGGCACGCTGGTCTTGGCGCCCGCCCGCGACCAGGCGGAGCTGAAGCGCTTCGCCGGCCGCACGACGGGATACGAGTGGCTGGACGAAAAGCGGATCGCCGCGCTCGAACCCTCCCTGGCCGGTCGCTTCCGGCAAGCGCTGTTCTTCCCCCGCGAAGCGCATCTCGATCCGCGTCGGGCGATGACTGCCTTGCGCGAAAAGCTGATCGCGTGCGGCGCCGCTTTCGTCGAAACGCTCCCCGACGAGCAGGACTTCAACCATATCTTCGACTGCACCGGCGCGACGCGCATCGGCGAGACCGCCTCGCTGCGCGGCGTCCGTGGCGAAATGCTGTATCTCAGGACCGACGAGGTCACTCTCGACCGCCCGGTCCGGCTGCTGCACCCGCGCATCCCCGTCTATATCGTGCCGCGCGGAGGCGGCCTCTTCATGGTCGGCGCGACGATGATCGAGACGGAATTCGCAGGCCCGATCACTGCTCGCTCGCTGATGGAACTGCTGAACGCCGCCTACGCGCTGCACCCGGCCTTTGCCGATGCGACCGTGGTGGAAACCGGCGCCGGCATCCGTCCGGCCTTTCGCGACAATTTCCCTCGCGTCGAGCGACACGGAAAGCTGATCTCGCTGAACGGCCTTTACCGCCACGGCTTTCTGCTCGCGCCCGCCATGGCCGCACGGGCGGCCGACCTTGTCTTCAACACCGATACCGCAGGAGGACACACATCATGAAACTGATCGTCAACGGCGAACCCAAGGAAATCGCCGCCGCCACACTCGAGGAGCTGCTGGCGCTGATGGATTACGAAGGCGACTGGCTGGCGACCGCCGTCAACGGCGAACTCGTGCACCGCGAGGACCGGCCGGCCCATTCGCTGAACACCGACGACCGGATCGAGATCCTGTCGCCGATGCAGGGAGGTTGAAGATGCTTGCGTTCTACGGAACGAAACTGCGCTCGCGTCTGCTGCTCGGTACTGCGCGCTACCCGTCACCGTCGATCATGGCCGATGCCGTCAGCCGCTCCGGCACCGAGATCGTCACCGTGTCGCTTCGCCGCGAAACGGCCGGCAAGCGCAACGGCGGCGCCTTCTTCGAGACGATCCGCTCGCTCGGCGTCAAGGTGCTGCCCAACACCGCCGGCTGCCACGGCGTGTCCGAGGCGGTGCTGACCGCGAAGATGGCGCGCGAGCTGTTCGCCACCGACTGGATCAAGCTCGAGGTGATCGGCAACCACTACACACTGCAGCCCGACGTCTTCGGCCTCGTCGAGGCGGCCCGCATTCTCGTCAGCGAAGGCTTTCAAGTCTTCCCCTACACGACCGACGACCTCGTGGTCGCCGAGCGGCTGCTGGAGGCCGGCTGCCAAGTGCTGATGCCCTGGTGCGCGCCGATCGGCAGCGCCGCCGGTCCGCTCAACCCGATGGCGCTGAGATCGATGCGCGCCCATTTCCCCGATATCCCCCTGATCGTCGACGCCGGCATCGGCCGACCCTCGCATGCGACCGCCGTCATGGAACTCGGCTTCGACGCCGTGCTTTTGAACACCGCCGTAGCCGGCGCCGGCGACCCAGTCCTGATGGCCGCGGCCTTCGCGGGCGCTATCGAAGCCGGCCGCCGGGCCTTCGAGGCGGGCATGCTGGAGCCGCGCGACATGGCCGTTCCATCAACGCCGGTTATCGGACAGGCGGTGTTCGCATGAAGCTCGATCCCTTCTACCTCATCGTCGACAGCGCCGACTGGATCGCACGCCTTGTGCCTCTTGGCGTCAAGCTGGTGCAGCTGCGCGTCAAGGATCGCTCCGAGGCCGATCTGCGCCACGAGATCCGTGACGCTCGGGCGATCTGCGCGGAACACCGCTGCCAGCTGATCGTCAACGATTACTGGCAGCTGGCGATCGAGGAGGGCTGCGATTTCGTTCATCTCGGCCAGGAGGATCTGGAGGCCGCCAACCTTGCCGCCATCCGCGCCGCCGGCGTCAAGCTCGGCCTCTCCACTCACGACGAGCCCGAACTGCAAACCGCCCTCGCCGCCCGACCCGATTACGTCGCGCTCGGCCCGGTCTATGCGACGATCCTCAAGCAGATGAAATGGGCGCCGCAGGGACTGCCGCAGCTACGCACGTGGAAATCGCGGATCGGCGACCTGCCATTGGTGGCGATCGGCGGGCTGAATATCGATCGCATCGACGGCGTCTTCGCCCACGGAGCCGACAGCGCCGCTGTCGTTACCGACATCACCCGCAATGCCGATCCGGAAGGACGAACCCGGCAATGGCTCATCGCGACAGAGACCTGGCGACAGGCCTAAAGAGGAACCGCAATCGATGCCTCCAAAAAGATTGATTTGCACATAGAGCCCACCCGTGTTGAAGCAGGAGAAAGGATCACGAATTGGGTTTGGAGCGCATGCTACAAAGGACCGAGGAAACCGACGCCGCACTGGTCGATCGACTGCAGCAGGCGGCATTCAACTATTTTCCGAAGCACTATAATCCCGAGAACGGCCTTGTCGCCGATACCTCGGTGGCGGGCGTTCCCTGCAGCATCGCCGCCGTCGGTTTCGCATTGACATCCTATGCGGTCGCCGTCGAGCGCGGCTGGGTGAACCGTGCTGATGCCATAGACTGTGTAACCAGGACGCTTTGTTTCTTTGCCAATGGCCACCAGGGGCGCGAACGCCATGCCATCGGCTACAAGGGCTTCTTCTATCATTTCCTCCACATGGACACGGGCCATCGCGCCTGGAACAGCGAACTTTCGACCATCGACACGACACTGCTCGTCGCGGGTGTGCTGACGGCGGCCGCCTATTTCGACCGCGAGGACGACGCCGAGAGAGAGATCCGTCGACTTGCGACGCTGATCTATGAGCGGATCGACTGGCACTGGGCGCTCAACAAAGGCCAGACCGTCTGTATGGGCTGGAAGCCTGGGAGCGGCTTCCTGCGTTGGCGCTGGCAGGGTTACGACGAAGCCGTCCTTCTCTATACCCTCGCCCTCGCCTCGCCTACCCATCCGATCCCGCCATCGAGCTATGATGCCTTCACCTCCAGTTATTCCTGGATGCTGTTCGGCGAGCAGGCGTATCTTTATGCCGGACCTCTTTTCATCCATTTCTTCTCACATGCCTGGATCGACTTCCGCGGCATCCAGGATCGCCCGATGGCGGCACGAAACTGGGACTACTTCCGCAACACGCAGGTCTGCATCGACGTTCAACGGGATTATGCCGAGCGTAATCCCGGCCATTTCGTCGGCTACAACAAGAATGTCTGGGGTCTGTCTGCTTCGGACGGCCCGCCGCCAACGCGCCACATGCGTGGCGGGCGCCATCCGCATGTGCTAGGCTATGCCGCTCGTGGCGCGCCTCTCGGACCTGATGACGGCACGATAGCGCCATGGTCGGCGCTTGCTTCACTACCCTACAACCGCCAAGCCTCGATCGACGGCGTCCGCGCCCTGCTCTCGACCTACCCCAACCTGCTCTACGAGGACCGCTTTCCCGGCGGCTTCAATCCGACGGTCAAGACGGCCCGGCCCGAAGGCTGGGTCGACGACCGTTGCGTCGGCATCGATCAGGGGCTTCTCGTGATGACGATCGAAAACGACCGCTCGGATTTCATCTGGGGTCTCATGCGGCAATCGCCGGTCATTCGCAGAGGCTTGCAGCGTGCGGGCTTTACCGGCGGTTGGCTCGACGAAGAGGACGTGGAACGGAAAATCGCCTGATCAGCGATTGAAGACATGCGCCGTGCCGGCGATATCGAGCCGGACGCGATCGCCCCGCGCCGGCAGCGCAACACTGGACGTCTTGATCAGGATCGGCGGCAGCGCGACACCATCGAGCGATACGGCCACCGTGCAGGTCGCACCGCCGAATTCCACCTCGACAACGCGACCGCCGTACTTCTGCTCGCTCTCATCGGTAACGACGCGTATCTGCTCCGGCCGCAACATGATCTCGACCTTGCCCTGGTGATTGCCTTCGACGGCAACGCGCCCAAGCGCGCAATCGGCAACACCGTTCCTCACGATCGCCGGAAGCATCACGGCGTCACCCAGGAACAGCGCGGTTTCCCGGTCGCGCGGCTGAAGATAGAGCGACTGCGGCGAGCCCGCCTGAACCAGGCAGCCCGCGCGCAGCACCGCCACCTGATCGGCGAACGACAGGGCTTCTGCCTGATCGTGAGTAACGAGAATAGTCGTGATGCCGGCTGCCTGCAGCACCCGCGCAACAGCCTTGCGCATGTTCTCACGCAAGCCCGTATCGAGCGCCGAGAACGGTTCGTCCAGCAGCATGAGGCGCGGCTCGCGTCCGAGTGCCCGGGCAAGCGCCACGCGCTGCTGCTGGCCACCGGAAAGCTGATGCGGCCGGCGCGCAAGCATGCTCCGCTCGAGTTCGACCATGTCCAGAAGCTCGAGAATCCGCTTGTCGCGGTCGGGCGCCCGGCGGGCAATCCCGAAGCCGATATTCTCTGCGACATCGAGATGCGGAAACAGCGCGCCCTCCTGGGAGACGATGCCGATACCCCGTTTATGCGCGGGGACCGCCGCGGGCCCATCGGCCAACAGTTCGCCGTCCAAAGTCACTTGCCCGGTGTCCGGCTGTTCGAAGCCGGCGATAATGCGAAGAAGCGTCGTCTTGCCGGAACCGGACGGGCCGACCACTGCGGTACGGCTTCCGGCGGTGACATCGATCGAAATGTCTTGCAGCGCCTGGACATGACCGTACCGCTTGCTGATACCGTCGATCGTAAGCAGCGTCATTGTCCGGCCGTCCGTTTCGATTGCGCATGAAGAAGAAGGGTGAGCGGCAGCGATAGCACGACCATCATGAAGGCGTAAGGCGCGGCCGAAACGTAGTCGATCTCGCTGGTCAGCGACCAGAATTTCGTCGCAAGCGTTTCAACGCCGTTGGGAGCTAGCATCAGCGTGGCAGTCAATTCATTGGTAATGCCGAGCGCGACCAGAGCGATACTGGCGGCAGCGCCGGGCGCGGCAAGCCGCATGGTAATCTGCCGCACGGCTTGCGACGGCGTGCGCCCAAGCCCCATCGCGGCGCGCTCGAGCTCTACCGGCGCCTGCGCGATGCTTGCACGCAGCCCGACCATGGCGCGCGGCAGGAACAGCAGGATATAGGCAACCACCAAGGTCGCGAAGGTCTGGTAAAGTGGCAGAACCAGCCGAACCGTAATGGTGACAAGCGCCAGGGCGACAACGACGCCCGGCAGCGAGCCGACATAGTAGTGGCAGGCTTCCAGGATACGCTGGAACCGTCCCGGCGCACGCACCGACAACCATGCCATCGGCGCCGCGGATATGGTGGCCAGTATCCCGCCGGCGACGGCCAGGACGATGGTTTGCAGAAAGGCACTACCGACGGTGTCCAGGCGCCAGATATCGAGACCACCGAGATAAAGCCACCGGGCAAGTGTCACGAGGGGCACGCCCAGGGTCAGTGCAGCCAGAGCAAGCGGCAGCAAGACAGCCGGCACGACGAACCAGCCAAGGCGCCGGCGATCGGCCGGACGCGCCGAACCGGAGCCCACGCGTGCGTAGCGTTCATTGCCGCGAAGAAGCACTTCAAGGCCAAGCAAGAGCAGGCAGCAGGCCACCAGCACACCGCCCAGCATATTGGCGGCAGGGCTGTTGTAGGCGGATTGGAACTGGTCGACGATCGCCGTCGCGAACGTATCGAACCGGATCATGACGTAGAGCCCGTATTCCGAAAGCAGATGCAACGCGATCAACAGTGAGCCACCACAAATCGCAAGCCGCAGCTGCGGTAGAATCGCCCGGAAAAACACCTGCCAGGGCCCGAGTCCCAGCGAGGCGGCGGCGTCCTCGATTGCCGGATCAAGGCGACGGAGAGCGGCTGCGACCGGCAGATACAAAAACGGATAGTAGGCGATGACCGAGACGAAGACACCGCTCTGCAGCCCGCGCATCCCGGGGATCAGGCTGATCCAGGCATAGCTGTGCACGAAGGCGGGAACAGCAAGCGGCGCGACCGCGAGCCATGACCAGATCCGTGCGAACGGGATGTCCGTTCGCTCCGTCAACCATGCGAGCGTCACCGCAACCGCGATGGAGAGCGGAACCGTAATGACCTCTAGAAGCACGGTGTTGATGAGAAGTTCGCCGACGCGCGGACGAAACACCAGTTCCTTGACCGTCTGCCAGCCGACATCAAAGGTGATCCAGCCGATAAAGCCAAGCGGCACGAGGCTGAAAAGCGCGACCATGGAAGCCAGGAGAACGACGGACGTATGCGGCATGCGGGCACGCAAGCGATACAGTCCGACCATCGGACGCGCCGTCGACACTTCTTGGCCGGATGCGAGCAATCTGTTGTCCTGCAGCAAGGCTGCCGCCTTCACACGCTGAAAAAGGAAGGCAACCGCCCCGTTGGAAGCGGTTGCCGGATTTTGTCATGCCCTAAGGTTTTCTTGAGCCAAAAGCAATAGTTTTGACCCACAATCACCCGCGACACAAAAGCCTTAGATGAGACCCGCAGCCGTCATCAGTTCGGTGACCTTCTTGCTGTTCAGCTTCGCGGCATCGACCTTCGGTGCGTGAAGATCAGTCAGCGGCACCAGCTTTTCATTCGATGCTGCGCCGTTGCCGACCGCATATTCGAACGACGTACCGGTCTTCAGAATGTCCTGGCCGGCCTTGCCGGTAACGAACTTCAGGAACTCCTGCGCTTCCTTCATATGCTGGCTGGACTTGAGAATACCGCCACCGGAGATGCTGACGAAAGCGCCTGGATCTTCGTTCTTGAAGTAGTGGAGCGCAACGTTCTTGCTGTTTTCACCCGTCTTGGCCTGATCACCGAACCAGTAGTAGTGGTAGATGACTGCACCTTCGACTTCGCCCGCATTGACGGCCTTCATGGCAACGCTGTTGCCCTTGTACGGCGTTGCATTTTCCTTGAGCGCCTTGAGCCATGCGGCAGTCGCCTCTTCGCCCTTCAGTTCGAGCAGGGCGCTGACGATTGCCTGGAAGTCGGCGCCGGCCGGTGCTGCACCCCAACGCCCCTTCCACGCTGGATCAGCCAGATCCAGCAGGGACTTCGGCAGCTTGTCTTCCGTCAGCTTCGTCTTGTCATAGGCAAACACCGTCGAACGCGCGGCGATGCCCGTCCACATCCCGTCGGACGGACGGTAGGCATCGGGAACCTGGGCCAGCGTGTCCTCGTCGACTGGCGCAAACAGACCAGCAGCATCGACCAGGGTCATGGCGGGAGAGTTCTCGGTGAGGAATATGTCGGCCGGAGACGCATCGCCTTCCTGAATGATCTGGTTGGCGAACTGCATGTCGCTGCCCTGGCGCACGGTTACCTTGATGCCCGTCGCCTTGGTGAAGGCATCGATCCATTCGCGGCCGAGGCTCTCGTGCTGCGCATTATAAACGACGATTCCTTCGGAATCGGCAGCGCGCGCAGCCCCAGTCGTCAGCGAAGTGGCAGCAAGCGACGCAGCAATCATAAGCGCGCCCGAGAAGCGATTAAGGGAAGTTTTCATCATGCCCTCCTTGGCGTTTCGCCCGAGTTCCCCGAAGCGATGTGTGCCCCTATATTTTTGTTGAGTTAGCATTTCAAGTTTCGGGATCGCTCGGACGATCACAAATGATTGATATAATTACTTAATTAGAATAATTCTAGAAATACGGCGACGGGCACCCCGTGGGCAACAAGCTGTTATCGCAAATGGATCAGGTCAGCCGGAGACCACAATAAGCTGCAGGGGCGACAACGCCGCAGCGCCTTCGCCCCTTCGCGTCATTGGCCAACTACTCGACGTCGAACTTGACGCCCTGAGCCAGCGGCAGCGTTTTGCCGTAGTTGATGGTGTTGGTCGCCCGGCGCATATAGGCGCGCCAAGCGTCCGAACCGGACTCGCGGCCGCCGCCTGTTTCCTTCTCGCCGCCGAACGCACCGCCGATTTCAGCGCCGGAAGGACCGAGATTGACGTTGGCGATCCCGCAGTCCGAACCGCGGGCCGAGACGAACATTTCCGCCTCACGCATGTCGTTCGTGAAAATCGAGGACGACAGGCCCTGCGGCACGGCATTGTGCCGCTCGAGGACGTCGTCGAAATCGCTGTACTTCATCACGTAGAGGATCGGCGCGAAGGTTTCGTGCTCGACGGGTCCGGTTTGTGACGGCATCTCCACGAGCGCCGGACGCACATAGAAGGCATCCGCCGATCCGTTCTCGACACGCTCGCCGCCGGTGACCTTGCCGCCAGCTGCCTTTGCCTGCTCGAGCGCCGACTGCATGTTGCTGAACGCCTGCTTGTCGATCAGCGGCCCGACCAGCGTGCCGGTCTCGAGCGGATTGCCGATGGTGACGGAGCCGTAGGCCTTCTGCAGGCGCGGAACCAGCTTGTCATAGACGCTGTCATGGACGAACAAGCGGCGCAGCGTCGTGCAGCGCTGGCCGGCGGTACCCATGGCGGAGAAGGCAACACCACGCAGCGTCAGGTCGAGGTCAGCCGTCGGGCAGATGATCGCGGCATTGTTGCCGCCGAGTTCCAGGATCGCGCGCGCGAAACGCTGCGAAAGGCGGGGACCGACCACCCGACCCATGGCCGTCGAGCCTGTGGCCGACACAAGCGGCACCTTCGGATGGTCGACCAGGACTTCCCCGACCTCACGGCCGCCGATCAGCAGCGTCGACAGATTGGCGGGCGCCTGCCCACCTTCCGCAACGAACCGCTTCAGCGCCTTTTCGAACAAAGCCTGTGTTGCCAGCGCAGTTAGCGGCGTTTTCTCGGAGGGCTTCCATACCGTCGAGTTGCCGCAGACGATCGCAAGCGCAGCGTTCCACGACCAGACGGCCACGGGAAAATTGAAGGCAGAGATGATGCCGACGACACCAAGCGGATGCCAGCTTTCCATCATGCGGTGATCGGAGCGCTCGGTGGCGATCGTCAGGCCGTAGAGCTGGCGCGATAGGCCGACCGCGAAATCGCAGATGTCGATCATTTCCTGCACCTCGCCGAGGCCCTCGGACACGATCTTGCCGACCTCGATGGAAACCAGGCGGCCAAGTGCAGCCTTGGATGCACGAAGCTCTTCACCCAGCAGGCGGACCAGTTCGCCGCGCTTGGGACCGGGAACAGCGCGCCACTCGACGAACGCCTTGTGCGCCTCCGCGATCGCCGTCTTGGCGTCAGCGACGGAGTGCTCCTTGAGCGCGCCGATTTCCTTGCCTGACACAGGCGACGTAACCCGGAGCGTCCCACCCGCGTAGCGATCCGTGGGAACACCCATTTCAGCGAGCAGTTTGTGTGTCTCAGTGGCGAGATCGAGCGTTGCGGTTGTCATTGTCGTTGTTCCCAACCCTGTTGTTCTTAAAATCGTGCATCGGCGAAGTGGGCGACTTGCGCGCCGGCTTCGTACCACAGTTCCTTGACGGCGCGGAAGCTCGGTTCAGCAAGCGGCGTCAAGGGAAGCGGCAGATCGCTTTCAGCGAGCTGCCCCAGGATGTGTTGCGCAAGCGTGCGCCCGAAGACGCTGCCCGGTGCAATGCCGCGGCCATTATAGCCGGAAAAACCGATAACGTTCGGCGCGAACTTATGGAGGCGCGGTAGCGCGTTGTCGGTCATCCCGATCTTGCCATACCATTCGCACTCGAACTCGACATCGCCGATCTGGGGGAAGAGCTTCTTGAGCGAGCGCCGCGCCCACGCCTTGTGGATCGCGAGCCCGCTGTTACGCAAGGCGCCGACGCTGCCGAACACCAGACGGCCCGCTTGGTCCATGCGATAGGACGATAGGATTTCCTTGGTATCCCACACGCCTTCGCGACCCGCGAGGATCGACTTGCGGAGGTTGTCGCTGAGCGGCGTGGTCGCCAGATTGAAATAGGGCAGGTGCACCTGCTCGTTGCGGACCTGTTTCCACGGGCCGGTGCTGTAGGCATCGGTCGCAACGATGATCCAGTCTGCGGTCACCTGTCCGCTCCCCGTCTTCACGGTCCACCGGTCGCCGTTTCGCTCTGTCGCGATCACCGGGCTTGATGTGTGGATCTCGACACCCGCCTTGACTGCGGCGTGTGCCAGACCACGGGCGTAAGCCAAGGGCTGCAATGTACCGGCGCGCATATCAAGCAGCGCTCCGGTATAGGCATCGCTGCCGACGCGTCTGGCTGTCTCTGCAGCGTCAAGCACCGTGACGGGAGCGCCGCGGGCACCCCATTGCTTGGCGCGATCTTCGATCTCCTTCAGCCCATCGGCGCCGACGGCGACATGCAATGTACCGTTCCGCTCAAGCTCGCAGGCGATACCGTGCCTGTCGATAAGCTCCATCACCAACTTCGGCGCGTTGCCAAGCAGGTCGAGCAGACGCTCACCATAAACCGGGCCAAGGACACCCGGAAGATCGTCGGGCATGACCCACATGCCGGCATTGATGAGGCCGACATTACGCCCCGCGCCGCCGAAGCCGATTTCCTTCGCTTCGAGAAGCACGACGCGCGAACCGGCTTCCGCCAGGTGGAGGCTTGACGACAGCCCTGTGTAGCCGCCACCAACCACGACGACATCAGCGGTGACATTGCCCTGCAGGTGAGAGGTGACCGGAGCCGGCGGAGCGGTTTTTTCCCATAGCCCGTGGGAGCGCGGATCATTCAGCATCGATCAAACCATCCATTACAGTGTGAAAAACCATCGTCAGGCAACCGGCCTTAACTGGAGACCCGCGACACCGAGCAAGTCAATCGCCGTTTGCAGCGAGCGCGCCTGCTGATCAGCATAAAGCTCCAACTCATCAGTCACCGGCGCGCCGAGAGCGTCCTCGAACGCGTCCCGATTTGACTGCATCGCATAGTTTTGCTGCTGATCGGTGCCGAGATTGGATTGGAATATCCCCGCAGCGCTGACCGGCAGAAAGTCCTCGTAGACGATCGGATCGAAAACGAGATGGCCCTTCTCAATCAGTTCTGACACGTCCGCCGGAAGTTGGCCGCGAACCGCGGCGGCAATGCCTGCGGGCGTCGCGGAGTAGCGGAAAAACGCAAGTTCCTGCGCGCGCAGTTCATCCCAGTTGTCGGGTAACTCTTCAAAGCGTGTTGCCAATTCCGCGTCGTAATCGGTGGCCTTTGCGCCGCTGGCACCCACCTGCACCTCGCCACGAACGGAAGCGAGCAACCGGTCGTAGAGCGCACGCCCCTTCGCCGTCAGCGCGACACCGCGCTGCTCGATCTCACCGAAGCGCGCTGTGTGCGTGCCCGGCTCAGCCCCGGTTTGACCGACAAAGCCGATCGCCTCTTCCAGAGCCTTGAAACTCGTCTGGCGAAGGAGGATGTCGCAGTGGCGTCGCGGCGGTCCTTCGATCACCGCCTTCGGCGTGATCCCCCGCTCCGGCATTCGCCGTTGCACGGCGTCGATATCGAGTGTCCGCGGCGTCAGATGGTTGATGTGCGGCCCCTTGAAGCTGACGACATCGGCAATCAGCCGATGAGCGTCGTGCAGCCGCTTGTAGGTTTCAGCACTGACGGTTGCCTCGCCATGCCAGCGAAACGTTTCGAGGGCTTCGGCAACAAACTCGGTGGCCTCGGTCGCATTCAGGCCCCCGACGTCCTCGAACCGCTCGATCAGCTGGATCGCACGTTGCGTATAGATCTTGCGCCGCACCAGGATCTCGGTCGCCTCGGCACGAAGAGCCTCGTCCTCAATCAGTTCAAGGCGCAGGAGAGACGTGAAGACCCGGAAGGGATTGGCGTTGAGCGCGCCTGCGTCGACGGGACGAAAGGCGGTGGAATGAACGGGCACGCCGGCGACCGAAAGGTCGTAATAGCCAACAGGCTGCATGCCCATCACCGCAAAGAGGCGGCGAATGGTATGCAATTCATCCGCAGTCCCGAGACGGATCGCCCCATGGCGCTCCACATCGATCCGGCCCAGTTCGCCGGCGCGCGTCAGGCGGCTACGAAGCTCGCTATCGCTGGCAAGGACTTCCGCATTCACATCGGCAACCAGCTCGATCAAGGTGCGGTACTGCGGAACCTCGGCGCGATACATCTGCGACATCGCCTCCGTAAACAGCGAGCGAGTGTGGTCAGCGGAAACGAAACCTGTCGACACGAAGAAACTCCACGTTCATTCCAATTTTGCTGGATGAAGTTCTTTACAAGCCGCGTGAAGCCATAAATATCGACATTTATGAAATAGCTCATTCTGCATTGGAATGACCATGCTGGTCTCTCGACGCTTTCTGCCCTCCACTTCGCTTCTGGTGGCTTTCGAAGCGGTATCCCGCACCGGCAGCGTCACGGCTGCCGCCCGCGAACTCGACCTCACGCAGAGCGCAGTCAGCCGCCAGATCAAGGCGCTCGAGGAGCAACTGGGCGTCGAACTGTTCGTCCGCGAACGGCAGACCGTACGCCTGACGCTGGCCGGCGACAGCTATGCGCGCGAAATTCGCGAGGCGCTTCGCCGCATATCCAGTGCATCGCTCAATCTTCGGGCGAACCCGCATGGGGGCACGCTCAACCTTGCCATTCTTCCGACCTTCGGCACACGCTGGCTGGCGCCGCGCCTTGGCCGCTTTCTCAGCGCCAATCCGGGTGTGACGATCAATCTGGTGACGCGGCTTTCGTCGTTCGACTTCCGCCTTGATTCAATCGACGCCGCAATCCACTTCGGACATGCCCATTGGCCCGGCGCGGAACTCGCGTTCCTGATGTCTGAACGAACCGTACCTGCTTGCAGTCCGGCGTTTCGCGCCAGTCACGCAATTTCCGCAGCACCCGATCTGCTGGATGTTCCGCTGCTTCATCTCAACACCCGGCCCGATGCCTGGGAGCAATGGTTTGCAAACAACGGCGTTTCCTTTCAGACCGTCCACGGCATGCTCTTCGATCAATTCGCGACGGCGGCGCAGGCAGCCGTCGCGGGATTGGGTGTCGCGCTTCTGCCGACTTTCCTGATCGAGGACGAACTGAAACGCGGCGATCTGGTCGCGGCCGTCGACCGCGAGATGGAAAGCAACGAACGCTACTATCTCGCCTATCCGCCCGAACGGGCAGACTACCCGCCGCTTGCGGCATTTCGTGACTGGATCGTCCGGGAAGCCGCCGGATAACGGAACAGCTTGCGTCCACAGGCTGCTTTCGAGCATTATGCGGCAAACATAATTCCATGCAGGAAACCTCAATGAAGCCGATTTTCGTCCAACTCCAATGCGCCCCGGGCAAGACTTACGAAGTCGCCGATGCGATTTACCAGACCGAACGTGCCTCGGAGCTCTATTCGACCAGCGGCGACTACGACCTGTTGCTCAAGATCTATATCGAGGAGGGCCAGGACATCGGAAAATTCATTAATGATAATATTGCCAACATCCCAGGCATTATTCGCTCGCTGACGACCCTGACCTTCAAGGCGTTCTGAGCGGACAGTCACGCTCGGTTAACTTTCCCGACGAGAAATGCTGCCCGGCGGCGGCATTTAAACCCGACCTTAATGCTGGCGGCGGCCTTGTTGATATAACCGTCGCCACGGTCGCCTCCGCGCGACCTCAAGGGTCCGATCATGTCTGTCGCCGAAACCTACGTCCACGAAGCCGAACCGTCTCCCGATTCCCGGCCGCTGATTGTTCACGTCATACGGCAGTTCCTGCCGAACCGCGGCGGGCTCGAGGATGTGGTCTCCAATCTCGCGCGCCAGACCATCGACCGCGGCTATCGTGTTCGCGTGATCACGCTCGATTCGCTATTCACCAGCCGGGAAGAGAAGCTCCCGCATCACGAGGTGATTACCGGAATTGAGGTCGTACGCATCCCTTGGTCCGGCAGCACCCGTTATCCCATCGCTCCGCAGGTCTTCCGTCACCTCGGTGACGCCGACGTCATCCACGTCCACGCCATCGATTTCTTCTTTGACGCGTTGGCCTGGGGACGGTTTCTGCACGGCAAGCCGATGGTCGTCACGACGCATGGCGGCTTCTTCCACACCACGAATTATGCGGCGATCAAGAAGATCTGGTTCCAGACGGTGACGCGCCTGTCGGCGCGGGCATACCGGAAGGTCATCGGATGCAGCGTTTCCGACCTGAAGCAGTTTTCGCAGATTGCCCCGACACGCAGCATCCTGATCGAAAACGGCGCGGATATCGGCAAATTTGCCGACATGGCCTCGAAGGCTGCGCGCCGCCGGATGCTCACCATCGGCCGCTTCTCAGTCAACAAGCGCCTCGACCATCTGCTTGAGGTAACCGCGGCCCTGAAGGCGCACAATCCCGATTGGCATCTCGATATCGTCGGCGTCGAATACGATCTCAACCGCCAGGATCTGCACGATCACATCGCGCGGCTGAAGATTGAGGACTCCGTATCGATCCATGTCTCACCGGACAACGAGACGATCCGGACCATTATTGCACAGGCCTCGATCTTTGCGTCGGCATCAGCCTATGAAGGCTTCGGCCTCGTGGCTCTGGAAGCGATGAGCGCCGGACTTCTGCCCGTTCTCAACGGAAACGATGCGTTCAAAACGCTGGCGGAGCGGCACAACGAACTCTTCCTTGCCGACTTCTCCAACGCCGCATCAACCGCCACAACGATCGAAACCGCGTTCGAGCGTCTGCAGACGCATGGGCCATCGCTAAGAGCACAGCTTCTTGGCGATGCGAGGACCTATTCGTGGGACGTCGTTGCAGACCGCTATATCGCGGTCTACGAGGAATTGCTGGGCGCCTGACCAAAGCCAGGCAAGCCCTTAGCTCTTCGCCAGGCGGGCAATCTCCGCAAATACCGTCTTGCGTGATTCAGGCGGCGTCAGATTATGGTCAGCGTCGGGCAGCATGACCAATCGCACGTTCGGATGACGTGCCAGCTTGCGCCCGCCCGGGCCGAAATAGAAGTACATGTGCTCCAGCCCAACATCGCCTTCGCTGTAGATCAGCGTCAGCGGCAGCTTGCGCTTGCCGAACGTCGTGAAGGAATTCCTCACCTCGACCGTCGTTTTCCGCCGGCTGGGCAGATACTCCAGCAACGGCGCAACCCTGACCGACATACGGCGCGCAAACGCGATGATCACATTCTTGGCCGCCGCCTTGACGTCGATTTCGCCGCGAATGATGCGCTTCAGCGTATGCAGGCTGAACCGTTGTCCGTAATCCTCGAAGCTGCGCGGAACGGAAACGACGTGCTTCTTCTGCACGGCCTGCTCCGGATCCCAATAGTAGACGAAGGGGTTGATTGAAACCGCCGCCTTCACGCGCTCGTCGTCTGCCGCTGCACGAACGGCGAGATAGCCACCGCTGCAACGTCCCGCGAGCATGAGCGGTCGATGCGAAAAACCCTCGAGAAAGTCGATCGCGGCGCGGGCGTCCTCGCTCTGCGACGGCGCATAGAGGATCTGGTCCGGCGCATCGCGCCTCGGAGGACTGTCGCCGACATTTGCGGAATCGAAGCGAAGCGAAATGATGCCCTGTCGCGCTAGATCTCGCGCCATGTTGGCAATCGTTCGACCCCAACCGCAATGGCGGTCATACGCCGTCGAAAGGAAGAGAACGGCATTTCCCGTCGAAGCACCGAGAGGGCGGCTTATGATACCGACAAGATGGTTCTGTTCACCGAAGCGGACCGGAACCTCTTCGAACCCGTCGCCCTTCATGGAACCCGGCTCGATTGCAACGGTCGGGCCGACTGCTTCCGAAGCCACCGGAACATGCGTTGCCATCCAATCCGCCAGATAGTTTACGGCCGCCATCGGCGTCCTGGCGAAGAGCGGATCGGTCACGAGTTCATCGTAGCCTTCGAAGACGCGTTGTTCGACTTCAGCCCCCAGCGCACGCAGGTTGTCAGCGAACGTCGTCTGGTCAGCACGCGCCGGTCGTTCAAGAATGAGATAACGCGAAGAAGCGACGTGCTCTGGCGATGAGATATTCACCTTCGACAGTTCCGCGGCGACACCCGCGGGCATCACCAGCCCGGCGATCACATGCTGGCCGTCTGGAACGTGGTGTTCGCCCAAGCCGAGATGATGGTTGATGAATTTGGACCAGGCGCTGAGTTCTCGCAGATAGGCGCGCCCGTTCAGAACCGGACCAAGCATGACGATGGCGTCCACGCCCTCGATCGTATTGCCCATGCGCTGGGCGAGCGTCGCGCCGAGCCCTTGAGCCACAAGGATGATCCGGCTACAGCCACTCAAGCTCTTAAGCTTTTCGGCGGCGCCGCGAATGGCGCTTTCCCAAACGGCGAGCGTGACAGGCGCGTCCGTAACCTCAAGCGCGTCGCCCGTTCCCGGATAGTCGAAGCGCAGGCTGGGTACCCCGACGTCGGCGAAATGCTCTGCCGCCACGCGGAAGAACTTCCGGCTGCACATGTCTTCGAAACCCCAGGGGCTGACAAAGAGCACCGCCGCAGATCGCTTCTGCACGCCGGGGCTCTCTGGCTTGAACAGCCCGATCGTACCGTCAAAGGCAAGAGGCAAAGCCGCATCGCGACCCGCACCTTCCCCCTGATCCGTGAAAGACACCTCGGAAGACGTATCTACGTTTGCATCAACCACGCCTGCCGGCGAAACAAATCCGACCGCCGCTTTAGCAGGCCCCTGTAACGCTGCAGGCATTTTCCCAACTATAGACAACATAACCTCGGCATCCTCGCGTGGGATAACAGCCAGCATCTTCAATGCGATGATATAGCCAAGCCCCCCGGCCGCTATTGCGGCCAAAAGTCCAATAGAACCATTTAGAAATTGTAAAACTGCAAAGGCAATACAAGCGCAAAACACGGCCGCCGTCATCGTCTTCGAAAGACTTACGTACAAGCCGGACAGTTGATTGCCGAAACCGGTCTGCCTGACCATGATCACGCACATCACGACAAAGACGCCGATGCGAACCACGGCAGCGCCTTCGGCGGCAAAGAACGGCACGACCAGAAGGCAGCCGACAGCCATGACAAAGCCGCCGATGACACTGACCCAGAGACGGTCGCGAGCGCGGTCCATCGACAGAAGATAGAGGCTGAGCGTCTGCATGAAGGTATAGGCGGGCGCCGCCAGCGCAAGCAACGCCACGACCGTGCCGCTTCGCTGAAACGCCTCACCAAATACCGCGCGCACGAGGTCGCCCGAAATTGCCGCCAGCCCGAAGCTCATCGGCAGGATAATGTAGGCCATGCTGCGGGTAACGGCCGCGAAGACCTCCACCGGCAGCTTTCGGTCACTGCTGTTGTGACGACGCTCGGAATAATAGGGCAACAGGCTGCCCGTCATCTGGATCGGCAGCTGCAGGGCGATATTGGCGATCGAAAGACCGACGGCATAAAAGCCGACCATCTCGACCGACCAGAACTGCTGGAGAAAGAGGATTTCCAGCCTATTCAGGAAAATCGAGTCGATGATGAACTGCGCGGACAGCACCACGGATGACGCAGCAAGAAGCTTGAGCGGCACGCCGCATCGATCGCGCGGCGTCAGCAGGATCGGCACAGTTGCCACGAAGAAGACCAGCTGTCCGAGCAGGTAGCCGACGAGGACGCCTTCCACGCCGTGGAGTATCGCGCCACCGGCCACGCCGACCAGCTGCAGGACGCAGACGAGCGTCGCCAGCCGCATGAAATCACCGAGCCGCCGCTCGCCGATCAGGTAGAATTTGACAAACGATCCAATCGCTTGGACGAAAAACAGCGCGGCCGTAACATAGGCCACCGACGGCGCCGTCTCGGCCCAATGCATTTCTTCCGAGGTCAGGAAGAACAGCGCGTAAAGCGCAAGCAGCACCAGCGTCGAAAACAGCATCAGAGTGACGAGCAGCGAAGCGAAACCGCGCCGCCTCTTCGCGTCAAACCCCTCCGCCTGCAATTGCGGCAGCGTCTTCGACAGCGTGATGCTTGAGCCAAGCTCGGCGATGGATGCGCCCGTCACCACCAGCCAGAGTGAAAACGCAACGATCCCGTTGGCTTCCGGCCCCAGTAGGCGGGCGGTGATGATGGAGGAAAGGAACCCGGTCAGCAGCAACAGCATTCCCGCAGCGCCGTTCATGACCGAGTTTGCAATAATCCCTTTTGACATACTTCTTCCGCTTGGCGCCGCTTATCCAGCGCGCATGCTAGTGTGAAAATCTTTCGAATTTGGTTGCGGGCGTGCTTCGGGCGACCTGTCAGAAGATGACGGGGCGCGAGCCGCCGAGACCAAGCACCTCGCCCGAGGGCAGGTCATCGATGTTGGTACCCGAGAGTGGCAGGAGCCGCACCCGTTTAGCACCGCCCGGGGCTAGGTGAAACCAGTCGTCGCTCGTCCGGTAGCCGTTGGCATTTACATGAACGGACTGGACGAAACTGTCGGCACCAATGTCGGCGACCCATCCGTCCTCACTGCGGGTAACGGAAATCTGGATCTCCGCTTCGTGAAGCGCTTTCGAGCGACCGAGAGGAAAATAGAAAGCATCGGCAACCACGGCGCCCCCATCCGGTAGCCGCAGCCGCGCCACCACGACATCATGTGACGGCGGTCCGAAGCGGAACGCATAGGTCGTGTCGAAAAATGCGCCGAAGAGGTCCGTGCTCGCAAACTTCTGCTGGCTTCGCGGAGCCAACGTCAGAATGCGCCCACCGCTGACGACATGCTGCCGACCCTGCCGCAGGCAGACGATCTCGAGATCGAGCTGCAGAACATCGGCGGTTTCATTGATAACGTGGACATCAAGCCCGTTGGTCCCTTCGTCCGTCAGCAGCACCTGAACCGGCCGGAAGGCCCTGCGCATTGCGTACCAAGCCGGCTTGGGTTCGCCCGTCGAATCGATTACGCCCCAGCCAGGGCCCGGCAACAGGTCCTGCAGTGTCCAGACCAGGGCGCCATTGCACGGCGAACCCTTGCGGCGCCACTCGGCAAATGTCTCTTCGATGACTTCGCCCGTGACCGCACGCGACAGATCGAGGTAGCGTCCAACGTCCTCACGCCGAAGTCGCGCCGGATCCAGATCGTAGAGTTCGGCCAGATAGAAATCGCGAACATCCTCGAAATCCCACGAGGCCCCGCGGTCGCGCGGGACACGCATCTTCCATAGCGGACTATGGACTGGCGGCAGGTCAAGGTGACGCTCAAGCGTCTTCTGCTGCGGGACATGGGCGAATGCGAGGCTCTCCGCCGCAAAGCGCACATTTGCCCGACGCGCGTCGGCCAGCGGTCGCATGTAGGCGCCGACGCCGTAATAGTGTGTGACCCCGGCGTCGGGCGAAAAAGGCATCGACCCGCCTGATGGCGAATTGACCACGTAAGGCACATCAGGGCGCATGCGCGATGCGATCGCCGGGATGATCTCTTCGGTAATCGGGTTGGTCCAGAATTCCTTAGGCAAGCCAAGCATGGCCGCCTGCTGGTAGATCTCGCTGCCGCCGCAGACCACAGCCAGCGATGGAGAACACTGAACGCCGTGCAGGAATTCTTCGACTTCCGCATGGACATGCGCTGTAAACGCCTTGTCACTCTTCGGGTAGTCAAAGTTGGCGAACATGAAGTCCTGCCACACCAGCAGGCCGAGTTCGTCGCAGAGCCTGAAGAAGTCCGGCGTTTCGTAAGCCATCGTTCCGCCGATGCGGATCATATTCATCCCGGCTTCCGCGGCAAGGCGCAGGAATGGTTCGTAGTCAGCACGGTCGCCCGGCAAGCGGACGATATCGGCGGTCGTCCACACCGCACCACGGCAGAAAACCGGCTCGCCGTTGACGCGAAGCGCAAAATCGTCGCCGTCCGGCCCGGGCTCGACCTCAATGGAGCGGAAACCCGTCTTGCCGACAGGATGCTCGACACCATCCACGACGACCGAAAAATCATACAGCGCCGGCGATCCGTGCGTATGCGGCCACCAGGTTTCAACATCCTTCAAGCGCAGAATCGCCGAATAATGTTTGTCTCCGACCTTTTCGAATGGCTGCTCGATACCCCCGCAGCGAAGCGACAGGTCGGGATTGTCGACATCGGCATGCAGCGAAACGCTCAATCGTCCGGTGCCATCGCCCTCGAGAACGGCTCGCACCGAAACATTGTCGATTGAAACGACATCGCGCCGAACAAGCGTAATCGGCCGCCACGGGCCCACCGCGTGAATTTCCGGGCACCAGCCGGGCATTCGTCCGAGCAGCGTCGTGCGAACGTTCTTCAATCCCTGCGGCGTTATCATCTGTGGCCGCCACCGCGCGCGCGGCCCGCTCTCGGCCAACCGGGGCGCGAGTGCTCGAAAGCAAAGCGCGAGTTCATCGCCGCCGAGAAGCGTCACCGGGATCTCGTGCGCGGTGAACATGCTTTCCGACGACAGGATTTCCTGGCCATTGAGGAACACGTGGCAAAGTGTCGCCAGTCCCTCGAATCTCAGGATGGCATCACCGGGCTGGGCGTCGAACAGCCGGCAGATGTACCATGCATCCTCGCTATCAAGCGGGTGCGGATTCTCCCGATCGAACAACCCCGCTTTCTCAAGCGCAGCCGCGACCGTCCCCGGAACCTCCGCGGCGATGACCTTGGCGGACAGTGGAATATCGTGAGGATTGAGGCAGGCGCCGGGTTCTGTCAGGATGAGGTTCCATCCCTCAGAAAGCCGGATCTCCTCCGCTCCGATGCTTGCCAACCTGCCTTGCATGCTCATGCCCTCGGCTTCACAGGCGCTCCGCGAGCGAAGCCATCATGGCATCCCATGCATCAACTGCGGGATCAAGTGCTGTCAGCAGCGGCTCATATTTCTTTCGCGTGACGGCGCGGGCGAGCTGAAACTGTACGGACTTCGCCACTTCCGAAATCCGGCGCGCCTGTTCGACCGCCTCCGAGAACTCATTTGCGGAAAGCCACGCCAGATGATCGCCCGCGAGTTCGAAGTTGGCGCCGAACTGCCGGAGCGTATTGAACGCATATTTGTGGAAGAAATAGAACGGCCGCTCGGCCACCTCTTCGACCTGCCTGGGAAAGACATTGGCGAAGGTGCGGATCGGATTAACCGAAGGGCGGCGATCGAAATGTCGCTTGAGCAGCTGCCGCGACGTTGCCCGAACGTGGTTCGGATCGCTCGGCGCCACGGGAAACTTTGCGAATTCCGTATAGGGCAGAAATGGTGGGGCGTCGTCCGCCAGATGAACCTGGAAAAGCCCGTCGAAATCGTCGCCTTCAAGCGCGAAGTAACCGCCGTTGTGGAAATACTCGATGCGCTTGCCCGCCACGTCGAGCCGATTGACGGCGACCGTCGTCTTGCCGTGCTCTGTGCGATAGGACGTCCCTTGCGTATCGGGCATGTAGAACGAGTCCATCTCGACGAGGCAAAGGCGCCCGCGCTCGATCTGCACGTCGAGATGCCGTTCCACACGATCGAAAATCGCCAGTTCGGTGACGCGGATGTCGTAAAGGGCCTCGAGATCTTCCAGGGGAACCTTGAAGAACGTGAACTGGTCGCCTTCGAAATCCTGCGTCAGGGTGAACCCAAGCATCGCTTCGGGTGCGACATTCAGCGCGCTCAATACTTCGATCCAAAGATCGACATAGCAATTGGTTTCCGGCCACATGCGCTCGCTCGAATGCAGCGCATGCGAGACATAGGTCTCGGGGCGGATCCCCGGGAAAACGGATCCTGTCAAATCGCTTAGCCCCACAGCGCCTGCCGCACGGAGGCCGGCCATTCCTTCACATCCAGACCATGGTGATGGAACAGCGCCAACGTGATGCGCTCAAGCCCGAAGCCGACGCAGGCGGTAAAGGCGACGCTGCCATCCTCCAGATTCAGCCCCCACTTCTGGCCGAATGAATCCTGATGGAAGTTGAAGCTCATGCAGGCGGTCGGATTGGCCGTCGATGTAATCGGGATCAAAAGCTCGAACTTCAGATTCTGGTCACGCTGGTTGTTGACCATCATCCTGCCGGCACGACCGAAGAACGGATCGTTGGCGACGTCGATGGTGACATCGAGGCCGACGAGCTTCATCATTTCAAGGCCGCGATCCATCCAGTTCTGGCGGAAATCGGTAACGTGCTTTTCCGTACCCATGCAGACATATTCGCGCATGCGGAACAGCTGCTGACGGGCGGGATCGCGCGACGGTTCATGGCGGAAGCAATAGGATTGCAGATCGAACAGCGCACCGTCCTTGGGCAGGTTGCCGCGGCGAGCGACCGTCGGATAGAGCGGATAGCAAGCGGCCGGCGTTAGCACGATTTCGGTCGCTTGCTGGCCCTTGGTCCAGTCGTCGCCGACTTCCATGCACTGCAGCAGGTTCATATGGTCGAGTTCATTGCCGCAGAAGCTGTGCACGGTGCCGGCCAGCTGCGGAAAGCTCTTCATGTAGCCGCTCTTCTCGAAGATGTCGCGGTTCATGCCTGGCGGAAAACGCATCGCTTCCGCGCCATCCGGGCCGCCGAACCGATCGATCAGACGCTCGAATGCCGCGATGACATCTTCAAACTGTCCGCTGCGGCCATAAAGGCCGTCAACACCGGTATCGATCAACAGGCCGGATTCAAAAAGCCTGTCCAGAAACGTCGTCTGCGCATCCATGTCATCACCCCAGTAAGCTAGTGTCCTGCTTGTGGACAAGAAGCATGCTCGACGTGTTGCCGAGAATGCGGTCGTTCGAGATCATGAGCTGCGCGGAATGAGCATCCCTGAGATGGCGTCCGACGCTGAACGGCGTACCGTTCTTGTATCCCATGATCCCGCAGATCAGCATGGCATGATTGATGATCTCGAGAATTGTTTCCGAAGACGCGATCTTCACGTTGTTCATCGCGACGGCGAAGCCCATCGATGACAGCTTGTCGACGTCGACCTTGGCGTCCTCATAGGCCTTCAATCCGGCGACGACATTCGACCGCACCATCTGAAGCAGGTTGGAGACTTCCGCCAATCGAAGTGCGCCGGGTGGCGTCACGCCTGGCGATTTGCGCGCAGCGGCCCTGACAAAAGCCTGAGCTCTTGCAACAGCATCAACGGCAATGCCGTACCAGACACTGCTCCAGAGAAGATGCGAGGATGCCAGCATGGATTGCGCAGCAATCTCCGCGAAGGGCTTCGGCAGGATTTGTTCGGCAGGCGCTTCGCCCTTGAACAGAAACCCGTCTGAACAGGTTCCCCGCATGCCGAGTGTGTTCCACGCATGCGTTTTCTCGAGCGTATATTGTGTGCTGAGAAAAACCGTCAGAACCTGATCGGACGGTGCAGCGTCAGGATGTGCCCGCGATGTAATCATGATTGCGTCGGCATGGGATCCGTAGGAGATGACCGTCGCATCTTTCTCGAGACGGCAGATCGGTCCATCCACGACAATCGCGCAAATGCTGTTTCTGAGGTTCCCGCCGATGCCGCCTTCGGTCGTGGCCGAGCCGATAAGCAGCTGTTCACCGGCAACACGTCGCATGAAGTCGCGGTGCCAGTCGCTGGCGCCACCATGCTCGACGAGGCTGCACAGCTTGATATGGTGCATGGCAAAGACCATGGCGGCGGCCGCGCAGGACTGACCAAGCAACGAGCATAGCTCGGCGATCTGCGCAATGGTCGCGCCTTCGCCGCCAAACTCGGATGGAACCTGAATGCCGAGTAGCTTCTCGGCCTTCATCGCATCGACAGCCTCCTGAGGGAACCGCCCCTCAAAATCAACGGCGTCTGCGCACTTCGCCGCGATCGCGGCAACGCGAGCCACCCTGGCAGTCAGACTTTCTTCCGTGATTTTGACAGGGAAGTTCATTTAGGCAACTTTCCGGCTGTCCTTGATCTGATCGATGGTCTTGGCAATCGCCGAGACGCTGGCAAAAGACTTGCGATTGAGAAGGTTATCGGGAAATTCGATGTCGAAGGCCTCTTCGATCGCCAGCATCAGCTGAACGGACGCGAAGGACGTCAGGCCGGCGCCGTAAAGATCGGCATCATCCGCCACCTGATCAACCGGGATCGGGAGCTTTCCGAATTTGACCAAGAGTTCGCGGATTGTCGTATTCATTCTATAACATCTCCAAGATGATCATATCCCGAGGGCGAGCACGCCTCTTGCAATACAATATCCCTAATCTTGAAAACCCAAGATTCCCCTAAATGACGTAGTTAAAGTACGTTAATAACAACGAATATAAATTTAACAAAAACGAAACATTTCAGAAAAAATATAGCAATAGCAATTGCTTATGTGGAATTTGCCGACAGCCGCACTTCTGGCGTGTGGAAAATTGTCCAAGATTAGTACGCCTTCTAGCACCCTTTCGCGTTATTCGGCGGGCGGATACCGATGTTCGCCACCGCGGTAGTCGGAAACCAGATGGGACTCTTCGTCGACCTTGCGCATTGCCCGCTCGCCGATATCCGCCTTGCCGTAGCCGCCTGGTATATCAAGAATATAAGTCGGCTGGCACAGGCCGGAAATGCGGCCCCGCAACGCGGAAACGATCTTCTGCCCCTCCTCGATCGTCAGCCGGAAATGGCTAGTTCCGGGCGCGAGGTCGGGATGATGAAGATAATACGGCTTAATACGCGTCTCGACAAAGGCTTTCATCAAATCCGCAAGTATAGCCGGATCATCATTTATCCCTTTAAGCAATACAGACTGGCTCAACATGACAATGCCTGCGTCCACCAAGCGTGCGCATGCGCTGCGGGCTTCCGCACTGAGCTCGCGTGGGTGATTGGCGTGCAATGCCACGTAAACGGTCTTTCCGCTCGCCTTCAGCGCATCGATCAGCGCAGCATCCACTTTGTGGGGATCCACGACCGGAACGCGTGTGTGGAACCGAACGATCTTGACGTGTTCGATCGATGCCAGCTCGCCAAGGATTTCCTTGAGGCGGCGCGGCGACAGAACCAGCGGATCACCACCCGTGAGAATGACTTCCCATATCTCGCTATGTTCCCGGATATAATCGAACGCAGCTTTCATGGCGTTGCTATCGAGCGTTCCCAAACCCTGCGGCCCCACCATCTCGCGGCGAAAACAGAAACGGCAGTAGACGGGGCAAACATGAACGGCCTTCAGCAGTACCCGGTCCGGATACCGGTGAACGATACCTTTGACCGGGCTGTGCGCATGATCGCCGATCGGGTCGGCCCGCTCCTCGGCAGTCACCACGAGTTCGGCCGCATCCGGCACGAACTGGCGAGCGATCGGATCGGCAGGATCGTCGCGGTTGATCAGCTTCACCACGTCAGCCGTCAGCGCAATGGCATAGCGCGCCGCGACCTCACTCAATGCGGCCCGATCGCGTTCCGCAATCAGTCCGGCATCGCCCAGATCTTCAACGCTCTTGATCGGCCTGACAATATTCACCGCCCGTACTCCGCCACCGGCGCCCACAACACCTGATCGATCCGGGAGGCACCGGTCGCGAGCATCACCAACCGATCGAAGCCCAAGGCTATACCGCTTGCCTCCGGCATGATTGAAAGGGCGTCCAGAAAATCCTCATCGATCGGATAGGTCTCACCGTAGATACGCGCCTTCTCCGCCATTTCAATCTCGAAACGGCGGCGTTGCTCGACGGGATTTGTCAATTCACCAAAGCCATTTGCGAGCTCCACGCCGCAGGCATAAACCTCGAAGCGCTCGGCCACACGAGGATCGCGTGCCGATGGTCGCGCCAGCGCCGCCTCGCAAACCGGATATTCGTCAAGAATGGTGACTTGGCCAAAACCGAGATGTGGCTCCACCTTTTCGACAAGGACGCGGCTGAATAGGTCGGCCCAGCCATCGTCATCAGCCACACGCATGCCCACATGATGGACCTCCGCTGCGAGATGGTCGCGGTCGGTCGATCCATCGGCGCAGACTGAGGCCAGTAGGTCGATGTTCGCGTGTTGTCTGAAAGCGTCCGCCACGCTGATCCGTTCCGGACCATTGAACGGATCGCACTCTTTGCCTCTATAGTTAAGCTTGGCGGTCTTCGTCGTCTCTGCCGCCAGCGCAAGGATCCGCACGCAGTCCATCATCAGGCTCTCGTAGCTTTCACCGGCACGATACCATTCAAGCATCGTGAATTCCGGATGATGCAGCGGCCCTCGTTCGCGATTGCGATAGACATGCGCAAAGCACGCGATGCGCTCTTCACCGGCAGCAAGCAACTTCTTGCAGGCGAACTCAGGCGAGGTGTGCAAATAGAACGGCGCCGCCTGGCCGTCCGTCGTTAATGCCTGCGTGGCAAAGGCGTGCAGGTGCGCTTCATTACCGGGAGACACCTGAAGCGTGGCCGTGTCCACCTCCATAAAATCCTCGCGCGCAAAATAGCCACGCAACGCCGCCTGAATTGCATTTCTGCCAAGCAGGAATGGTCGGCGATCGGCATGAACGCTTGGCGTCCACCACGGAGATGCTTTGGCGATTGAGGGTTTCATACGATTGGATCTCAGCCGGATGGACCAACGCGAGGGCTGGCTATTTGCCGGATTTTAGGTTAGTTGCGCCCCCAAAGAACAATCAATTGCGTCTTCGGGGCCATACGAACAGTCCTCTACGACGCCAAAAGCCGAGTTACAAGGAAGTCTTATGGTCAAGGTTATCGCCTCTTCTGTCCGCAAGGGCAACGTTCTTGATGTGGACGGCAAGCTCTACGTCGTCCTGACGGCGCAGAACTTTCACCCCGGCAAGGGCACGCCGGTCACCCAGGTCGACATGCGCCGCATCGTCGATGGCGTGAAGGTTTCCGAACGCTGGCGCACCACCGAACAGGTCGAGCGTGCCTTCGTCGAGGACGTCAATCACCAGTTCCTTTATGAAGATGGCGAAGGCTTCCACTTCATGAACCCGGAGAGCTATGATCAGGTCGTCGTCGACGTCGACACCATGGGCGACCAGAAGGCCTACCTCCAGGAAGGCATGACCTGCATTCTCTCCATGCATGAAGGCATCGCGCTGGCGCTCGAACTGCCGCGTCACGTTACCCTCGAGATCACCGAGACGGAACCGGTCGTCAAGGGTCAGACGGCCTCGTCCTCCTACAAGCCGGCCATGCTGTCGAACGGCATCCGCACCTTGGTACCGCCGCACATCAACGCCGGTACGCGCGTCGTTATCGCAACGGAAGACAATTCCTACGTCGAACGCGCCAAGGACTGATTTTCGTCAGATCGCAATTCAAGAAAAAGCCGCGTTATCTCTAACGAGGCTTTTTCTATGTGCAGTCCACCAAACAAAAAAGCGCCAGCAAATGCCAGCGCTTTTCTTATTCTCAGGCAGCGCGCGGCAACCGGGAGGTAACCGCGCGGCTCAGCTTAGTAATAGTTGCGCGGGCAACGTGCCTCGTAACGACGACCGTATCTGTCGCGGTATACGCAGTAGCCCCGGTTTTCAGTCGAGCGGCCGATCAAGGCGCCAACGAGACCACCAGCTACGGCGCCAACGGCAGCACCACCCCAGCTGTGGCTGATCGCGCCACCAATGATGGCACCGCTACCGGCGCCAATCGCCGTACCCTGCTCGGTCGGTGTGCAAGCTGCAAGTGCGCCGACCAATGCGCCAATGAGAACGATTTTCTTCATCATGACATAGATCTCCCAGGTTTTTTTGGGCGCCTAAATGCGTCCCATCAGCAGAAGAATAACAATAATTACAAGAACTAGCCCCAAACCACCGGAAGGTCCATAGCCCCATGCGCGGCTGTAACCCCAATTTGGTAGAGCGCCGATCAAAAGCAGAATAAGGATAATGAGAAGTATGGTTCCGAGCATGTTTCGTAGCCTCAGCGAATTTCGAGTTTCAATGAACATGAAACACGCTTGTCACATTTTTGTTCCCGACCACCGTCTGCGCATCAAGCGATATCCGGGCGCGGCTAATTCTTAACGGCGACTAGCCGAATTGTGCGGGAGGGACAACTTTTCCACCTAATCATATGGTTAAAAAACAATTTAAATACAATATGTTGCCGTGAACAAATGCCGAAAACGCGAAAGTCGCTGATTCGTCGTCCGTTTGTTCCGTTTTTGATCAAGACGTTAATCGCGGCGTGAAAAACACCGCTCGCTTGCCAGTCACATCAGTAAAACCCAGCCGTAGCTGAATCAGCATTGACATGGCTTGGTAGCGTTCGAACACCCGCAATGCGAGAATCTTGAGATTCAGCATCTTGTGGAAAAAGTGATTCAAAATCAATACTTAGCCGTGAACAAACACTGAATCATCTGGAGTCATCGATTCGTCGCTGATTCGTTCTCAAGCTGTTCCGAATCGGAATACGCGCATTCTGCAAGCTATTCGCGCATCCATTCAGGACATCAAATTCAAAATCGACCCTTGCGTTTGGGTGGCTGGCTGTCCATGTGTGGTGTGCTTCAGAGAGGAGCTGAACGACCCTCGGGACATCCCGCTTACCTTCAGGACCAAGAAACTGACATCGCAGCCCATGATATTGTCCGGGCGCGGCGTGACCGCGGTGCTCGGACCCACCAATACCGGCAAGACGCATTATGCCATTGAACGCATGGTCGCCCATGGTACCGGCGTCATCGGCCTGCCGCTGCGGCTGCTGGCTCGCGAGGTCTATACGCGTGTCGTTGAAAAGGTAGGCGTTCAGAACGTCGCCTTGGTGACGGGCGAGGAAAAGATATCGCCCCCCAATGCACGATTTTCCGTCTGCACCGTCGAGGCCATGCCGCGCGAGACGAAAGCGGCCTTCGTTGCCATCGATGAAGTGCAGCTGGCGGGTGATCTGGAACGCGGCCATATCTTCACGGACCGCATTCTCCATCTGCGCGGCCGTGACGAGACGTTGCTGCTTGGCGCTGGCACCATGCGCCCCATCCTCCAGCAACTCCTCCCTGGCATCACCGTTGTCGAGCGGCCCCGCCTCTCGCACTTATTCTACGCCGGCCAGAAGAAAATCACGCGCCTGCCCCAGCGTTCGGCCATCGTCGCCTTTTCCGCTGACGAGGTCTATGCGATCGCCGAGCTTATTCGGCGCCAGCGCGGCGGTGCGGCAGTTGTTCTCGGCGCGCTCAGCCCGCGAACGCGCAACGCTCAGGTCGCCCTCTACCAGGCGGGTGACGTCGAATATCTCGTTGCGACCGATGCCATCGGCATGGGCCTCAATCTCGACGTCGATCACGTGGCCTTCGCGCAGGACCGTAAATTCGATGGCTACCAGTTCCGCAATCTCAACCCAGCCGAGCTTGGCCAGATCGCGGGCCGCGCCGGGCGCCATGTGCGTGACGGTACCTTTGGCGTCACCGGACAGGTCGAGCCTTTCGACGACGAGGTCGTCAACCGCATCGAGTCTCACCAGTTCGACAACGTCAAGGTGCTGCAGTGGCGGACGAAAGACCTCGACTTCGCCTCGATCCAGAGATTGCGGACCAGCCTTGAGACCGCGCCACGCGTATCAGGGCTGACGCGCGCGCTTCCGTCCGTGGATCAGCAGGCATTGGAGCAGCTGTCGCGCTATCCCGAAATCACCGACCTTGCCACCACGCCCGAACGCGTGGAAAAGTTGTGGGAAGCCTGCGCCCTACCCGACTATCGTCGTATTACACCGGCACAACATGCCGATCTTATATCCACCCTCTTTTCGGATCTTGTGCGCTATGGCACGGTAAACGAGAACTTCCTTGCCGAGCAGGTGCATCGCGCTGATCGAACAGACGGTGAAATTGACACGCTTTCGGCGCGAATCGCGCAGATAAGAACGTGGACCTATGTGTCGAATCGGCCTGGTTGGCTTGCTGATCCGACACACTGGCAGGAAAAGACGCGGGAAATCGAAGATCGATTGTCCGATGCGTTACATGAAAGGTTGACGAAACGCTTTGTTGATCGCAGGACATCTGTGCTCATGAAGCGCCTGAGAGAGAATGCGATGCTGGAAGCAGAAATCAGTGTAAATGGCGATGTCTTCGTTGAAGGACATCATGTGGGACAATTGTCGGGATTCCGGTTCACGCCTGTTTCGGGAGCGGATGGACCAGACGCCAAGGCAGTTCAGACTGCTTCGCAAAAGGCGCTTGCTCTTGAATTCGAGGCGCGCGCCGCGCGTCTGCATGCGGCTGGCAATGGCGATCTGGCAATCAGCTCGGATGGCTTGATCCGCTGGCTCGGCGACCCTGTTGCGCGCCTGGCGGGCAGCGATCACATCATGCGACCGCGCGTTCTGCTGCTTGCCGACGAGCAGCTGACGGGCAATGCTCGTGATCACGTGGCTGCTCGCATCGAGCGCTTTGTGAACCATCACATCAGCACGGCTCTGAAGCCGCTCGACGATCTTTCGCGTGCCGAGGATCTGCAGGGCCTCGCAAAGGGTCTCGCCTTCCAGCTGGTTGAGAATCTCGGCGTTCTGTTCCGTCGCGACGTTACAGAAGAAGTGAAGTCGCTGGATCAGGATGCGCGCGCATCGATGCGCCGCTATGGCGTTCGTTTTGGCGCCTACCACATCTTCGTTCCTGCGCTGCTGAAGCCGGCACCGGCCGAGCTCATCACCCTCCTCTGGGCGCTGAAGAACGACGGTCTCGACAAGCCGGGCTACGGCGACCTCATTCCGGTTCTGGCCGCCGGCCGCACCTCGGTTGTCACCGACCCTGGTTTTGAACGCACCTTCTACAAGCTTGCCGGCTTCCGCTTCCTCGGAAAGCGTGCGGTGAGAATCGATATCCTCGAGCGTTTGGCCGACATCATTCGTCCGCTGCTGCAGTGGAAGCCCGGTCAACCCAACCGTCCGGAAGGCGCCTACGACGGCCGGCGGTTTACGACGACGACGGCGATGCTCTCCATTCTCGGTGCGACGCTCGACGACATGGAAGAAATCCTGAAGGGACTTGGCTACCGCGCTGACGCCGTCAAGGCCGAGGAAGCAGCTGCCTATCTCTCCACCCAGAATGCTTCGTCCACGCCACCGTCCGATAGTGCGACGGAAGAGACGGCTGACAAGGCTGATCACGACGATGCGGACAGCTCAGCGGAAGAACCCGCCGCGGAAGCCAGTGCAACGGAGGCTGTTGCCACGCAACAAGACGCCGCGGAGGCAACCGACGCTGCCGAGACCGAAGAACCGAAGCCTGTTCTCCTTTGGCGCCTCGGTGGTCGCAACGACAATCAACGCCAGCCGCGCAATCACGGCGAGCGTCGTGGTGGTCAGGGTCAAGAACGCGCCCAGGGCCAGCGTCGCCAAGGTGGCGAGGGCCGAGAAGGCGGTGAAAACCGTGACGGCAACCGCCAGCACCGCGGCAAGGACGGCGGAAAGCCGCAAGGACGCGGTGATCGCAACGAACAGCGCGGCGATCGCCAGGACCGTGGCGACCGCAAGGACAGAAACAACAATCGCGGCGGCCCGCAGCCGCTGCGCTTCGAGGCAAAGCCGCCACGCAAGGAAAAGCCGATTGATCCGGATTCTCCTTTCGCCAAGCTCGCTGCCTTGAAGGAGCAGATGAAGAAGTAACCAATGAGCGGAGAAAGACAGCCATCCGGCGATTCGCGGCAGCGCATCGACAAGTGGCTGTTTTTCACGCGCATGGTGAAATCGCGCTCGCTGGCGCAAAGCCACATCCAGGCGGGCCACGTGCGCATCAATGGCGACCGCGTCGCCCAGCCCAGCCATATGATAAAGACCGGCGACAAGGTGGAAATCGCGCTTGAACGGCGCGATCTCGTCCTTGTGGTCAAGGCGGCGGGAGATCGGCGCGGCCCCTACGAAGAGGCCAGACTCCTATATGAGGATCTGACGCCACCTCCGGACGAGACGAAACGGCTTTCCCTCTACGAGCAGGCAACGCGTGCGATTGGCGCCGGAAGGCCGACGAAAAAAGAGCGCAGAGCAATCGACAGGCTAATGTCTGACGACGATTAGAAAACTGTCTCTCAAC
Organism: Rhizobium sp. AC44/96; assembly: GCF_001692185.1. Classification (NCBI taxonomy): domain Bacteria; kingdom Pseudomonadati; phylum Pseudomonadota; class Alphaproteobacteria; order Hyphomicrobiales; family Rhizobiaceae; genus Rhizobium; species Rhizobium sp. AC44/96. Next base: position 229,603 of record NZ_LXKO01000041.1, read on the forward strand.
GGCCCCGTTTTGCGATCGGTTTATTCTTGAAATCCGCCATCAGAACCGATACTTCACATTCGACTTGCCGGATTACGTGAGGCTTCGCACAGTTGTCCACGCCCCAGTCCGGCCAGGGGAAAGGCGCGACGTTCCAGGTTGCCCGCCCCACTGCGTGGAAATCCTGGAGTTCTTCATGACCTATGTCGTGACCGACAACTGCATTCGCTGCAAATACACGGACTGCGTCGAAGTGTGCCCAGTAGACTGCTTCTACGAAGGCGAAAACTTCCTTGTCATTCATCCTGACGAGTGCATCGATTGCGGCGTCTGCGAGCCCGAATGTCCCGCCGAGGCGATCAAGCCGGATACGGAGCCGGGCCTCGACAAGTGGCTGAAGATCAATGCCGAGTTCGCAAGCATCTGGCCAAACATCACCGTCAAGAAGGACGCGATGCCGGAGGCCAAGGAGCTGGACGGCGAGACCGGAAAGTTCGAAAAGTACTTCTCGGAAAAGCCCGGCGCAGGCGACTGATCGACCGGCAAAACCCGCCGATCAAAAAAGTGCGGGATGCGTCCACTGATGCACAGGAAATTGCTTGAATCATATGGGTGACATGTGTTGCCTGCATGACTCAGGCTCAGTAAATTATTGATTTCCTCATATTTTTGTGGTAGCTTTACAACACTGATCCATTTGCGGCATTTTGCGTGCCCAAAACCACCACGAAAGCAAAACAAATCCACACGCGGTTTCCGTGACATATCAACGCCTTGAGCTGTGAGGTCCCGAAATCGTGCGCGTGATTGTGTTTGTTTCCGTTCGGTCGGAACAGAAGCAAAGTCACCCGACGGGTTGCACCGTCTAACCCGGGCCTGACTGACCCGGCTCCGGCCGCCGCCGGAAGCGTAACAGGGAGTTTTTGAATAGAATGACGACCCAGCAGAAAAAGCCTTCTTCCGCACGTCACGGCTTCAAGACCGGTGAATCGATCGTGTACCCCGCACATGGCGTCGGTACCATCACCGCCATCGAAGAGCAAGAAGTTGCAGGCATGAAGCTCGAACTTTTCGTTATCGATTTCGAGAAGGACAAAATGCGCCTGAAGGTGCCGGTCGCGAAGGCCATGAGCATCGGTATGCGCAAGCTCTCTGAAACCGATTTTGTTGATCGGGCACTGAAGGTTGTGCAGGGCAAGGCGCGCGTAAAGCGTACGATGTGGTCCCGTCGCGCTCAGGAATATGACGCCAAGATCAATTCCGGCGACCTTATCTCTATCGCTGAAGTCGTGCGCGACCTCTACCGTGCCGAAAACCAGCCGGAACAGTCCTATTCCGAACGTCAGCTTTACGAAGCTGCGCTTGACCGTATGGCTCGCGAGATCGCTGCCGTCAACAAGATGTCGGAAACTGAAGCCGTTCGCCTCGTTGAGACCAACCTGAACAAGGGTCCCAAGCGCGGCAAGGCGATTGAAGAAGACGAATCTCAGGACGAAGCTGCCTAAACAGCGGCCCGCTTCCCCTATCAAAAACCCGGCCTTCGAGCCGGGTTTTTTTTGGAACTTTTTCCAGCCTCGCGCGTTATCGAATTGCTGTTGCGAATGTCTGCGGGGCTATCACCCTGACCGAACGTTCGCTTTTGGGTCTACGTTCGATGAGGAGTGGATTATGCGTTCCACAATTTGCCAGATCGGCAACGTGACAAGACTGATCTCTCTTCGCCGGATTTCCGACGCATAACGTTAAAGTAGGGCCTCCTGCTGAAACGTCCAGAGTTCGGGGCCTTCATATCTTCAAGCCAAGATTTTGATCTGGGTGCAACGCCCGGAATTGAACATTGTTTGCCCCGTCGAGGGCCCAAGCGTAAGTTCAGGAGATCGATATGAAGAACATGTCTGCAGACCGGCGCATGATCAAAATTGCCATGGCGGCGCCCTATCTTGCCCGAGAAGAAGAACATGACCTGGCTGTCCGCTGGAAGCACAACGAGGATCGCGGCGCGCGCAACCAGATCGCAATGGCGCACATGCGCCTGGTTATCTCGATGGCAGCGAAGTTCCGCAATTTCGGACTCCCGATGAGTGACCTCGTGCAGGAAGGCTATGTCGGCCTGCTCGAAGCAGCCGCGCGCTTCGAACCCGAACGTGACGTTCGCTTTTCGACCTACGCCAGCTGGTGGATCCGCGCGTCTATACAGGATTATATCCTTCGCAACTGGTCCATCGTTCGCGGCGGAACGAGCTCAGCGCAAAAGGCGCTCTTCTTCAATTTGCGGCGCCTGCGCGCGAAGCTCGCAAAAGGCGATACACAGCTGACGCTGCAATCCATCCATCAGGAGATCGCCGGTGCCCTCGGCGTAAGCCTTGCGGACGTTCAGACCATGGATGCCCGGCTTTCAAGCAACGACGCTTCGCTCCAGGCGCCCTCGGTCTCTGGTGACGCGGATAGCGCCGAGAAGATGGACTTCCTCGTCAGCGACGAGCCACTCCCGGACGAGCAGGTCACAAACATGATCGACGGCGAACGTCGTCGCGTGTGGCTCGCATCGGCCCTGACACGCCTGAATGAGCGCGAGATGAAGATCATCAGTGCCCGCCGTCTGGCGGAAGACGGCGCCACGCTGGAAGAACTCGGTGCCGATCTCGGCATCTCCAAGGAACGCGTTCGGCAAATCGAGAGCCGGGCTATGGAAAAGCTTCGGTCGGCGCTCGTGAGTGCCGATCCCTATATGGCCGCATCGGTCTGACAGAATTACTCCCCCAGTGATGCAACTGGCCCGGCGCAAGCCGGGCCTTCTTTTATTCCGAGATGATTTTCACGCGATCGCCGACAGCCACCGACGCGCCAGTCGGAAGGGCATTGATGAGCTTGAAGAGATCGAGCTTGCGATCCGTACCCATCATCCGCGAAGCGAGCGTGGTGATGTTCTCGCCCGGGCGGACGGTGACGACGCGAATCCGCAACGGCTTCAGCGACGCCGCTTCTTCGGGCGTCATGCGCCGGAAGCTTGCTCTCAGCACATCGGCCGTCTGCTGCAGGCTCGGACTGCCCTTCGGCACCGCAGTCAGGAAGCGGAAGATCTGCGATTTGTTGCGAATGACCGTAACGTCGAAGTCCCAGCGATCGGCGCTAGCCCGGGCGGTAGCGGCTTCCATGCCGTTGACCGTGATCTGCTGGATCGTCGAAGGGTCAAGGCCGGTCACCCAACCACTCGAGATATAGTTGGTCAGCGACTGGTTCTCGTTGTCAGCAACGCCATCGAAACGGATCGCAACATCGTTAGGCCCCGTTGCCATGACCGCTTCGACCTTGTTGTCGATCTTGAAGTCGGGCGGCACGTCGAAGCGAATGCCAAGACCGCCATGCAGGAAGGTCTGGCCGCGGACATAGCCTTCCTCGGGGCTGTCGCCATAGAGAAGCCCGTCGATTCCATCGAGATAATAGTCGCGTCCGGTGTCCCCGACCTTGCCTTCCTGGCCAAAGGCGCGGGCATGGTCACGCGCGAGCTCGATACGCTGGGCGGAGTTCGGATGGCTCGACAGGAAGTCGAGGCTCTGGTCGGCATCCGGATCGACAGACATGAAGCGGCTATATCCCGCCATAGCGTCAAGGAAGCGCGCGGCCGCGTAAGGGTCATAGCCAGCCTCGCCGAGCATCCGCACACCGATGACATCAGCCTGTAGTTCCTGCTGCCGTGAGAAGGCCGCAAGACGCAGCTTGCCGCGTGCCAGCGCCTGTTTGCCGGCAATATCGCTCGACAGAACTTCAGCGACAACACGGCTGGCGATGACCTCAGCTTCTTCCCGCTTCTGTCGCTCAATGCCGTGATTGGCGGTGACGTGGCCCATCTCGTGCGACAGAACCGCCGCCACTTCCGAGGCATCGTTGGCGAGCGCCAGCAGGCCACGGGTCACATAGAGATAGCCGCCAGGCAGGGCGAAGGCGTTGATAGCCGGGGAATTCAAGATCGTGATGCGGTAGGATTGGCTGGGATTTTCGGACACCGCAGTCAGCGCGCCGGCGATGCGCGCAACCAGACGCTCGGTCTTCGCATCCTTGTATTCGCCGCCATAGCTTGCGACGATACGGGGATGTTCGCGAGCGCCCATGGCAGCGCGCGGATCGTTCTTCTGCACCTCGTCGACGATCTGCGGATTTGAGGACGGGCCGACGCTCGGTTGATAGGATTGTTCCAAAGCGGACTGGCAGCCGTACAGCGCGACGCTTGCAAAAGAGACAAGCGACAGCCTTCGTGCCCAACGGCACGTTGCAAAGAACACATCACTGGAGGTCGCGGGCCATTTCGACGTCGTCATGCTGTGCAGGCGGGCTCTCCAAGTCATCGTTCTTGTCGGTCGGCTCCTAGCGAACCGGCCGTCTTCATCAAGGGTCAACAGGCGTCCGTCCCCGCTTCTGCAGTGCACAATCGAGGACGTAAGTCTTTGCTGTAACTGATTTCCGCATCGGTTGCATAGCGAGACTCTGCTTAAATGTAGCGCCGTTGTATTTTAGCAAGCGTAACGTGGTTAAGGAGTTGCTTGGGTCGCTTGAAATTATGGCGAAAGTGCCGTTGCACAGTCCAGATTCGTCAGTTGTCGAGAAATTGACGCAAACCTGGATGCCCCTCATGGCTCAGAAACGAGCCAATCGGGGCCGCCACTGCGATGCGGCCACGATCGATGAAGACTGCATAGTCTGCAATGCGACGAACCTCGTCGGGATCATGCGAGACGATGATCACCGTATTCGCCGTTTCCTTGTGCATGTCGAGAAGCAGTGCAGCCATCTCGTTGCGCAAGCCGGGATCGAGCGCTGCAAACGGTTCGTCAAGCAGGAGCACAGGTCGCTTTCGCACAAGCGCGCGGGCGAAGGCCACGCGCTGGCGCTCTCCACCCGATAGCGTTGCCGGCATGCGCCCCTCAAAACCGGCAAGTCCGACTTTCGCAAGCGCTGCCGTGATCGACAGCCGATCGGACTGAGAGAGTTTCATCCCGGGATCAACGCCCAGCCCAACATTGGTGAAGACATCGAGATGAGCAAAAAGATTGTTGTCCTGAAAGACCAATGAAACAGGCCGCTTCGCCGGATGCTCTCGGGTGACATTCATCCCCGCGATGAAGATGCCTCCCTGCGCCGGCACGTCGAAGCCGGCCAATAAATTGAGAAAGGTCGATTTTCCAGCCCCCGAGGCGCCAGTCACCGCGATCACGGCCGCGGCTGGAAGTTTGCAATCGAAAAGGAAATCATGCCCGCCAAGCGTCAGCGAGACATTCTGCATTTCAACCCCGTCACCCATGCAAGGCGACCTCCCGTCGCGGCGGTTGCTTCATCGTGCCGGCGATCGTCAGCAGCAGGCATATAATGCCGAGGATCAGCGCCAATCCATCCGCATCATTCGTTCGATAACTACCCATCCTGCTATAGACCAGCCACGGCAACGTCACGAAACTATCCGAGCCAAACAGGGCGACGGCGCCCAGATCACCAAGCGACAGCGCCATCGCGAACGACAAGGCCGTGAGGATAGGCTTACGCAGCGCGGGCCAATCGACGAGGCGAAGGCGGGAAAAGCCGGAAATGCCAAGGCTCGCGCTCAACCTCTGCGTCCGCCTCTGATGAATGGCATAGGAGGGCTCAAGAACCCGCATGACGAACGGCAAGGCCATCAGAGCGTTGATCGCGACTACGAGAACAGGGGCACAGGTGGTGGCATCGCCGAAAGCACGCAGAGCCATGAACCAACCGGTAGCAAGAACGATCGGCGGAACAAGAAGAACCAGCGATGAAGCGCCACCCATCGCTGCAAAAAAAGAGCGAAAAACACGTTCCTGCATGCCTGCCGAGGCGATCGTGTGGCGTGCGCGCACGAGGGCGCAAGCAAGAGTCAGCGATACCAGGGCGGCGGAAACCGACATCGCGGCGCTCGTTGCAACCGAGCGCCAAAAGATCGGCTCAGCCAGAAGCTTCACCAGATCGGCACGCAAACCGGCCACGATCACCGACACAAGCGGCAGCCCCAGGAATAGCGTAGCGAGGAGAACCGAACCACCATCGGCCAGTCGTGCGCCAGGCGATACCCCGTCCGGGCGTTTGATCGTCTTGCCGGTCGTCAGTCCCTCGTCGCCGGTTGCAGGAAGGAGCGACAATGCCCCAAGCACGACAACGGTCAATGCGATCTGCAACAATGAAAGCGCAACCGCCTTCGGCGGATCGAAATCGAACCGGAGAGACTGATAGATCGCGACTTCTATGGTCGTTGCGGCCGGTCCGCCGCCGAGCGTCAGTACCAGGGTGAAACTGGTGGCACACAGCATGAAAATGAGACCGGCGACGCCTGGAATGACCGAGCGCAGGACCGGCCATTCGACAAACCGGAAAATCGAACCCCGCCGCATGCCGAGGCTGCTCGCCATCAGCCAATACTCTCCTGGCACGCGCTCGAGCGCAGCCAGCATGAGCCGGGCGGCCAGCGGCAGATTGAAGAATACGTGGGCGAGCAGGATGCCGGACAAGCCGTAGATGCTAATCGGCTCCGCAAGGCCAATCTCGGTGAGGATCAAGTTCAAGACACCCTGCCGACCCCAGATGCCGATCAGACCCAGCGCACCGATCAGGACAGGCAAGCCCATCGGCACCGCGAGAAGGCGAATGACCCAGATCCGGCCGGGAAAGCGCGGCTGACGCGCCAACGCTTGCGCTAGCGGAATGGCGAAGACGATCGACAGAGCGGTCGACAGAACCGCCTGCACCAATGTGAAGCGAACAACTCTCAGAACATAGGGATCGAACAGCACCTCGGATATTGCCAATGGGCCGCTCGCCGCCAGCAGGGCCAATGTCGCCAGACTGACGAAGAAAACGATAGCGGCGAGGCTCAACACCCCGCCGGTCATCGCCCACCGCTTCTCAGCCGTGGTTTGCAGCATCAGTTCATGCTCATGGCGGCCAGCCACTCGTCGATCCAGGCCTTGCGGTTCTTCGCCACTTCGTCCGAGCTCATGAGGAAGGTCTTCGACGGGTTGACCAGCTTGCCGAAGGCATCCGGTAGCGGCTGAGACGTCGCGGACACTGGCATCATCCAGTTGTTGGTCGGGATCGTATCCTGAAAGCCGGGCGTTACCATGAACTTCAGAAAATCATGGGCAAGGTCCTTCTCCGGCGCGTTCTTCATCAGGCCGGCAACCTCAATCTGAATGTAGTGCCCCTCGGAGAAAGCAGCAGCCTGATAGCGATCAGTGTTCTCCGCCACCATATGGTACGCCGGCGAAGTCGTATAGGACAGGACCATGGGTGCCTCACCCTTGGTGAAGAGGCTATAGGCTTCAGACCAGCCAGGCGTCACCGTGAGAACGCGGTTCTTCAACTTTTCCCAGGCTTCCGGGGCCTTGTCGCCATAGATCGACTTTACCCATAGCAGCAGACCGAGGCCCGGCGTCGACGTGCGCGGATCTTCGATCACGATTTTCTGCGACGGATCGCCTTCGACCAGATCCTTCATGCTCTGCGGCGGGTTCTTGATCGTCTGCGTGTCGTAGATCACGGCGAAATGACCATAGTCGTAAGGTACAAAGACGTCGTCCTTGTAGTCGCCGGGAACCTTGAGCGCGCTGGTATCGACACCGCTCGCATCAAACAGCCCCGTCGCCTTGGCCTCACCGACAAGATTGGTGTCCAGACCGAGCACGACGTCGGCCTTGGTGCCTGCACCCTCGAGCTTGAGGCGCGAAAGAAGGGCAACACCGTCCGCGACGCTCACGAAATTGACCGTGCAATCGCAGGTCTTTTCAAAGGCTTCCTTCACCTTGGGGCCGGGTCCCCATTCTGAGGTGAAGCTCTCATAGGTGTAGATGGTCAGCGTCTTGCCGGCCGCGCTCGCATCTGCCGCCGATACGGCAAGAAATGCTGGCAAGGCGACAAGAAGCATGCGAGTCTTGGTCATAAAATTGAACATGGCACCTCTCCTCTTGGTGTACGCACATGAAGGGGAATGGGCGGTGCCTGGTGTCACGCGTCTAATCCCTCCGCCGGTGTTAGCCGGATCAGGTTCCGCGGGTTAGCGCTTTACGCGCCTCTCAGCCGTGCGTCGGACAGACACAGGGGCACCCCGTTAGAGCGAGAAGAGATGTACCGTCGTAATGGGTTTATGACAAGAGGCGGCGTGACCCGCCTCAAGCTGATTATTCTGCCGCTTCGGCAGCGGGTTTCGGCTGCTTGACTTCACCAGCGCGCGGCAATTGAACAGGCTTCAGCATCAACGCTGCGGCAAGACCGATCAGTGCAATCACGCAGGATGTCATGAACAGCGGCGTAAACGCGCCGGCATAAGCGTCTGCAACCGCCTCGCGCGCGGCCTCCGGCAGAGCCGCCATCATCTTCGGTGTCAACTGCTCGATATCGGCAATACCGGAAATAGAAGTGCCATGCCTGCCAAGCTGCGAGGCGACGATTGCCCCGTAGATGGAAATCGCGATCGATGCGCCACCCATGCGCGAGAGTGTCACGGAGCCAGTTGCGGCGCCGACATCGCGGGCGGGAGCCGCATTTTGAACGCCGATCACCGGTACCTGCTGCGCGAGACCAACGCCCAATCCATGGAATGCCATGATCGCACCGATCACGAACACCGACGTTCCCGCATGCACCTGCGTCAGCATCGCAAATGCGAGTGCGCTACAGGCGAGACTTGCGACCGCAAAAGGCTTGTAGCGTCCCGTTGCAGCGATGATCCTTCCGGCAGACAACGAACCGCAGACGATGCCACCCGTAAGCAATACGAACAGGCCGCCGGCGCTCGACGGGGAAAGACCTGTGGTCGTTTGCAGGAAAAGAGCAAAATAGTTGACCATGCCTATACCGATCGCGCCGCTCATGATCGACATGACAAGCATCAGCCCGAAGGTCGAATTGCGAAACAGCTGCAGCGGAATGATCGGCTCGGCCGCGCGGCGCTCGACGAGAACCCACAGCACCGCACACAGGACGCCGACAGCAATGATCGAAAGGGCAGGCACCGAGACGAGGGAACCAAAGAGTTCGCTGCTATCGGCTGCAAGCACGACACTCGTGGTCGTCAGGGCAAGCAGGAGAGCACCGGCATAATCGATCTTGGGGCGGCGATGCGGCTTGCGATAGGGCAACATGAAGATAAGCCCGGCGAATACGACAACACCGATCGGCACGTTGACGAGAAATATCGAACGCCAGCCGAACAGGTCGCTCATCGCGCCGCCAAGTACCGGGCCGATCGCGCCTGATGCCATCAGCACGAGGCTGGAATAGCTCTGGTAGCGAGCGCGCTCTCGCGGCTCGAACAGATCGGCGTTCACCGCAAAGATCGACACCATGATGCCACCGCCGCCCAATCCCTGGAGAACGCGCGCGGCAATCAGCGTATTCATGGAGACGGCCAGTCCGCAGACGGCGGAGCCAACCGTGAAGATGAGGATGGCCGCCATCATCACATACTTGCGACCGAAGAGATCGCCGAGCTTGCCGTAGAGCGGCATCACGGCGCTCACTGCCAGCAGATAGGCGGAGCCCACCCAGCTGAACCGCTCGAGATGTCCGAACTCACCAACGATCGTGGGCAGCGCGGTGGCGACGATCTGGTTGTCCAGCGTGGCCATGAACATGGCCGTCATAAGGAAAAGAAAGAGCACCAGCCTGCGACGATGATCCGTCACGAGCGGCACGACGGCAGCTTGCATATCCATGAAGAAATCATTCCGATTAGAGGATGGGTGATTTTATGTGCTATCAGCATATATTTGTCAATGTCACATTGATGACGCCCGCATATTCTCATCCCCATTTGGTTCTGATATGATTTCGACATGAACGAAACCGCAGCGAAACTTGAAGACAACGACACGGTCCGGGAAGGTATTTCCTACATCGGCCAAAGCATGTCGCGCATGCGACTGATGACCGGGCGACGTCTGATCGGTCGACTGGCGATCCAGAGCATTGTTCCCGGCCTCGAACTGTCGCATCTCGACGTTCTGGAGGCCGTGCGGCGCGCCGAGCCTGATGGAGAAGTCACGGTCGGAGCGATCGCCGAAGCCATGCGCATCGATCCGTCGCGTGCCAGCCGCGTCGTCTCGGAGATGGTCGGCCGCAACATCCTGCTCCGCAAGGCCTCCCAGGCTGATGCGAGGCGGATCGTCGTCGTCATGACGCCGCTTGGCCAGCGCCTGATGTCGGAAGTCAAGGCGCAAAAGCTCTCGATCATTTCGGAGATCGTGGCGGACTGGAGCAATGATGATGTCGAAATGTTCGGAACGCTTTTCGACAGGTACATATCCGGCTTCGAAGCCGTTTTTCAGGCACGTATGAAGGATGTGGCCGAGGACGGCTAACAAGCGCCTTTCCCTTGCCCCCCGCTTTGCGCTATGGGCAATGCCATGAACCAATCCACCTTCACCATTCTGCTGGGCGGCGAGCTACGGCTGACCGATCGCCTGCAAAAGGCGGTCGCGGGAACACGCTTCATTGCGGCGGATGGCGGCATGCGCCATGCGCTCGCGCTTGGCGTCGTACCCGAGCTCTGGGTTGGCGACTTCGATTCGACGCCGACGGATCTCGATGAAGCATTCCCTGGCGTGCCTAAGCAGCCCTATCCGGCCGCAAAGGCATCGACCGACGGCGAGATCGCCGTATCGGAAGCCATCAGGCTCGGCGCCCGGCGACTTGTTCTTGCCGGTGCATTGGCCGGCGAGCGATCCGATCACGGTCTCCAGCATCTTCTCTATGCGGTCAGCCTAGCGGAAGCGGGCTTCGACGTGCTGCTGACGTCTGGCACCGAAGAAGCCGTGCCACTCATTCCCGGCGCTCTCGACCTGGATCTGCCGGAGGGATGCCTCTTTTCCGTTCCCGGCTTCAGCGAACTCACCGGGCTAAACATCGAAAATGCGCGCTATCCGCTGATGAATTTCCATTTGCCGTTCGGGTCGTCGCGCACCATTTCCAACGTCGCGGAAGGCCCTGTGCGCTTTTCGCTTGAAGGCGGCCGCGCGATCATCCTCGCTCGTCCCTACGATCTTTCCGGAGTCTGATTTTTGGCGCCCCCCATCCTTAAACTCGATGACATCTTCCTGAGCTTCGGCGGCGCGCCGCTTCTGGCAGGCGCCGCCCTGCAAGTGGAGCCCGGCGACAAGATCTGTTTGGTCGGCCGCAACGGATCGGGCAAATCGACATTGCTGAAAATTGCCGCCGGCCTCGTCGAGGCCCAGTCCGGTGAGGTTTTCCGGCACCCTGCATCAACGGTGCGCTATCTCGAGCAGGCTCCGGATTTTGCTGACTACAAGACGGTTCTGGCCTATGCCGAAGCCGGTCTCGGGCCTGGGGACGATCCGTACCGCGTGACCTATCTGCTGTCGCATCTCGGCCTGACCGGCGACGAAGACCCGAAGAACCTTTCGGGCGGCGAAGCCCGCCGCGCAGCACTCGCCCGCGTTCTCGCTCCCGAGCCGGATATCCTGCTGCTCGACGAGCCGACCAATCATCTCGACCTGCCGACGATCGAATGGCTGGAAGGCGAATTGCAGAAGAGCCGCAGCGCCCTCGTTCTGATCTCCCACGATCGTCGCTTTCTCGAAAAGGTCTCGACTGCCACTGTCTGGCTCGATCGCGGCACCTCGCGCCGACTCGACCGGGGGTTTGCGCATTTCGAAGCCTGGCGCGATCAGGTCCTCGAGGCGGAAGAGTTGGAGCAGCACAAGCTCGGCAAGGCGATCGAACGCGAAGAGCACTGGTTACGCTACGGCGTAACGGCGCGGCGCAAGCGTAACATGCGTCGCCTCGGCGAGCTGCAGACGATGCGCTCGCAATACCGCGGACACAAGGGCCCGCAGGGATCCGTACAGGCAACCATTTCCGACGCACAGGAATCCGGCAAACTCGTCATCGAGGCCGACAAGATCACCAAGACCTATGGTGACCGTCCGATCGTCACGCCGTTCTCCATCCGCGTTCACCGCGGTGATTGCATCGGCCTCGTCGGCCCGAACGGCGCCGGCAAGACGACGCTGCTGAAGATGCTGACGGGGCAGCTTGCTCCCGACACCGGCACGATCAAGCTCGGCACCAATCTTGAAATCGCAACGCTCGACCAGAAGCGCGAAGACCTGAACCTGGAAGATACGCTTGCGCACTACCTTACAGACGGGCGCGGCGAGAACCTGCTGGTCAACGGCGAACAGCGGCATGTGACCGGCTACATGAAGGAATTTCTGTTCCAGCCGGAGCAAGCCCGTACGCCGATCAAGAACCTCTCGGGTGGCGAGCGCGCCCGGCTGATGCTGGCACGCATGCTGGCGCGCCCGTCGAACCTCCTTATCCTCGACGAGCCGACCAACGATCTCGATATCGAAACGCTGGATCTGCTGCAGGAAGTGGTGGCGGGCTTTCCGGGCACCGTCATCCTCGTCAGCCACGACCGCGATTTCCTCGACCGCACCGTGACATCGACGATCGCACCAGCCGTTCCCGATGCACCGGACGGTCGCTGGATCGAATATGCCGGCGGTTATTCCGACATGCTCGTACAGCGCAAGGGTGCTGCAGACGAACGCAAGAAGGCTGAGAGGGCGGAAAAAGCGAAAGCGCAGGACACCGCCGTCGCCGAACCGGCAAAGGCCAAGGGCAAGCTCTCTTTCAAGCAAAAGTTCGCTCTCGAGAACCTGCCCAAGGAAATGGCCAAGGCCGAGGCCGAGATCGCCAAGCGCGAAGAGAAGATGGCCGACCCCAATCTCTTCACGAAGGATCCTGCCACCTTCAACCGGCTGGCCGCGGAAATGGAGAAATTCCGCGACGGCCTGACGAAAATGGAAGAGGAATGGCTTGAGCTTGAGATGCTCCGCGAGGAACTAGAGGGTTAGGCGGCGAGCTCCCAATTTCTGAGCCATATGGGGGCTGAGGCGAGCATAACTTCGGCAAGGAAGTGCCTGGCGACCTTGTCGAAACGTGTTGCCACGCGCCGAAAGTGCTTGAGTGTACAGAAGTAACGTTCGACGACATTACGTTTCTTATAGAGCACCAGATCGGCTGTGCGCTGGACCTTGCGACCGGTCGGCAAGTCGCCTGGGGCGACGGACAGTACCCGAGCGTTTAGCAGGGTAACCCGGCCTCGTGTTTGCGGTCCCTGCCCGGGTCGGGCAAGTCGACGCTGCTGCGTTGCCTGACCAGAATGATCGAGAAGAGCAGCCCGTAGGGTGCTTGCCAATCTCGAGATGAACCTTCCCTGAGCCTCTTGATATCGATCGCAAGGCCGCTCAAGCTGACGTCGTTCTGGCAGCGGTCGGTTAGCCTGAAATGGCACAAGTTGATTGCTGTTGAGACGGCCACATCAACACTGACCGGAAAGCTAAGGTGATCGGCGATGTCGGGTTTGATCAGGCCTAACTCTGGCGCGACTACACCGATGTCGCGGGGGGTGGACCCGATGACGATCATAAGCTGCCCAATACCGTGGTCTGTATGCGAAAAGATCTGAGTGAAAATTGAAAATGGATGTGGCGTGACACATTCGTCGAAGAACCAAGAAGGAACCGGCACGTGGCGGAATTTCCAACCAAGGCAAAAGTCGTCATCATCGGTCTCGGCGGCATCGTCGGCGCCTCGATCGCCCATCACCTGATCGAACGAGGATGGGACGACATCGTCGGCATCGATAAGTCGGGCATCCCGACCGACATCGGCTCGACCGCCCACGCCTCGGACTTCTGTTACACCACGTCACACGACTATCTCTCGGTCTGGACCACCCAGTATTCGATCGATTTCTACGAGAAGATGGGCCACTACTCCCGCATCGGCGGCCTTGAAGTCGCGCGTACCGGCGACGATGCGTGGATGGAAGAGATCAAGCGCAAGCTCAGCTCCGCCAAGGCCTTCGGCACCCGGGCGCATTACGTCTCGCCCGCTGAGATCAAGGAAATGTTCCCGCTGATCGAGGAAGATCAGGTCCAGGGCGGCATGTTCGATCCCGACGCCGGCCTTGTCATCCCGCGTTCGCAGACCGTCGCCGGCAAGCTGGTCGATGCCGCCGAAAAATCCGGCAAGCTAAAGATGTTCGGCAACACGCCGGCCCAGTCGCTGATAACAGAGGGCGGCCGCATCAAGGGCGTCGTCACCCATCGCGGCACCATCATGGCCGATCACGTCATCGTCTGCGCTGGCCTCTGGGGCCGCCTGATCGCCGAGATGGTCGGCGAAGACCTGCCGGTCATGCCGGTCGATCACCCCCTCACCTTCTTCGGCCCCTACAACGAGTTCGAAGGCACGGGCAAGGAAATCGGCTTCCCGCTGCTGCGCGACCAGGGCAACTCCGCATATATGCGCGACACCGGCGACCCGAAGACCACTGAAGGCGGCCAGATCGAGTGGGGTTACTACGAGACCACCAACCCGCGCATGTGCCACCCGCGCGAGCTTCTCGAAAAGCACGAGGCGCGCCTGTCGCCCTCGCAGCGCGACCTCGAAATGGAGCAGATCCTTGAGCCGCTCGAAAAGGCCATGGAACTGACCCCGATCCTCGGTGAACTCGGCTATAACGAAGGTCACTCCTTCAACGGCCTGCTGCAGGTCTCCGCCGCCGGCGGCCCCTCCTGCGGCGAGAGCCAGAAGGTGCGCGGCCTCTGGTATTGCGTCGCCATCTGGGTCAAGGACGGCCCGGGCTACGGCAAGCTGATCGCCGACTGGATGACCGACGGCCGCACCGAGATCGACCACAATTCGATCGACTATTCGCGCTTCTATCCGCACCAACTGACCGAGGACTTCATCGCCGGCCGCTGCTATGAGGCCGCGCAGAAGATCTACTTCCCCGCCGTTCACACCCGCGAACCCTATGCCTCCGGCCGCAACGCCAAGCGCTCGCCCTTCTACGAGCGCGAAAAGGAACTCGGCGGCTACTTCATGGAACTCGGCGGCTGGGAACGCGCCCATGGCTACAAGGCCAACGAGCACCTGCTGGAGAAATACGCCGATCGCGTTCCCGTGCGCGAAAACGAGTGGGACAACCGCCACTTCTGGCGCGTCTCCAACGCCGAGCATCTGGCGATGAGCGAGGATTGCGGCATCGTCAACCTCAGCCATTTCCACATGGTCGACATCGAGGGCCCCGATCATGTCGAGCTGCTTGAGTGGCTCTGCGCCGCCAAGATCGGCGGTGACGCCAACATTGGCAAGGGCATCTACACCCACTTCCTCGACGACGAGGGCATGGTCCGCGCCGACTTCACCGTCATCCGCATGGCCGACCGCTGCCGCCTCATCAACGGCGCAGACGCCGGTCCGCGCGACTTCCACTACATGAAGCGCGTCGCCGAGGATCGCGGCCTCGACGTCACGATCACCGACGTCTCGGAAAAGTTCATCACGATCGGCATCTGGGGTCCGAACGCCCGCGACACGCTGAAGAAAGTCGTCGCCGATCCGGCAGCGCTCGACCCCGAAAACTTCGCCTTCGCGGCCATCAAGCCGATCGAGATCGCGGGCAAGACGGTCACCGCCTTCCGCATCTCCTATGTCGGCGAACAGGGCTGGGAACTGCACATGAAATACGAGGATGGCCTAGCCGTCTGGGATGCGCTCCGCGCCACCGGTGTCATGGCCTTCGGCGTCGAGACCTACGCCAACTCGCGCCGCATGGAAAAGTCGCTGCGCCTGCAGAACGGCGACCTGCTCACACAGTACAACCTGCTGGAAGCCGATCTCGCCCGCCCGAAGGTCAAGGAAGCCGATTTCCGCGGAAAGGCGAAACACCTGGAATACAAGGCCCGCGAACACCAGCCGGCGATGCTCTGCACCCTCGTCATGACCGAAAACACCGACAGCAAGGGCGTCAAGCGCTACCCCGTCGGCTCGATGCCGGTCATGGATCCTGAAACAGGCAAGACGCTGGTCGATAGCCTCGGCCGCATCTCCTACACGACCTCGGTCGCCTACGGCCCGACGGTCGGCAAGAACATCGCGCTCGCCTACCTGCCGCAGGAATACTGCCAGGTCGGCCGCAAGCTGAATGTCGAATATTTCGCCGAGACCTATCCGGTCGAGGTGGTCAGCGTCGGCTACAAGCCGATCTACGATCCGGAGAACCTGAAGCCGCGTACGTGATTGCGAGCCGCACTCACGTGAGAAAGCAAGAGGCAGGAAACCGTTCGGTCCGAACAGTCGGATCATCCTTCAGGGACGAGATCGCAGAGCGATCACTTCCTGCTCCTCGGCCAGCCTGTTGAACGCATAAGCCGAACCCACGGGCGCTCGTCCCATCAATTGGCGTTATGCTTCGATCGCCTGATCCCGGCGGAAAGACACCGAGCCCTAGCTGGTTTGCGAAGCAAGCCACCGGGTTGGTTGAAACGGGGCGGCTGATCGCTCGGCCGACTTGGTCGTGGAACTGGGCGACGCCGCGCGCCGGCCTGGGTTATCCGACTCCCTTGAGCCAATAGAACTGTTTCCATTTGAGGACGGGCGGTCCTAGCTCCTCAGCATGGCGTTCAGCCATGCTGCGAACGCTTTCGCGCGTCGTTCAGATGGCTGGCGCCGGCGAGTTCGGCACCTTCGTAACGACCACCGGTTCCGGCCTCCCCAGAAGGGGCTCGAGATGCAGAATGCGCGGCTGCAGCGCTTCGACATAGGCCTCGGAGCGGCCGATATAGATCATCGTGCTTTCGGGCATGGATTCGAGCACCTTGATCATCGTGACCAGCCACGCCGGCTCCATGCCTTCGAGCACTTCGTCAAAGACGATCCAGCGCGGGCGGACAAGCAGCAGACGGGCGAAGCCAATGGCTTTCTGTTCGTCGGAGTCAAGCAGCTTGTCCCAGCGCGCCTGCGTGTCGAGGCGCGCGATCAGGTGCTGGAGCCCCGCCGTTCCGAGCGCAGCTTCGACGTCGGCATTGTTGTAGGTGCCGGCCGGCTCGGGAAAAGCAAGAACCTCGCGGAGCGTGCCGCCGGGTATGTAGGCCGACTGCGGAACGAAAATCATCTCGCCGGAAGACGGCAACCCGATCTTGCCGGAACCGAAAGGCCATATTTCTGAAAGCGCCAGGAAAAGCAGGCGTCGGTTGACGCTATGATCGCCATTGATCATGACTTTCTCGCCGGCCTTGATGGTCACGCTGGTCTCGTGCACCCGGAAGCCACCACATTGGTCGATTTCTTCCCCAATCTTGGCCGCGATCTGCACCCGGTCGAGCGTCAGCGTATCGGAAGCCTCCTTCTCATAGTCGATGCCTTCCTTGAGATTGTGATCGTCGCCCATGCTCGTCAGCGCCTGACGAAAATCGGTGACGCGCATCAGCGTTGCGCGCCATTCGGCAATCGGCCCGAAGTTCGAGACATACCAGCGAAGCGCGGTGTTGACCTGGTTAAACGCGCCGACCGACATCATCAGCTGGCCGAACGTGAGGCCGCCCGAGAAATAGGCGGGGGCCGCAACGATGATGGGGATGACCACGACCAGCCAGCCATAACCGGCGGAAACCCAGGTCAGGTTCACGTTGGCCATTGCCAACCTTCTGAGAACAGCAAGCACGCCGCTGATGTCCCCATTGATGCGCAGCCGTTCGTTCTCCTCGCCGCGCGCGACGGTAATCGCCGGCATGTTTTCGTTTGCATGCATCAGCGCGAAACGAAGCTCGGCTTCCTTGGAGAAGCGGTCGGCGTTCAATCGAACAAGCTTGCGACCGACGAGCTGGCTAAGAACGGAGGCGGACGCTGCGTAGAAGACAGCCGCCCAAACCATATAGCCAGGAATGGAAAAACTGTGCGTGCCGAAATGAAAGACGAAACCGCTCGACAATTCCCAGAGCACGCCGATGAAACTCACCAGCAGGATGGTTGACTGCACCAGCCCGATCATCAGGCTCGTGGTGCTTTCGGCAAGATTTCGCGCATCCTCATGCAGGCGCTGGTCGGGATTGATGCCGATGAGCCCACTGGCGGACAAGCGCAATGCCCGCTTTCGCTGCAGCCACTGATCGACCAGATCCCGGGTGAGACCTTCGCGCATGTAGAGCGCGGTCATCTGGTTGAACCACGCCTGAATGACGTTCAGTAGCAGGAGCAGACCGGCGATCAGGGCAAAGATCTTGAGCTGATGAAAGAATCCCGGCAGGTCGCGACGCGCAATGGCGTCGTAGAATGGCGCATTCCACTGGTTCAGGAGCACGGTTGCATAGGCCGTCAGCAGGATGACACCGATCAGCGCCGGCCCGATAAGCAGGACCTTGGTGCGCACGCGGGAACTCCAGAAGGCGGCAAACATCACCTTCAAGCGATAGATCAGGCTCAACTCGTACCCCACTCGATCCTGCGCCTGGATGCTCTGCCTCCCTTTTACATCATCTCTCATTTGCTTTCCTAAACCACCCATCTCACCTGAATAACATGGCCTTCTATCCTGTCCAGCAACAGATTCTAGCAACCATTAATGCGGCAGTTATCGTCCGGAAGCGTCCTGTACCGTTTCGGACATTGATTCGCGGGCTGAGTAGCGCTATCTAATGCACTCCGTGGTGATTTGGCCGGCCGGCTTGCAGCCACGTTAAAGAAGTTGCTAAAGGGCCGCGTGCGGACCGATAGCGATATTTCGTTTTTCTTGTCGAGTGACCGCAATGCCCATTAAGATTCCCGATACATTGCCCGCCTTTGAAACCCTGGTTCAGGAAGGCGTACGCGTGATGACCGAGACGGCGGCAATTCGCCAGGACATCCGCCCCCTGCAGATCGGGCTTCTCAACCTCATGCCGAACAAGATCAAGACGGAACTGCAGATGGCGCGTCTCGTCGGCGCCTCGCCTCTCCAGGTCGAACTGTCGCTCGTCCGGATCGGAAACCACAAGGCAAAGAACACCTCGGAAGACCATCTCCTCTCCTTCTACCAGACATGGGAAGAGGTTAAGCACCGGAAGTTCGACGGCTTCATCATCACGGGCGCGCCGATCGAGACCCTTCCATATGAAGATGTGAACTATTGGGGCGAAATGCAGCAGATTTTCGACTGGACGCAAACAAACGTCCATTCGACGATGAACGTCTGCTGGGGCGCGATGGCGGCGATCTACCATTTCCATGGCGTTCCCAAGCACGAACTGAAGGAAAAGGCGTTCGGCGTCTATCGCCACAAGAACCTCGCACCGTCGTCCGTCTACCTGAACGGTTTTTCCGACAACTTCGAGGTCCCGGTCTCGCGGTGGACTGAGGTGCGCCGCGCCGATATCGAAAAGTCGGAGAGCCTCGAGATCCTCATGGAATCGAGCGAGATGGGCGTGTGCCTCGTGCATGAGAAGAAGGGTAAGCGGCTCTATATTTTCAATCACGTCGAGTACGATTCAACGTCACTGTCCGACGAGTATTTCCGCGACGTGAATGCCGGCGTTCCGATAAAGATGCCGCAGAACTATTTTCCCCATAACGATCCGTCGCTTGCCCCGCAAAATCGCTGGCGCAGCCACGCGCACTTGCTGTTCGGCAACTGGATCAATGAGATGTACCAGACGACGCCCTACGATCTCGAGGAGATCGGCAAGAACAGCTGAAGGTTCTTGCATCGCAAGATCGAGCGCCACCATTGATCTGGTGGCGCTTCTTTTTTATCGCACGGCGGTTGCGAATTGCGGCAAATGGGGGCAGGTTCCGGGCCTCGGAAAAACAGACAGGCGGTCGTGAGGAGGACATCTTGGAGCGGGAAGTTTTTGGGCACACCGAAACGGGCGAAACCGTTCATCGGGTTGAAATCATCGGCGGCGGGCTGACAGCGAAGGTCATTACCTGGGGCGCGGTGATCCAGGATCTCCGTCTTGACGGACATGTTGCGCCGCTCACGCTGGGCTTCGACAATTTCGAGAGCTACCCCCCGCATTCGCCCTATTTTGGCGCGACACCCGGTCGCTGTGCCAACCGTATCGGCCATGGCAAATTCACCCTGGACGGCAAGCAATACCAGCTTGATCTGAACGAAAACGGCGTGACCCATCTTCACGGCGGCAGCAACAACATCGCCGTGCGCAACTGGACAATCGTCGAACACGACACCGATCGCGTCGTCCTCAAGATCGTCGACCAGGACGGACGCGGCGGCTACCCCGGCAATTGCGCGATTCAGGCAACCTATCGCGTGCACGGCAACGGTCAGCTTTCCGTTACCTATGAAACGACATCGGATCAGCCGACGCTCGCCAATGTCTGCCAGCATGCCTATTTCAATCTCGATGGACGCGACGATGCGCTCGAGCATGACATCATGATTGCCGCCGACGGCTACCTCGTGACGGATGAGCTGCAGATCCCGACTGGCGAGGTCCGGTCTGTGGCGGGAACCGCTTTCGACTTCCGCGAAATGGCGCCGATGAAGCGTTTCGATGGAGATCAGCAGGCGCTTTACGATCATAACTTCTGCCTCTCGGCTGAACGCACAGCAAAGCGCTCCGTCGCGCTCGCACGTAGCCTGCATTCCGGGGTGTCGCTGGAAGTGCGCACGACCGAGCCCGGCATTCAGTTCTACGCGGGCTTCAAGATGGACGTGCCGGTATCAGGCATCGATGGCCGCCAGTATGGGCCTTTTGCGGGCTTTTGCCTGGAGACGCAGATCTGGCCTGATGCCATCAACCACGAGAACTTCCCGAACGCGGTCCTTCGCCCGGGCGAGGTACTGCGCCAGGAAACCGACTACATCTTCTCCAAGAACTGACGTCCGCTTTTCGGACGCAAGGATCTACCTTGAACCCCCGCAGGCGACCGCGGGGTCTTTCTGTCCGCGGCTAGAGCGGGATTGTTTTAAGTCCGTTCATATCCAGCCTCGCTGAAGTGGTTTTGACACTCCTGCGGGGTGACTGTTTGGAGGATGATTGCGAGTGCGT
>NZ_LXKO01000042.1:0-1087 GCF_001692185.1 Rhizobium sp. AC44/96
AGGCCTTCCGCCGGCTGCGAACCGAGCCAGCCGAGGATGATCGCGTTGATCACGAACAGCCAGTAAGCCATCTTGTACCACGGACGATAAACCGCCGAACGAACCTTCGAGGTGTCGAGCCACGGCAGGAAGAACAGCACGATGATCGCACCGAACATCACGAGAACGCCTGCAAGCTTCGAGTCGATCGGGCCGACGTTGAAGGTGATCGAGCGCAGCATCGCGTAGAACGGCAGGAAGTACCATTCCGGAACGATGTGAGCCGGCGTCTTCAACGGGTCAGCCGGGATGTAGTTGTCGGCGTGACCGAGGAAGTTCGGCAGGTAGAAGACGAAGTAGGCATAGACGAGCAGGAAGATCGAAACGCCGAGCGCATCCTTGAGCGTTGCGTAAGGCGTGAAACGAACCGTGTCCGTCTTCGTCTTGACTTCGACGCCCGTCGGGTTCGTCTGGCCGGTAACGTGCAGCGCCCAGATGTGCAGGACGACGACGCCGGCAATGACGAACGGCAGCAGGTAGTGCAGCGAGAAGAAGCGGTTCAGCGTCGGATTGTCGACGGCAAAGCCGCCGAGCAGAAACTGCTGCACCCATTCACCGACCAGCGGGAATGCCGAGAAGAAGCCGGTGATAACCGTTGCACCCCAGAAGGACATCTGACCCCAGGGCAGAACGTAGCCCATGAAGCCGGTCGCCATCATCAGGAGATAGATGAGAACGCCGAGGATCCAGAGGATTTCGCGCGGTGCCTTGTACGAGCCGTAGTAAAGGCCGCGGGCAATGTGGAGATAGACGGCAACGAAGAAGAAGGACGCGCCGTTGGCATGCATGTAGCGCAGCAGCCAACCGTGGTTGACGTCGCGCATGATCTTTTCGACCGAGTTGAATGCAACCGTCGTTTCGGCTGCATAGTGCATCGCGAGCACGACGCCGGTCAGGATCTGAACGATCAGCATGACCGACAGCATGGCGCCGAAGGTGTAGGCATAGTTCAGGTTACGCGGAACCGGGTAGGCGACGAAGCTGTCATAGACGAGACGAGGCAGCGGCAGGCGTGCATCGATCCACTTCTCAAGGCCGGTTGATGGCT
>NZ_LXKO01000043.1:0-219570 GCF_001692185.1 Rhizobium sp. AC44/96
GATGGCGCGGGGTGGAGCAGCCCGGTAGCTCGATAGGCTCATAACCTGAAGGCCGCAGGTTCAAATCCTGCCCCCGCAACCAATCTTCCCAATCGAGACCAAATTCTATCGCTGGCGCGAAGACTTCATCTTCGCTGGCGATGGTAGCTCCTCGTCCTGCGGACCATAACCTGAAGGCCGCAGGTTCAAATCCTGCCCCCGCAACCAATCTTCCCAATCGAGACGAACACACACTCAATATGCCCCGCAAGGGGCTATTTGCGTTTCTGGGGCCAAGGCAACAGAGGGCCGCCTAGCGATCGATATGGTAGCACGCAGCCGTCTGCTCCGGCCCAACCTCTTCCGTCACAGGCGGCGAGGTCCCGCAGATCTCCGTCGCCTTCCAACAGCGAGCCGAAAACACGCAGCCACTAGGTGGGTTTAGTGGTGAGGGTGGATCCCCCCGCAGGCGGATGCGCTCGCGGCCACGCGCCAGACGCGGATCAGGGATCGGAGCCGCTGAAAACAACGCCTGCGTATACGGATGCGCCGGATGATCGAACACACGCGCACACGATCCAGCCTCTACAACCTTCCCAAGATAAAGAACAAGCACATCGTCCGAAATCAAGCGGACAACCGATAAGTCATGGCGCCCTTGTGAAATATATTTCTACTTGTGAATTATATTGACTCGCGCTCCTTCTTGCACTTTATTGTGTTCATCGAACTTCGAGGAGGAAGTTCGGTTTCAACGCGATCAGCGGCGTCTATGCGACGCTCTCGGGCTTTTGGGAGGGGCTTCGGCCTCGAGGAGGAAACTTGCGCAAATTTATCGGCTCGACCGCCATGGCGGTTCTTGCAACCACTTTTCTGGCCGGCACTGCGTCGGCGGCTACGGATAATCCGTTCCGTTGCAAGCCGGGCGAAAAATACGTGATGAACGTGATGGTCTCGGGCGTGGAATACTGGTTCCCCGTCTATGAAATGTTCAAGCAGGCCGGCCAGCAGTTCGGCTGCGAGACGGAATACACCGGCACGCCGGAATATGACGTCAACAAGCAGATCGCCAGCTTCGACCAGGCGCTGGCCCAGAACCCGGCCGGTATTCTCGTTCATCCGATGAACTCCGATCCGTTCATTGAGCCGATCAACCGCGCCATCGACCAGGGCACTGCGGTTGTCACTTTCGCCGCCGACTCGCCGCTTTCGAAGCGCGTTTCCTTCATTACCTCGGACAACACACGTGAAGGCATCTATGCGGCCGACGCGATTGCCGAGAAGATGGGCGGCAAAGGCGAATATGCCGTGCTCGAGAATCCAGGCCAGGACAATCACGACAAGCGTATCGCTGCCTTTATCGGCCGCATGGAAGCAAAGTGGCCGGACATGAAGCTCGTCGGTCGTGCGGCTTCCAACCAGGATCCGACCAAGGCCTATCAGGGGCTGTCGAGCATCATCCAGGCCAATCCGAACCTTGGCGCTGTCTTCATGCCGGAGGCGAATTCGGCCATCGGCGCGTCGCAGGCCAGCAAGGAAAACGGCGGCAAGGTGCTCGTCATGTGCGCCGACGTCAACGCCAACATTCTCGACATGATCAAGGCCGGCGAAGTTTTCGGCTCGATCAATCCGAACCAGGGTATGCAGGGCTATATGGGCTTCATGCTGCTCTGGCTGGCCAAGCACCCCGAACTCATCGACCCGATGAACGATGCCAAGCGTTCGGGCTTCAACCCGATGAGCATTCCGGTCGTTGATAACGGGCTTTCGATCGTGACTGCCGCGAACGCCGACGACTTCTATTGGGATAAATACCTGAAGCGCCGCGGCACCAAGGGTATCGAGGAGTAACCTCCTGGGCAAGCACCATCCGCGTCATGCGGCGCGGATGGTGTTCCAAGGGGAAGGAGGACGAAGATGGCTGAAGCGGTTCTGTCAATCCACGGCGTTAGCAAGCAATTCGGGGCTATCCAGGCGCTTGCGGATGTCGATTTCACCCTCGAGAAGGGGGAGGTCCATGCGTTGTGCGGCGAAAACGGCGCGGGCAAATCGACGCTCATGAACATCATTGCCGGCGTGGTACAGCCGACAGAGGGAGAGATCCGCGTCTACGGCAAAGCTGTGCGCATACCCACACCAGCCGCCGCGCAATCGCTTGGCATCGGGCTCGTGCACCAGGAAATCGCGCTCTGCCCGGATGCGACGGTCGCCGAAAATATGTTCATGGCGGCCACCAATCGCCGCCGCTCACCCTTCATGAATTACCGGGCGCTGGAACGGGATGCGCAGGCTGTGATGAACCGGCTTGCCGGCATCGACGTCCGCCGCAAAGTCGCCGAGTTGCCCATTTCCAGCCAGCAGCTCGTCGAGATCGCCAAGGCGCTGACACTCGATTGCCGCGTGCTGATCCTCGACGAGCCGACTGCGGCCCTGACGGAAACCGAGGCGCAGCAGCTTTTCTCGATCATCCGCGATCTCAAGGCGAACGGCATCTCGATCATCTACATCAGTCACCGCATGGCCGAGATCTTCAGTCTCTGTGACCGGGTTACGGTCTTTCGCGACGGTCGTTATGTCTGCACTGATCGGATCGCTGATGTGACTCCGGATGATGTGGTCCGCCGCATGGTTGGCCGCGAGATCACCCAGCTCTATCCCGACAAACTTGGCCCCGGCGATGTCGCGGGCGAGACGATCCTGGACGTTGACGGCTTGAGTGACGGCGAGCGGTTCCATGATGTGCGCCTTGACCTGCGCAAGGGCGAAATTCTTGGCATCGGCGGGCTTATCGGCTCCGGCCGCACTGAGATTGCCGAAGGCATTTGCGGGCTTCGGCCGCGCACGGCGGGCGGCATCCGCCTGCATGGCAAGGCTCAGACGATCAATACCTATGCGGATGCCGTCAAGGCCGGCATCGTCTATCTCTCGGAGGACCGTAAGGGCTCCGGCGTGTTCCTGGAGATGTCGATCGCACAGAATATTTCGGTGCTGAACCTGCAGGCCCTCACCAATCGTGCCGGTTTGCTTAACGGCCGTGCCGAGGCTGCATTTGCACGGGACATCGCGCGACGGCTTGCCGTGCGTATGGGCGGCGTCGAGGCGCCGGTCAAATCGCTTTCTGGGGGCAACCAGCAGAAGGTGGCGATCGCCAAGCAGCTCGCGGTGAAGCCGAAGGTGATCCTGATGGACGAGCCGACCCGCGGCATCGACGTCGGTGCCAAGACCGAGATCCATCGCCTGTTGCGGGAACTTGCCAGCTCCGGCATCGGCATCGTCGTCATCTCGTCGGAGATGCCCGAGTTGCTAGGGCTTTGCGACCGGGTGCTGGTTGTTAGGGAGGGGCGTATCGCGGGCGAACTCGGTGCAGAGAACATGACGGAAGAGGCCGTGATCCGCCTGGCATCAGGCATCGGTGCAGCAAGGACGGCAGATCATGCCGCGTGAAGATGGAAGGGGAGAAACGGGCATGGCAATCGACACGATGACGGCCGAGATGCAGAGGACGGGAGCCTGGAAACGCATCGGAACGATGCGGGAGGCTGGGTTGATCGCGATCATCCTTGCTCTCTGCGTCGCCATGAGCTTTGCCTCGCCCCACTTCCTGACGCTTGGTAACTTCCGCGCCATGCTGATGAGCTTCTCCGTCGAAGGCATCGTCGTCGTCGGTATGACGATCCTTCTGATCGTCGGCGGCATTGATCTCGCCGTCGGCTCGGTCGTCTGCTTTGCCATGGTGCTTTCCGGGTCGCTGTTCCTTGCCGGGCTGGACCCATGGACCGCATCGCTAATCGGCATCCTTGCCAGCGGCGTCATCGGCGCAATCATGGGCTTCTTCGTGACCGTCGTGGGGCTCAATCACTTCATCACCTCGCTTGCGGGTATGGTGATCGTGCGTGGGCTCTGCCTCATCATCACCAAGGGCACACCGCTTTCGCTCTTCACACTGCCGCCCGGTTTCAAGGCCGTCGGCCAGGGCACGTTTTACGGTGTGCCGTATGTCATCCTGATCTTCATCGCCGTCGTCGTCCTGTTCGATTTCCTGCTGCGCCGGGCAACGGCCTTCCGCAAGGTGTTTTACACCGGCAGCAACGAGAAGGCCGCGCTCTATTCCGGCATCAAGACCAACCAGGTGAAGTTCTGGGTCACGGTGCTCTGCTCCACGCTAGCGGGTGTTGCCGGCGTGATTTACATGTCCCGCTTCGGCGCAGCGACTCCGACCTTCGGTGTCGGCATGGAGCTCAACATCATCGCGGCCGCAGTGATCGGTGGTGCCTCGCTCAACGGCGGTTCCGGCACCATCCTCGGTGCCATCCTCGGCATCGCGCTGCTCTCGGTCGTTACCTCGTCGTTGATCCTGCTGAACGTCTCCGTCTATTGGCAGGACATGATCAAGGGGTGCATTCTGCTCGCCGCCGTTTCCATCGATCATTTCCTGCACAAGCGGAAGGCCGTCTGATATGCCGATCGCCAGACTGAAACCCAAGACCACAGCGCCGCGCGAGGAAATCGTCATCGCGCGCCAGATGCACCAGGCGCTCGTGCTGCACTTTCTTGAAGGCTTGACCCAGGCGCAGATCGCCGACCAGCTCGGCATCTCGCATGCAACCGTCAACCGGCTGATCAAGCGTGGTCGCCAGCTCGGCCTCGTCGAGATCAAGATCAAGTCGCCGGTCGAGCCGCTGGTGGATATGGAGGAAAGGCTGCTCGCGCTTGGCGGCATCAGCCGCGCCGTCGTCGTGCCCACCGTTTCCGACAACCCGCAGACAGCACTTCAGGCGGTAGGGGAGGCGGCAGCCCGACTGCTGATCGAAGAAATCGCCGATGGCGACACGATCTGCATCACCGGCGGCAAGGGCGTCAGCGCCGTCGTCGCCGGCCTGCAGCCCGGCCGCCGCTTCGATGTCGAGGTCATTCCCGCGACCGGCTGCGTTCAGGGCAAGCACTACACGGACGTCAATCACGTCTCGACGCTGATGGCCGAACGGCTCGGCGGTCGCTCCTACCAGATCCACGCGCCGCTCTTTGCCGACAATGCCGAGCAGCGCGCGATGTTGATGACCATGCGCTCTGTCGCCGATGTCTTCCAGCGGGCGCGCGAGGCGAAGGTTGCCGTCGTCGGCATCGGCTCGATCCTGAGCAGCGACTCGACCTACTACGACCTGCATCCCTCATCGAGCACCGATCGCATGGCGATTGAACACGCCGGCGCGAGTTCCGAACTGCTTGCACACCTGCTCGATGGCGCAGGCGAGCTTTGTGACTACAGCCTCAACCGGTCGCTGGTCTCGCTGACACTGGAGGAGTTTGCCTCGATCCCGACGAAGATCGGTGTCGCCAGCGGGTTGAACAAGGCGGGCTCCATCCTCAGCGTTCTCAGAGGCAATCATCTCGACACGCTGGTGACCGACGAGGCGACCGGGGCGCGCATTCTTGAAATAGCATCCGAGGAAGGACATCAGGCATGAGCGGCGAACAGTTGACCCGCGAGATCGGGCACTCCGGCGTCAAGGCCTCGGCTGTCGGGCTTGGAACATGGGCGATCGGCGGCTGGATGTGGGGCGGGACCGATGAGGCTGAATCGATCGCCGCCATCCATGCTTCGCTGGATGCGGGTGTCACGCTCATCGACACGGCGCCCGCTTATGGGCTTGGCCGCTCGGAGGAAATCGTCGGCAAGGCGCTTGCCGGACGTCGCGACCAGGCCGTCATCGCGACGAAGTGCGGTCTCGTCTGGCACACGCAGAAGGGCCGCCATTTCTTCGATCAGGACGGTAAGCCGGTTCACCGCTATCTTGGCCGGGACGCGATCATCCATGAGGTGGAAGAAAGCCTGCGGCGGCTCGGCACGGATCATATCGATCTCTACATCACCCATTGGCAGGACGCGACGACACCGATCGAGGAGACGGTCCGGGCGTTGGAAGAATTGAAGGCGGCGGGCAAGATCCGCGCGATAGGCGCCAGCAATGTCGATCGGTCCGAGCTTCAGCGCTACATCGAAACCGGGTCGCTCGATGCGATCCAGGAGCGGTTCAGCATGATCGATCGCGAGATCGAGGCGGACCTGCTGCCGCTCACTGTTGCAAGCGGCGTGTCAACGCTCAGCTATTCCTCGCTGGCGCTCGGGCTGCTTTCCGGCACGGTCGGGCCGGACCGCATCTTTTCGGGCGATGACCAGCGCAAGGACAACCCGCGCTTCTCGGTCGCCAATCGACAGAAGGCGAAGGACTTCTCCGATGCCATCCAGCCGGTCGCGGCGCGGCATGATGCGAGCATTGCCCAGGTGGTGATTGCATGGACGCTGGCGCAGCCGGGGATCACCTTTGCGCTCTGTGGCGCTCGCAACCCGGCGCAGGCGCTCGACAATGCAAGGGCCGGCACGCTTCAGCTTTCGGTCGACGATCTCAAGGCTATCGACGCGGCGCTCTCGGCGAAGCTCGCCCATATGGACGGATAACGGACCAGCATCATGAACCGTAAAGAGACATTGGACGGGCTTCGCAAAAGCCCGAAGGTGGACGTATGCGTCCTCGGCGGCGGGATCAACGGGCTCAGCGTCTTTCGCGAGCTGGCGTTGCAGGGCGTCAACGTGCTGCTTGTCGAACAGGCGGATTATTGCTCCGGTGCCAGTGCCGCGCTGTCCCGCATGGTGCATGGCGGGTTGCGTTATCTCGAAAACGGCGAATTCAGTCTCGTGCAGGAATCCCTGGTCGAGCGGGACCGGTTGCTGCGCAATGCGCCGCACTATGTTGCACCATTGGCGACGACGGTTCCGATCTTCGACGTGTTCTCCGGCCTTGCCAACGGCATCGTCCGGTTTCTCGGACTTAGTCGCCGGCCGAGCCGTCGTGGCGCCGTAGTCATCAAGGCTGGGCTCAGCATCTACGATTTCCTGACGCGAAAGCGCGCGTTGATGCCGCGCCACCATTTTCGCGGGCGCAGGAGCACGCTCGCCAAATGGCCGGCACTCAATCCGGCGATCCGCAACTCCGCCACTTACTACGATGCCTGGGTAAGTCACCCGGAGCGCATTGGCATGGAGTTGCTGGTCGATGGCCTTACGTCGAGTGCGAACGCCGCTGCGCTGAACTACGCGACTGTCGAACAGAATTCGGGCGGAGAATTTCTGCTGCGCGACGGTCTCTCGGGCGAGACGCTGACAATCAAGCCGGCATTGATCATCAATGCGACCGGTGGATGGATCGATATCGCCAACGGCGCGCTCTTTCCCGAGAAGGCCCGCCCAGCACCATTGATGGGGGGCACTAAGGGCTCGCACCTGATCGTCGACAATGTCGGCCTGCGGGATATGCTTAATGGCCACATGATCTACTACGAGAATGAGGATGGGCGCATCTGCATCCTTTTCCCTTATCTCGGGAAGGTGCTGGTTGGCTCGACGGACATAAGGGTCGATGACCCCGGCACGGTGCGCTGCGAGGCGGAGGAGCGCGACTATATCCTGCAGTCGCTTGCCTTCGTGCTGCCCGGCGTCGTGATCCGGCCGGAAGAGATCGTTTTCCAGTTCGCCGGCGTGCGGCCGCTGCCCGCCAGCAAGGACAGCTTTACCGGCCGCATTCCGCGCGACCATTTCTGCACTGTCATTGAGAGTAGCGATGGCGGTCCACCGGTGCTCTGCATGATCGGCGGGAAGTGGACCACCTTCCGCTCCTTCGGCGAACTGGCCGCCGACATGGCGCTGGAGCGCCTCGGCCGGAAGCGTCGTCTCGATACGGCGGAGCGCACATTCGGCGGCGGACGCGATTTTCCCGACGATCGAGGCGATTGGCTGCGGCGGCTCGCGGCGACTACCGGTCTTGCAGAGGATCGCGCCGCGGCGCTCTTTGGCCGCTATGGCACGGATGCAGCCGAGGTCGCCCGTTTCATTGCGGCGGCGCCCGATCGCATGTTGCCTCATGCCGGCTACAGCGCTCGCGAGCTCATCTTCCTCATTCGCGGCGAAGCGGTGGAGCATCTGGACGACATTCTGCTGCGGCGCACGACGCTTGCCATCACCGGCGAACTCTCCCTCGAGATGGCGGATGCCGTTCTTGAGATTCTCGCCGCCGAAAAAGGCTGGCCGCCTCAGCGTGCCGCCGAGGAGCGCACCCGTTTCCTAACCCTCATACGCGAACGCCACGGCGTCTGCGAAGAAACCCTTTCCGCAAGGAACGAACAAAGGAGTGAAGTATGCGAGACAACCGCAAAGTCCGGATGAACCGGCTGTTCGGCAACGGCCGTTGCCTAGATGTCGCGATCGACCATGGCGTCTGCAACGAGCCATCCTTCCTGGATGGCCTGGAGAACATGCCCGCTGTCGTGAAGGCGTTGGTCGATGCGAAACCCGATGCGATCCAGATGAACTACGGTCAGGCCGATTTGCTGCAGGACCTGCCGGGCAAGGACAAGCCAGCGCTCGTCATGCGCCTCGATCTGGGCAATCCCTATAACCGCATTCGCCATCGCGACATGTGGGCGGTGCTGCAGAACGAGGCCGAGCCTTTGGTTGGCGCGCTGCAGATGGATGCAGCCTGCGTCGTCGTGAACCTCTTCATGCTGCCCGACGAGCCGGATCTCTTTCGCCAGTGCGTCCAGAACATTTCCCGCGTGCGCGCCGATTGCGAGAAATACGGAATGCCGCTGATGATCGAGCCGCTGGTCATGCAGCCGGTGACGGAGCGTGGCGGCTACATGGTCGATGGCGACGCCGACAAGATCGTTACGCTCACCCGCCTTGCCCGGGAGATGGGCGCCGATATCGTCAAAGCCGATCCGACGACGAACGCTGATGATTTCCACCGCGTGGTGGAGGCGGCGCGTTGCCCGGTGCTGGTGCGCGGCGGTGGAAAGGAAGACCTTGGAGCCGTTTTTGCCAAGTCCGCGGCCTTGATGCGACAGGGCGCAATGGGCATGGTCTACGGGCGCAACATCTATCAACACGCCAATCCGAATGCGGTTGTGCGCGGCCTGATGGCGATCATTCACGAGGATGCGAGCGGCGAGGAGGCCTTCGCACTTTACCAGCGCGGCTGATACCCATGCAGGGTAGCCATGGATCGCGGTGATTGCGGCGAACGGGAGATGTGGGCGAGCGATGGGGCTCGGCCACAACGCGGATCGTCGTCCAGAGGGCACTTTCCCCGTGGAGGTGGGCTGGAGCGCGCGAGACTTTGTCAGAACCTGGGAGGGGTTCACGATGGGAAATTACTTGTTGGGGCTCGATGCCGGCAACACGGTCATCAAGGCGGTGATCTTTGACCGGACGGGCAAGGAGGTGGCCTATGCGGGGGAGGAGGGCCATAGCCGGATGCCGTGCCCCGGCCACGTCGAGCGCGATCTCGGCGAACTTTGGGCCAACGCCAAGCGCGTGATCCGTGCCTGCCTGAACCAGGCCGGCATTGCAGCCACCGAAATCGCTGCGATCGGCTGCGCTGGTCACGGCAACGGGCTCTATGCGCTCGACCGCGCAGGCGAACCGTTGATCGGCATCCAGTCGCTGGATACCAGAGCGACGGGCCTTGTCGAGGAATGGGCGGCGGAAGGGGTTGGCGACAGGACTGCGGCCATCGCCCGTCAGCGTCCATGGCCCTCGCAGACGCCGACCCTGCTGGCCTGGCTGAAACGCCATAGGCCCGACCTCTTCCAACGTATTGGTACGGTGTTCTTCTCCAAGGATTTCATCGTCAACCGGCTGACCGGTCGGCGCGTCAGCGAAGTGTCCGATATGTCCGGGGCCGGGCTGCTCGATCTCGCCGCCCGCCGCTACGACAAGACGCTGATGGCCGCCTACGGGCTGGCCGACTCCATGGCGCTTCTACCGCCGTTGATCGAAAGCGCCGATATTGCCGGCATGGTGACGGAGGCTGTTGCGGCGGAAACGGGGCTTGCCGCGGGCACGCCCGTTATCGGCGGCCTGTTCGATGTCGTAGCCTCGGCGCTCGGTTCGGGCGTCTCGCGCACCGGCAGCGCTTCGATCATCGCAGGGACGTGGAGCATCAATCAGGTCATCATGGACGGCCCCACGCTCGATGGGCCGGTGTTCATGTCTTCGACCTTTGACCACAGCCGCTATATGGCCATGGAGAACAGCGCGACCTCCGCCGCCAACCTCGAATGGCTGGTCCGGGAATTCTTCGACGGCGAGCATGGGGAAGGCGTGTCGCCGTTCGATGCGGCTTGCGCACTTGCGGCCGCAGTTGAGCCCACGGCGGATGATCCGCTTTATCACCCCTATCTCTACGGTGCCCAGCAGAATGGTCATGCGCGGGCCGGCTATTATGGAATTGCCGGCTGGCACGGAAAGGGTCATCTGATCCGGGCCTTGCTGGAAGGCGTGGCTTTCGGCCATCGCCAGCATATCGAGACCATTCGCAAGGCCGGCGCCACGTTTGACGAGGCAGTGCTTTCCGGTGGTGGCTCGCGAAGCCGCCTGTGGCCTCAGATTTTTGCCGATGTGCTTGGTATGCCGGTCTCCGTTGCCGTCTCGCGGGAGACGGGTGCCCTTGGGGCGGCGATTGCGGCCGGAACCGGCGTCGGTCTTTTTGCCGATTTCACGGAAGGCGCCAACGCCATGGTGCAGATCGATCGACACTATCAGCCGAACTCAGCGCTTGCCGGCCACTATGATCGCCGCTACCGGCTTTACACGGATATCGCCGAAGCCATGGCGCCGCTCTGGCAGCGGCTCTCGGCAACAGGCCGGCTGGAAACGGGAGTTGCCGCGTGACGATGCCTGACAATGAAACGCCGGTGGATGAAGGCAGCTACGACTTCATCATCGTCGGAGCCGGTTCGGCAGGCTGCGTGCTTGCAAACAGGCTCTCTGCTGACCCGAGGAATCGCGTGCTGCTTCTCGAAGCCGGTGGCACGGATCGCTATCACTGGATCCATGTGCCGATCGGGTATCTCTATTGCATGGGCAATCCGCGCACGGACTGGATGATGAAGACGGCATCCGAGCCGGGCCTGAATGGCCGCGCGTTGAACTATCCCAGAGGGAAAGTCCTCGGCGGCTGCTCTTCCATCAACGGCATGATCTACATGCGCGGCCAGGCGGCCGATTATGACGGTTGGCGCCAGGCGGGCAATGCCGGCTGGGGCTGGGACGACGTTTTGCCCTATTTCTTGAAATCGGAAGACAATTATCGCGGAAAGTCGGCCATGCATGGCGTTGGCGGGGAATGGCGCGTCGAGCGCCAGCGGCTCTCCTGGCCGATCCTCGATGCTTTCCGCGACGCAGCCGAAGAGCTCGGCATTCCCAAGACGGATGACTTCAATGGCGGCGACAACGAGGGCTCTGGCTATTTCGAGGTCAACCAGCGTGGCGGCGTGCGCTGGAATACGACAAAGGCCTTCCTCCGACCGGCGATGAAGCGCAGGAATCTCCGGGTTCTGATCAATGCGGAAACCGAACGGCTGGAATTCGAGGGCAAGGCGGCGGCCGGTGTGCGTTTCCGTCTCAACGGCCGGGTCCGTGTGGCGCGCGCGACGCGCGAAGTCGTGCTTTCGGCAGGGGCCATCAACTCACCGAAGGTGCTCGAACTCTCCGGGATAGGGCGACCGGATCTACTGGCTGACCTCGGCATTCCCGTCCACCATGCGCTGCAGGGTGTCGGCGAAAACCTGCAAGACCATCTGCAGATCCGCACTGTCTTCAAGATCGAAGGGGCGCGTACCCTGAACCAGCTTTATCACAGCCTGTTGAGCCGTGCCGGCATGGGTTTGCAATATGCGCTCAGCCGCTCGGGGCCGCTCTCCATGGCGCCGAGCCAGCTTGGCATCTTCGCCAAGAGCGATCCGGCTGTTGCGACCGCTGATCTCGAATATCACGTCCAGCCGCTGAGCACCGACAGGCTCGGCGAGCCGCTGCATCCTTATCCTGCCGTAACCGTCTCGGTATGCAATCTCAGGCCGGAGAGCCGCGGGACTGTGCATGTCACGACCCGCGACGCGGCGGCCGCGGCGGAAATCCGTCCGAATTACCTGTCCACCGTCGGCGACCGCCTGCTTGCCGCAAAGTCCATCCGTCACGCCCGCAGCCTGATGCAGGCCAATGCCATTGCTGGTTTTCGACCACAGGAAATGCTTCCCGGTTCGAAGTATCAAAGCGATGATGAGCTGATCCGCTGCGCCGGCGATATTGCGACTACGATCTTCCACCCGGTCGGCACCTGCAAGATGGGCGACGACCCGATGGCTGTGGTCGACCCGAGCCTGCGCGTCCATGGTCTTGGCAAGCTGCGCGTCGTCGATGCGTCGATCATGCCGACCATTGTCTCCGGCAACCCGAACTCTCCGGTGATCATGATCGCCGAGAAGGCGGCGGAGATGATGCTGGCGACGCCATAGCGGCAATTGCTGACCAGCCGTTTGCGGGTCGTTTTTCGAGGCGCTGAAACGTGTGTACGGCAGCATTTACCGTAACGTACTTCCTAGCCGGCTTTCCGTCGGCAAAGGTTCGTCAGCATCCACGCACCATCACCGGCAAGATCTCGACGCCATGGACCAAGACGAAAGCCGCCCTTCAGGGCCGACATCGAATTCAGGACTCGCCTCGTGGTCGAAGCCACTGAGGGTGCACCTCAGTGTGGTCATCGTGGGGTTGCTGATCTGTATTTCTGCGCCGCTGATGTGGATGGCCTACGAGCAAGGCCGCGCGACGGCTCTCGCATCAGGAGAGTCCCAGATGCGCCAGCTCGGCTTGCGCGTCGTCGAGAACTACAAGAGCGTATTCGGTGACGGCTATTCCGCCGTCGCTACCGCGTCGGTGCTTCCGCAAATGCTGTCACCGCCGTCGCAGGATTTCGATGCGAAAAGCGAGTACCTTTTGAAGGTGCTTCAGAGCGGCAATTACATCGACGGCATTTATTCCGGCTATCCTGATGGCAGCTTCATCCAGGCCGTCAACGTTGCGGCCAATCCCGCCTGGAGCAAGGCCCTGTCCGCTCCGAAGGGCACGGCGTTTGCAATCCGCACCCTTACCAAGGAGCCGCCCGCTGCCGGCACCGTTTGGCATTTTCTCGGAGCCAATGGCGTTGAAATCGCCAAGCGTGAGGATCGGGACGAAACCTACGATCCTCGGACGAGACCCTGGTATCAGGCGGCGATCGAGACGAAGGGGCAGGTGTCGGTCGGCCCCTATGTGACAGCGACGACGAAGTCGTTGAGCCTGACGCTCGCCGTGCCCTTGAGCAAGAATCCGGAGATCGTCGCTGGCGTCGACGTTCTCCTGCAGACCGTCAGCCGCCTGCTCAACAAGGAAGCCATTTCGGAGAACGCGCGCGGTTACGTCTTCGACGGTAGGGGCCGGCTTATCGTTCACTCGGACGCCAGCGTCATGGCGAACATTCTCGATACGCTTTCACACAATGGAACAGACGGAGCCTCCGTCTCCGACGATATGGATCCGGCGATCGCGCCTATCCGGGCGCTGCTGCGGGATCGCGACGGTGCTGCTGGCGGCATCGTACCCTTCACAGTCGGGGGCAAACCCTTTATCGCGCAGGTCTCTCCGGTAGAGTTCTCCGGATTGCTGAAAGGCAATGCCGTCGTGATCGCCGCTCCCCTGGATGATCTGGTGGGTCCAACAGACCGGCTTCTCGCCAAGAACCTGCTGACGGCCGTTGCCTTCGTGGCAGCCGGCATCGTTGCGGCGATTGTCCTCGCCCAGCTCATCAGTAAATCGCTTTTCGCGCTCGCCGACGAAGCGCGCCGCATCGGTGACCTGAAGTTCGAAGATCGCCGACTTCCTCATTCCTGGATTGCCGAGATCAACGTCCTTGCGCGAGCGCTCGGCGCTGCGCGCAATACGATCGCGACCTTTTCCCTTTACGTGCCGCGCGAGCTCGTGCGCCGCATCGTTTCCTCGGGCCAGACCGCGATCGGTTCGGCCGACAGGCAGGACGTCACGGTTCTGTTCACCGACATCAAGGACTTCACCACGATCTCGGAAAAGCACTCTCCCGAAGATCTGGTGGAACTGCTTTCGGATTATTTCGAGCTTCTCAACGAAACCGTCGAGCGACACAGCGGCACCATCGTTCAGTACCTGGGGGATTCGATCTTCGGGATGTGGAACGCGCCGACGCGCGATGAACACCATGTCGAGAATGCCTGCCAGTGTGCGCTGGCAATGAAGGAGGCGATTGACAACCTTAATGCCGCCAGCCGGCGATCGGGACGCCCGGAGCTGATTACCCGCTTCGGACTGCACACTGGCCCCGCGGTGGTCGGCAGCGTCGGAGCAAGAAATCGGCGGCAATATACTGCCATGGGCGATACGGTGAACGTGGGCTCCCGCCTAGAAGGCATGAACAAGGAGTTCGGCACCAGCATTCTGGTCAGTGAGGCGGTGCAGTCGAAGGTTTCGGCCCTGTTCGAATTTCGAGCATTGGGGAACGCACGCGCCAAAGGCCGCGCTGAGGAGATCGAAGTCTTCGAACTCGTGACCAATTGTTGCGGCAGGGACGCCAAGTCTTAGTGGAAGGAGACTGTCAGTGACGGATAGCGGAGCAGCACTTGAGCGGCGCCCGGCTTCCATGCGTGGCTGGGGATGCCGCGGGAAGTGAGATCACTCCCCGCGGTCCCAGGAGCAACTATTGCGGTGCAAGACGCTCTAGTTCGTTCAGCCGTTGGAGCGCTGCTTGTTGGCGAAGCATTGCGTAGTTGATGCCGCTGGCATTCAATGAGCTCCCTTCCTGATAGGGATACTTATCGAAGTCAGAGAAGAAGTCCTTGATCTTCCCTTGCACAGGAACAAGCAGCCACATGTTTCGGGCCAGGAACTCCATGGCGCCTCCGCCCTCCTTGAGGCCTCGCTCGTAAGGATCCATCCTCAGGTTGAAGATGTTGGCCCAACTCGGCACCTCGCGGGTTGCCGTCGCAATGTTGCCTTCGCTATTGACTGCAAAGGCAAGCTTCCAGTCGTTCCAGCGGATGGCGTTGAGATTGCCGCCCTGGTCGAAATAATAGACGGCGTCGCGCGGACCGGATTGGACTTCACCCTTCAAAAGGGGCGCAAGATCGTACCCATCCAGATGGACCTTGAAATCCTTGGTCCCTGACTTGAATCCACTCTTCATCTGCTCCTTGAGGTCAGGGATGCCGGCGGCGGTTGCGAAGGTTGGCATCCAGTCCATGAGAGTGACGATGTCGTTGATCTCTGTTCCTGGTTTGACCGCGCCGGGCCAGCGTACCATCATGGGAATACGGAAGCCGCCCTCCCATGTCGTACCCTTTTCACCATGGAAAGGGGTCATCGCGCCATCCGGCCACAGAGCAAGTTCGGCCCCGTTGTCGGTGGTGTAGAGGACGATCGTGTTGTCGGCGATTCCGAGCTGATCCAGCTGATCGAGGAGCTGGCCGACGTGGCCGTCATGCTCGACCATGCCATCGGCATGGATGCCTTTGCCGGTCTTGCCGAGCGATTCCGCCTTCAGATGCGTGAAGACATGCATGCGTGTCGAGTTGAACCAGACGAAGAAAGGCTTGTCCGCCTTGGCCTGTCGATCGATGAAATTCTTGGCAGCCCCAAGAAACTCTTCGTCGATGGTTTCCATGCGCTTCGTATTGAGCGCGCCCGTATCCTCGATCTTGCCGTCCGCGCTTGACTTGATCACGCCGCGAGGGCCGAATTGCCGGCGGAAAGCAGGATCCTTCGGATAGAAATAGCCTTCCGGTTCTTCCTCGGCATTGAGGTGATAGAGGTTGCCGAAGAACTCGTCGAAGCCATGCTTGGTCGGCAGGTGCTGGTCCTGGTCGCCCAGATGGTTCTTGCCGAACTGACCCGTTGCATAACCCTGCGTCTTCAGCACCTCGGCAATGGTGGGCATCCAGTCCTGAATGCCATGCGGATCGCCCGGCATGCCGATAGTGAGGAGGCCTGTCCGGAAGGGTTCCTGGCCGAGGATGAACGAAGCACGACCTGCCGTGCAGCTATTCTGGCCGTAGGAGTCGGTAAAGATCGCACCCTCCCTGGCAATACGGTCGATATTGGGGGTGCGGTAACCCATGAGACCCATCGTGTAGGCGCTGATCTGCGGGATACCGATGTCATCGCCGAAGATGACCAGGATGTTCGGCTTCTTGCCGGATGGCGCTGCGGTCTGCGATTGAGCTGCTTGCTGCGTCTGGGCACTCGCGTTACTTGCTGTTGAAGCAACAGCCAGAGCCGTTATGGCGAGGGAACTTCCGCCGAGCAGAAGGTTGCGACGGCTGACAGATGTCAATTCGGCATCTGGCCTGCCATTTTCACTATTATCCATCTGGTAGTCTCCTTGGGTTGGGACCGTGCCCGGATAGAAGACGCGCCTTATCGCTCACGCGGAAGTACGTTACGGTAAAACCGAGCGTAAATTGACGGCGTTCGGCCTGTGATACGACGTGCGACAGCTAGGGGTTCAGTGGCGGCAGAACCGGATTCACGACCGGCGCATCGGCTGTCCTGAAGTCGACTGCGGCCGCCAACTTCGTTCGGTCGATCTTGCTGCCAGCGGCTTTGAAAAGCGTGCGGGCGAGGATATCGACCTGAGATTTGAGTTCCTCAGGTGCCCCCCGCAGCCATTCGGCAAGCGTGCGGTAGCCGAGCCTTCTGCTCCAGGCCGCGAGGCTAGCGTAGATTTCCGCTTCGCTGCCGTTCTGGATTGTTTGCTGCAGCAGCTTCAATCGATAACCGTGCGAGGAACGGTGTCTCTCCCGCGCTGACCGGAGCCGTGCGGCGAGAGCGGGAAACAGCTTGAAGCCGATCCGCACCAGCGCAGCGACTGCAAGAAGGGACAGGATCGCTATGGCGATCCGTTGGCGATTGACATGCGGCAGCGGGTGCTGCGGTTCCTCGAGCACCGGTTTGATCCCGGTCGAAGACGCGGCCGCCGCAGACACATCGACGGTCACAGCAGGCAATGAGGCCGACTTGCTCTCGTGGCTCGATATGTCGAACCAGGCGTAGGAAACGGCCGGGATGACGAACGAGCCCTCGTTGTCTGCCGTATAGATATAGGTTTCGGTTCGCCGACTTGCC
Source organism: Rhizobium sp. AC44/96 (assembly GCF_001692185.1). Classification (NCBI taxonomy): domain Bacteria; kingdom Pseudomonadati; phylum Pseudomonadota; class Alphaproteobacteria; order Hyphomicrobiales; family Rhizobiaceae; genus Rhizobium; species Rhizobium sp. AC44/96. Next base: position 16,997 of record NZ_LXKO01000043.1, read on the forward strand.
GTGTCGCGGCCGACTTCGATGCCATCCTGGATCGCGGGGGCATTTTCGTACTGACGAAGCCCAGTAACGGTGCCGGCGTCCAGCGGCGGAATCATCATGGCCTGGGTGTTCTGGGCGGTAATCGTTATCGTTCTGGTCAGCGCGTCCCCAACCTTCAAGGATCGCGCGTCGTGATCGAAGGCTTGTTCCACGGTGAGATTGCTTGCCGCGAGCGCGGCCTGCTCTCCCTGTGCCGGTGATCCCTTAACGGCGAAGGACACCGACGGTACCGTGACCGTTGCCTTCTCCGGCTTGCCTTGGACGGAATAGCCGAACTCCACGGCAAATTCGGGCAGGGTGAAAGCTCCTGAGACCTGCGGCACGATCGCATAGGCCTTGCGAATGCCGGAATATTGAACGCCGTCGATGGTCTGGGTGACGTTCTGAGACCGTTCGGCCGGGAGCGTCACCAAGGCGTTCGGCAGATCAAAGAGTGGGAATTGCGGAGGCGATGTGAAGAAGTCGGGAACGTATATATCGACATCGACGCGCACCTGCTGCCCCGGCACGATGCCGTCACCATCCTCGACGGTAGCCCGGGCAAACGGTTCGGCACTCCATGCAATCGACGGGGCAAGAAGCAGGACGATGCTCAGGATCAGCTTCATCATGGTTTCGGACCTCCATCCTCAATCGAGAATTTTCTGGCCATGAGGTCGGCCGGGCTGACCTGGATGTTCTTCATCCACATCTCCGACGTCTGCTCGGCGACGCTCACCTCTCCCGCTTTGCCCTTCTTTGCCTTGTTGTCGAACTGGATGCTGTCTGGCTTCAGATTCGGGTCTTCTTCCTGTTCCTGCTCCTTGTCCTGCTCCTGTTTGAGAAGTTGCTGGGCGATCGCGAGGTTTGCGACGGCATCGGGCCAATCCTTTCGCGTCTCCAGTGCCTTGCCGTAGGCAGCAACAGCCTCCTCGAATTGGCTCAGATGCAGGAGCGCGTTCCCCTGATCGTACCAGCTTTCCGGGGTGTCGATGGCCGCAAAGGCATCAATCGCATCCTGATATCGGCCGGCACGATAGAGGGCGACGCCCTTCCACATGGGGTCTTGAAAGTGCCCCGCTGCTGTCGCGTAATCTTCCCGCTGGTAGGCGCGGCGGCCCTGCTGATCCGGCGTCAGCCACATGTCGGCGAAGTCGAAGGCTGACGCCGATGTCGGCGACAGGACATGAAAGGCGAGCAATACGGCTGAAAGCCTGACGAGCCAGCCACGACGGAACGACAGCGCGGACAACAGCGCCACAGGAGCGATGAGCCACCATCCGAGGTCGTGCCAACGATCGCCTTCCGTTGCTGTTTGCTGGGCGAAGTTCGTTCGCACGCGCTGCGCAAGCCACCGGACGTCGGTGTCGTCTTGCGTCATCGTCGCGACATCCGCGCCGGTGTCGCTGCCGAATGCCTTCAGCGCATCGACGTCCAGCTTCGCGGTCAGGCGGGCTCCTCCGGCACCGGTAAGAAAGCTGCCGTCGCTCTGCTTGACAACGCCGCCTTCGGCCGTGCCGATGCCAAGCACAACGGTGGCGCTCTCGATATTCTTGGCGCTTGCCGACGCAGTCGGCTCTATTCCGTCGGTCAGGAGCGCGATGGTTCCTGACGTTCCGTCCCGCTTCAGCAGGTTATCCGCCATCGTCAGGGCGGCCGCCGTGTCTTTTCCCGGCTTCGGCATGATGCCGGTCGCCAATGCGTCGGTATAGGTTTCGATCAGCTCGATGTCGTCCGTGAGCGGCACGACAAGGTGGACGGTTCCCGAATAGGCGACCACGGCGGTGCGCGCGCCGTTGCGGGTGGCAAGAAGATCATGGATCTTCAGCTTCGCCCGTTCGATGCGGCTTGGAGAAATGTCAATGGCGTCCATGGTCGGTGAAAGATCCACCGCGATGACGAGGGATGCCGTATCCGCAACGAATGGCGGCGCTTCGCGTTTCCAGGTCGGGCCCGCGGCACCGAGTATTGCGAGCGTTAGCAGGGCAGCCAGAACCCAGGCGGGGGCATAGCGATGCCTGCGGTCCGGCTGGATGATGAGGCTGTCGAGCAGGTGCGGTGCGATCAATCCCTTCCAGCGGCTTCGAAAATCACCCGCACGCGACACCATCCAGAGGATGACGGGAGGAACAAGCAGGGCGCTCAGCCAGAATGGCCGGAGGAAGTGAAAATCCGAGATCATGCGGGAGACCTCCGGCGGACGAAGCCCAAGAGCCCGGTGATCCCGTACCAGGTGGCAGTGAGGATGACCGCCGCGCCAAGCGGCCAATGGAACAATTCTATGCGAGGACGCCAGGAAAGCTGCTTCTGATCCTGAGGTGTGATCCGGTCGAGTTCGTTGTAGATATCCTGCAACTGGTTCTGATCACCACCAAAGAAATAGCGCCCGCCGGTGGTCTCGGCGATCTTCTGCAGAGACGCTGTATCGAGCTTGTCTTCGCCGGTCGCAGCCGGGTCGCCGATGCCGACCGCGTGGATGAGGATGCCTTTTGTCTTGGCAATGTCGGCCGCCTTGAGAGGCGGCATCTTGCTTGCGGTGTCGTTGCCATCGGTGAGCAGGATCATCACCTTCTCGGGAACTGTGGTCTTTTCGAACATGCGAATGCCAAGGCCCAGCGAGTCGCCAAGTGCTGTCCGGGGTCCTGCAATTCCCGGAAGAAGGCCCTCCACCATGGTTTCAACAAGAGTATGATCCATCGTGAAGGGTGCGAGGGGATAGGGCGCATCGCCGAACGCAATCAGGCCGATACGATCGCCCGGTCGCTTGGTCACGAAGTCCGCGACGACGGTCCGGACCGCATCAACGCGCGCCTTCGATGTTCCGTCGGGTGCCGCAAAGTCGCGGGTATCCATCGACTGGGACAGGTCCAGCGCCAGAAGAATGTCGCGCTGGGGTTCGGTCTTCTCCAGTGGCGGTTCCACATATTGCGGACGCGCCAATGCGATGACGATCAGGCACCAGGCCAGAACATCGATCACGGTCTGAGGCCAGGACCGCTTCGGCACCACGGAGCCTTCCGTCGGTTCGACACCGGCTGCACTCGCGACCTCATTGAAGAAGGGCAGCCTGATGGATGCCGACGTTTCTCGATGCGGGGGCACGAGCCACCAGACAAGCAGAGGAAGGGGCAAAAGCAGCAGCGCCCATGGCAGGTCAAGCTGATACATGATGCCTCTCGATCCAGTGCCGTGCATCACGCAGAAGGTTGTCCCCGGCCTCCACGTTCAGTGCCGTGGGGGCTTGGTATTCCAGATCGTCGAGATAGCTTTTCAGCGACGTGCCGATTTCGCCGCCCTGATGGGCGCTGACAAAGCTGACCCAATCGTTGCCCGAAGCCGCCGCGATCGTCTGGCGTGGCCACGCTGCCAGAGCCGTGCGCTTCAGCAACTCCCCGAGGCGCGTGATGGCCTGCTCCCGGGTTTGCGGGCTGCGGAAGTCGTCGGCAATCTCGTCGAGCAGCCGAAGCGCCTCGCGCCGATAGGCGTTGCGACGCCAACGCCTGTAGAAAAGGGCTGCACATAGCAGCAGGGCCGCGATCGCGATGGCGGCCAGTGCACCCCAGCCCCAGGTTTGCGGCATCCAGGAAACCGGCTGTGGCACCGCTATGTCCTTGAGCGAGCGCAGGGCGGCTTCCGTGATCGGGTCGAGTTTGGCCGCCGGCTCCATCATCGCCTCCTTTGCCGCCAGGCCGATTGTTCCAAGAGGCTCCGCAACTGAGGGGCGACTTCTTCGGCTGCTGAAATCGGCAGCATGGGCAGGCCGAGTTGGCGCTGCCAGGCTCTGAGTTCGTCGCCGCGGTCCTGAGCGAACTTGTCGATAGACCGGCGCACGGCGGGCTTTCCGAGCGGCAGTTCGGCTTGCAGCGTTCCGCCGCTGACGACGATCTCGCCCGACGACGGCAGCTCGAGAAGGAATGGATCATAAACGAGAAGGCACACGACGTCGTTGCGGGACGACAGCTGAAGCAGGAGCTGGCGCGTCGTCTCGCTGTGACCGTCGAAATCGCTGACGACGACAACGAGGAAGTCATGATGGGCAATTTCCGCAACTCGGTGGAGGACGTCGTTAAGGGCCTCGGGAGACGGGGGAGCGGAGTGGCCGGCATCCAGCTTGCCGTTCATGGTGGCGATCCGATCGGCGAAGGCGATTACCGCATTTCGGCTGCGATGGGGTTTCACCTCGCTCACGTCCTGGTCGTCGAACACGAAGCCACCGACGCGATCGCCGGAGCCGAGAATGCGCCAGGCGGTCAGCATCGCGGCTTCTGCCGCCGTAACCGACTTCATCGCCAGGCGGCTTCCGAAGAACATGTTGATGCGCTGATCGACGACGAGAATGGCAGGGCGCTCCTTCTCTTCGCCATAGACCCTGACAACGGGTTTGCTCGTCCGCGCAGTGACGCGCCAGTCGATCGACCGGACGTCGTCGCCGGGAAGGTATTCCCGCAACTCCTCGAACACGAGGCCGCGGCCCCGCATCGCCGATTGCATGCGTCCTGCAAGTTGCTGGTGGGAGCGAGCTTTCTGGATGAAGGTGAGGTCTCGAGCGCGGCCCTCGAGCGCAACGAGTTGCTGCGTCGTTACGTGGACCCCGGTTGTGTGATCCCCGCCGTTGTTCATGAGACGGCCACCAGTTCGGTGATGCGATCAATGACTTGGTCGGCGGTGGTGTTCGAGGCGTGAGCCTCATAGGAGAGGATGAGGCGATGTCGGAACACGTCGTTCACGATCGCCTTGACGTCATCAGGTGTGACGTAGTCGCGCCCCTGCAGCCATGCATAGGCACGCGACACCTTGTCCAAGCCAATGACGCCGCGGGGGCTGACGCCGACTTGCAGCTGCTTGGCAAGATCCTTGTCGTAGCGGTCGGGGTAACGCGTGGCCATGACGAGGGAGACGATGTATTTTTCGACGGGTTCGGAGACGGTTACCACGCCGATCTCCGTGCGCGCGTCGAAGACCGATTGAGGGTTTAGCCGCTCGATCTTTGCTGGTTGTCCCTTGTTGTTTTGTGCGGCGTTTTCTTCATCCCGGTTGAGACGCATGATCGCCGCTTCCGATGTCTCGTTGGGATAGCCGACCTCGACGTGCATCAGGAAACGGTCGAGCTGTGCCTCCGGCAACGGGTAGGTGCCTTCCTGTTCGATTGGATTTTGCGTCGCCATCACCATGAAGAGATCGGGCAACGGATAGCTTTGGCCGCCGACGGTCACCTGCCGTTCTTCCATCGCCTCGAGAAGTGCCGATTGCACCTTTGCCGGCGCGCGGTTGATTTCGTCGGCCAGGATTAGGTTTGCAAAGATCGGGCCCTGCTGGAACTTGAATTCGCCCTTGCCGCCTTCCGAGAAGTAGATCTCGGAACCTGTAATGTCGGCAGGCAGGAGATCGGGCGTGAACTGCACGCGCGACAGCTCGGAATCGAGGTTCTTGGCGAGGCTCTTGATCGCTCTCGTCTTTGCCAGACCAGGCAGCCCTTCCACGAGCAGGTGGCCATTCGCCAGGAGGCCAAGCAGCAAGCGCTGCACCATCGTATCCTGGCCGATGATCGACTGTCCGACACGCTTGCCCAGATCGAGAATATCGTCACGTGCCGTCACAATCTCTTCCTCCGATTTCCGAGGGGGGTTAGGGCCGCACCCTGCTTTCCAAGACTTCGCCTCAGGTGTCGGATAAACAATGCCGATTGTGGAGCGTTGCAAAAGTACGCAACGGTAAATTTCGACGTATCCGCCAGGAAGCAGCGCGAAATTTGAGTGCGACAAGGACTGATTTGTGAAGGCAGCGGCCCGGAAAGATCGGAGCCCACCGCTCTCGCTTGCCTCGGGGCAGTGGGCACTGGGCGGGGCTGGCAAGAGAGCTAACGGGCTCGGTATCGCAAGCTAAGTCGTCGACGAAAGGAGTTTCAGCATGGAGTGACGTGGAGTGGCGGCTGATCGAGCCGCTGCTCCCGAACAAGCCACGCGGGGTTGCCCGTGTCGATGACCGCCGGGTCATCAACGGCATCTTCTACATTCTTCGCACGGGGTCACCCTGGCGCGACCTGCCTGCACGCTATGGACCGCATACGACCGTCTATAATCGGTTCAATCGTTGGGCCAAAGCGGGCGTCTGGGTTCGTGTGTTCAAGGCCTTGTCGTCCGCCTCGCCCAATGCGATGCACCTGATCGACAGTTCGATCATCCGCGCCCACCAGCATGCTGCCGGTGGAAAAAAGGGGGTCCGGATCACGCCATCGGCCGGTCTTGTGGAGGACGGAGCACCAAGATCAATGCTCTGGTCGATCAGGATGGACTGCCGCTGCGGGTTACCCTTTCCGCCGGCCAAGCATCGGACAAGGCAGCTGTCGAGGCGCTGATCGACGGTCTCGAACCGGCCAAGGCCCTTGTGGCTGACCGCGGTTACGATGCTAAGGCCATTGTGGATCTGGTCCGCAAGCGTGGTGGCCACGCTCACATTCCCACACAGAGGGATCGCAAAGTCCAGCGCACAGTCGATCCGGTGGTCTATAAGAAACGCAATGTCGTCGAACGCTACTTCTGCAAACTCAAGCAGTCATGCTCGCCTCAGCTCGCATATGGCTCAGAAATTATTAGTCCACCACCTAGTCGAAATAATAGACCATTGCGTTTTACGAGCTGTTACCCCGAGATCCCTGGATTGCCCAGTCGTATACGGTCGCATCTGTCCGAAAGTAGCCGAGCCGTGGCGAGGCTAGGTCGAGAATGTCCACGACGATCGCGGTCCAAACGGCGGTCAGCAGGAAAATCAGGAAGCGAACGGGGCGGCCCTTCAGGCCGAACTGGTAGCCGAGGGCCGCCATACTCAAGAACATGACGCCGATAAGCAGCCAGAAGATCTGCCAGGGCAGTCGCATTCCGAGCGCGAAGCGTTCTGCGGTGCTGGCGTCGAAGGTCTCGTTGACGGATGCCATCAGCGCTGCGGAGACCGGATCGGGCCGCGCACGCACGATCGTGGTCACGCGGCTCCAGATCTCCTTCTGAAGTGCGGAGGTGTCGGTGTTGGTCCTCGCGACGACGTCGCCACTCCGGCCAGCCCTTACGAAATCGGCCCGTACGCGCGCATACTCTTCGAGCAGCGTCGCGATTTCGTCACCGGCGGGGATGCCGATCGCGTTTGCTCGCAGCCAGGCCGTGCCGATGGCGTTGGCTTCAGTTAGCGTCCCCTCACGACGCTCGGTGAAACGCGCGGACGCGTATGACAGTGTAAGTGCCAGAACGAAAGCGAGCAGGCCGAGCATTCCGGCGACGACGACGCCTACATTTTCGACTTGTCCGCCCTTGCCGTCGCGGCTTCGAGCGCCCACGCGAAAACCGACTTCATGGGCTACAAGCTGCGTGCCAAGGAGGCCAATAGCAAACGCGATCGGGCTCCATTCGGCGATAGTGATGATGAGATTCACGGCACGCTCCGTAGTGTTCATGCTCATGATGTGCCAAGGGAAGGCGGCATCGGGTGCCGATCGATCTTGGAAAAATCCTGGGTTTTTCGGAAGTACGTTACGGTAAAAATGCCCGGAGCAACGGGCTGCCCGAGAGGCGCAACCACGTGCGCTCGATCCCGACCGCGTGACGGCTCGTCCCGGAAACTGGAACCGCAGCCTGGAGAACCAGTCAAACAACCGCTGTTGCTGTCGCCGAGATGGAACGGCTCCATGATGAGGAAACAATCGGCTTCGGCAGCTCGGCTAGGTCGCGATCCTTTGAAGCGTTAGAACCTGATTGTCATGCCGAGGATGGGTCCATGCTGGATGACATCGTAGGTGAAGCCGTCGTTGCTGTAGTTGACGCCCTGCGCGCGATAGCCGGCAACTGCCGATACCGTGTCATTGAACTTGTAGCCCAGACCTCCAAGCACATCCCAGTCGAGGTCGGATCCACCGGCGCCGATCATCGCCCATCCCGTGGCGTAAATGTTGTCGGTAAAGGAGTAGCTGCCTTTAACGCCGACTAGACCATCGACCCAGTTTGCCGAGTCAGTGCGGGAAAGGCTGCCGATCAATCCGCCGCTCAACGCGACCCGTGTCTCTACGTGCCAAAAGCGTGCGCCCGCGAGCACGTCAAAGCGAAGCTTGGGGTCCTCATAGACTGTGTAAGCGCCGCCAACCATGGCGGTGAACGTGACCGACTTCAAGTCGACCTGGTCGGCAATGATGCCGCGGGGTGTCGCTGCATCGGTCGTTACCCTGACATAGCTGAGATCGGTGAAGATGCTGTAGCGATCATAGCGCGCATCGGCCGCGCCCATGAAGGCGAAGTCCAAGTCCGATATAATATCGCTGAAGTTCTCGCTGATATCGACCGTCGGCAGTCCGAGAATTTGCGTTTTGCCGTCGAGCCCGGCGATCCAAAAATAGGGGGAGGCAGAGAACGTCCATCCGCTGGAGCTTGAGGGAACGGGTTGCGGTGCAGTTGCCGGGAGAAGATCGGCGGCCCGCGCGCCGGTGGAAACGGCAAGCGCCGCCACGATCGTTGCAATGTATGCTATCTTACTGACCATTGGACTTCCCCTCGAACGCCACGGCTACAGATGACTCACTGCTGGAACGATGTTGGCAATATTGGAGCCCATTAGGAAGCGCTTTTTCGCGTTGAGGTGGCGGTAAGGAGCGGATCGCGCGTTGCTGTTGCCGAACCGCTACGAAATCCGCTAGCATCGCGCGGTCGCTCAAAAGTCCTGCTCACGCGTGGAATCTGAAGGCGACAGGCCTCTGTCGGAAAACACGGAAGTTGGGGTGGAGCCATGCGCCATTTTTTTCTGAGGGTGATGCTTGCCGCTGCGATCCTGTTCGTTAGCCACCAAGTCCTGTTCGCAACGGATGTCGGTGCACCGCTGCTTACGAAAATCATGCCGAAGCCAAATACCGGCGACCTCGATGCGATGGCCAAGTTGCGGCTGATCCGGATCCTGGTGCCCTACAGCAAGACCATCTACTTCATCGACAAGGGACGCCAGTTCGGAACCGCAGTGGATTTTGGGCTCGCGCTCGAGAAGGAGCTGAACAAGGGAAAGAAGAAGGAAATCGAGCGTATACGGGTCGCCTTCATTCCGACGGCGCGCGATCGTCTCCTTCCGGCACTCAACGAAGGGGTTGGCGATATTGTCATGGCGAACATGACAGTGACTCCCAAGCGACTGGAGCAGGTCGACTTCAGCGCGCCGATCTATGCCGATGCAAGTGAAGTGCTGGTATCGGGGCCGTCTGCCCCTGCCTTGGCCAGCCTCGCCGAGCTCAGCGGCAAGGAGATAGCCGTTCGCCAGAGCAGCAGCTATTACGAGCACCTTGTTGCCCTCAATGAGCAGCTAAAGCATGACGGCAAGCCGGAAGTCCGGATCAAGATCATTGATGAGAATCTCGAGGATGAAGATCTGATGGAGATGGTCAATGCCGGGCTGTTGCCCTGGACGATCGTCGACCAGTACAAGGCCGAGATATGGTCTACGGTCTTTTCCGATCTGAAGGTGCATGCCGACATTGCCGTATCGACGCATGGGGAGATCGCCTGGGCCATCCGCAAGGACAGTCCGCAACTGAAGGCGGTGCTCGATAAATTTGCCGGGGAGCACAAGATCGGGACAGCCTTCGGCAATATGCTTCGGAACAAGTTTTTCAAAAGCGACAAGATACTGAAGAAGGCCTATTCCCCCGATGATGTCGAGCGGTTCAAGACGCTGGTCGCAATCTTCCGCAAGCATGCGGGCGAATATTCCTTCGACTATCTGATGCTAATCGCCCAGGGCTATCAGGAGTCTCAGCTGGACCAGACACGGCGCAGCCCACGTGGCGCGGTGGGCGTCATGCAGCTCCTTCCGGCCACCGCAGCCGACAAGGATATCGGCATCACGGGTATCGCCCAGAGTGAGGATCGCAACGTCGAGGCTGGCGCGAAATATCTTCGCCATCTGATTGATGTCTATATCAACGACCCCGGCATAACGCCGCGCGACCAGCAATTGATGGCCTTTGCCGCCTACAATGCGGGGCCGGGGAATCTCAGGAAATTCCGGAAGAAGGCTACCGAACTCGGCCTCGATCCCAATATCTGGTTCGGCAATGTCGAGAACGGTGCCGCGGCGATCGTCGGGCGCGAGACGGTTCAGTACGTCAGCAACATCTTCAAATATTACATTGCCTACACCCTGCTGGAGGAGCAGATGGCCCTGCACAAGAGCTCAGCAGAAACGGCGGCGACGCCGAAGAATTAGGGCGATCTGGCCTTTTCGGCGGGAGCGTAGCGGCCTCCATGCCGTCGTCGGTTTCTCCGGATCTGAGCAAAAAATCGGCGCTCGACTTCGTGGGACTGGCGAGGACCGAGGAAACGCGCCATATTCAGGATTGTGATCGCATGCCCAGGCTCGTCAATTCACCAGCAGGCAGGATGCTATTTCGATGAATATCCGATCAGCCGATGTTGTCGACGCACCGAAAGAGACCGCCCCGGCCGGAATGGTGTGGGTGCCCGGTTCGACCTATATGATGGGCTCTGACCATCACTATCCCGAGGAAGCGCCGGCTCACCCTGTCCGTGTCGACGGTTTCTGGATCGACGAGGCGCCCGTTACCAATCGGGACTTCCTCAGCTTCGTCAACGCAACGGGACATGTCACCTTCGCGGAGAAAAAGCCGGTGGCGTCGGAATATCCCGGTGCCGATCCGGCCAAGTTGAGGGCGGGATCGCTGGTATTCGTGCCGCCGAACTATGTGGTGCAGAGCCGCGATATCCGCCAGTGGTGGGTGTTCACCCTCGGCGCCAATTGGCGCCACCCGCTTGGACGCAAGAGCAGCATCGGCAATCTTCTCGACCATCCGGTGGTGCATATCGCCTATTGCGATGCGCTTGCCTATGCCGAGTGGGCCGGCAAGGAGCTGCCGACAGAGGCGGAATGGGAACTGGCCGCGCGGGGCGGACTGGAAGGCGCGGAGTTTGCCTGGGGCGAGGAATTTACGCCCGAGGGGCGCCATCTCGCCAATACCTGGCAGGGGGCATTCCCTCACGAAAATCTGCAGGAGGACGGGTTCGACCGCACTTCGCCGATCAAGACGTATCCTGCGAACGGCTACGGCATCTATGACATGATCGGCAATGTCTGGGAGTGGACAGTCGATTTCTGGACAACGCAGCACCCTCAGGCCGCCGCGAAGGCCTGCTGCATCCCGAGTAACCCGCGCAATGCCGATGAAGACGCAAGCATCGATCCCCGGCAGGCGGCGCTTCATATTCCTCGCCGCGTTCTCAAAGGCGGATCGCATTTGTGCGCGCCGAACTACTGCCGCCGGTACCGCCCGGCGGCCCGGCATGCCCAGGAGATCGACACCACGACAAGCCATGTCGGTTTCCGCTGTATAAGGCGCATTCCGCGTTGAGCGGCGCTTTACTTCGAAACTAAGCGTTAAAGGCGAACAGCCGGCCTGATGTGACCGGCCGACTGTCACACAAATTTCATCGCATCCCGGGCGATTAGTGCCGGCCGTTCAGGTCGTTGTCAGCCGTCGATCGCATATCCCGAGCGTCTCTCTTTTCAAAGGCGTGGTGGATTTGAAAACCTCATTTTCTGCTTGGCGGTCACGACTTCGCTTCTCCGCAGCCGTTGTGTTCGCAACGATCGCACTCGCGGGCCTTTATGTCGGTTACCTGCAGCTGAGCGGTAATTTCCATACCGTCATTGCCGGAGAGCTCTATCGCTCGGCCCAGCCGTCGTCGGAGCAGCTTGCTGATTACGTCAAGGCACATGGCATCAAGACGGTAATCAACCTGCGTGGTCAGAATGACAATGCGTCCTGGTATGTTCAGGAGCGGGAAGAGGCGGCGCGCCTGGGCGTTCAGCACATCGATTTCCGAATGTCGGCATCCAAGATACTCTCGCCGTCGCAGGCAGACGAGCTTGTTGCCATCATGCGCTCCGCCCCGAAGCCCATCCTTGTTCATTGCCTGTCGGGCGCAGACAGAACCGGTCTGGTCTCGGTCATCTACAGCCAGAAGGTCGCTGGCATGGACGAAGAGGTCGCGGAACGCCAGCTCTCCTTCTACTACGGGCACCTGGGAATTCCCTATCTCTCGTCCGCCTACGCGATGGACAGGAGTTGGCAAGACCTCGAAACGCATTTCGGATTGCGGGAGGGCTGAACGCTTCGGCGTGTGTTGTCACGAGAATTTCATCCTGAGAGCTTAATTCGGTAGTCAGCTTCTCATGCGCGGGGCGACGAGCACGGCAAATGTTGCCGACTTGATTGTTTTACGGCAGATCTTCTGAAGCCAGGCAATTCCAGATCAGGACGCTGAAATGACCGCGACAAATGGCACTTTCCCCTCGGATTGGCTCGAAGCCGAACTGGCCGATACGCTCGACGAGGACTATGAGCTCGAACTGTCGGAACCGGCTCTGTCGGATGAGATCCGCAAGATCTATCGCAAGGCGCATCCCGCAGCGATGCCGCGGATCGATTATTTCCGAGCGCTGCTGAGCCTTCAGTCCGAGCTGATCAAGCTGCAGGATTGGGTGACCTACCACAAGGAAAAGGTCGTCGTGATCTTCGAAGGGCGCGATTCAGCGGGCAAGGGTGGCGTGATCAAGCGCATCACCCAGAGGCTCAACCCGCGTGTCGCCCGCGTCGTCGCCCTGCCTGCGCCTTCCGACCGCGAGAAGTCGCAATGGTATTTCCAGCGCTATGTGCCGCACCTGCCGGCGGGTGGCGAAATCGTCCTCTTCGACCGATCCTGGTACAACAGGTCCGGCGTCGAGCGGGTGATGGGGTTCGCCAGCGAGGATCAAGTCGAGCAATTCTTTCACGACGTGCCGGAGTTCGAACGTATGCTCGTCCGCTCCGGCATTCGCCTCGTCAAATACTGGTTCTCCATTACCGACGAAGAACAGCAGTTGCGCTTCCTCGTTCGCATCCATGACCCGCTGAAGCAATGGAAGCTTTCGCCTATGGACCTGCAGTCGCGCGTTCGCTGGGAGAGCTACACCAAGGCCAAGGAAGAGACGTTTGCCCGCACCAACATTCCAGAGGCGCCGTGGCATATCGTCGAAGGTAATGACAAGAAGCGGGCGCGGCTGAACTGCATCGACCACTTGCTGAAGCAGATTCCTTATGAAGACGTACCGCACGAGGATATCGCGCTACCGGACCGCGTCTTCAATCCGGACTATGAGCGAAAGGTCTTGCCGCCGGAGCTCTATGTTCCGTCCAAATACTGACAGGTTGAACGGCTGGCCGCGACCTCGCGGTTAGCCGTCTCCGGGTTGCGGCTCGTAGAGTGTCTTCCGTTCGCGGAACACACCCTGCTTCTTCAGATGGCTCACCGCAGCCGTTGCAAGCCCGACAACCGCGATCGAGAGACCCAGCGCGAGCAGGTACGAGCCGTACTCAGCCCTATTCGCAGTCGCGGCATATCTGTAGATTTCGGTAACGAGAATTGCGATCAGAGCGGCCGCGATGGTGGAATAGTCCTTTGCGATTACGCGCTTGATGTTGAAGGTCATTCCACGAGTCGACTCGGCAAAATTGGCAAGTCGCAGCCCCCAGCGAGGAACGTCACGACAGTAAGCGAGGTAGCCATCGCCAAACTTGGCCTGGAGAAACTTCTCTTCCGCATAGACGATGCATTGATAGATGAATGCGAACAATACCGTGCCCACAATCACGACCGTCGGATCGCCGTGCAGCAGAAATATGCCCACGTAGACCAGCATGTTGCCGACATATAGCGGATTGCGACACACACCGAACATCCCGTCGGTGACGAGGTCGTTGGCATAGACGCGCTTGTTCAGGCCGCCACGCTTTATGTAGGCGTAACCGATCACGGTTGCCCGCAGCGTCAATCCGGACAGAACGACAAGCAGCGCGACGAGATCCTTGACACGTTCGGCTGTGACGCTTCCACCGAAATCTGAAGACGGTGCCGCAACCAAAAACAGCACCACGATGATGAAGGGAAATACCTGATTTCTGAACCGGAAGAAGAAATTCCCCAGTGTGATCATTGTCTGCTTCATGCGTCCCTCATTCACTTTACGGCGACGATGCCGCAGAAATTGTACCAGCGGAAAAACACTTCGACGCTGCGGAAGCCGACCTCTTTCAGAAGCTGCACATTTTCATCCAGGCGGTAGGGGATCAGCACGTTTTCGAGCGCTTCCCGTTTCTTTGAGATCTCGATCTCGGAATAACCATTCCGGCGCTTGAAGTCGTAGTAGTGCTGAATGAAAAGCCGATTGAACGTCGTGTCTTCGCTGGTCAGTTTCTCCAGCAGAAGGAGGCAGCCGTTTTCGTTCAGGCCGGCGTGGATGGTTTTCATCACGCGTTCGCGAAACAGCGGTCGAACGAATTGCAGGGTCAGCAACATGGTGACGACACTGGCGTTCTCCATCGAAAATCCGCGATGGAGATCGGTCACCTGCAGATCGATCGTGCGATTGGTGCCGGACGCTTCTATCTTCTGTGTCGCCTTGCGCAGCATGTCCGGCGCATTGTCGATGCCGATGAAATTCACGTCGGCATCGATCATGCCGTCGAGCGTGAGAAGTGTTGTCGCCGTCGAACAGCCTATGTCGTAGAGATTGGTCTTGGGCTGCGCGAAGTCCTGCGCGAGTTCGCAGACCATGCGCTGCATCTCTTCGTAATATGGTACCGAGCGGCTGACCATATCATCGAAGACATTGGCAACTGTTGCGTTGAAGGTGAAATCGCCGACGGGCTCGTGCTCGTGGGCAAATACGTTATCCCTATGCTCGGTACGAAGTACCAAGCGCCGCGTACTGTCAGCCATTAACTGTCCCCCATACAGTGGCGACGTCGTCGTGTGATACATACTACGACGTCGTGTATTAGACAGCCACGAAAAGCTGACACCAACCTGAACGAATTTCAGAGGGCGGTATAAGTTTGGTGCAGTACGTCTTCACGACGCAATTTAGTGAATTCCTGCCTTCCAAGTTGTCAGATCCCCCAGACGGGCGAGGAAACGCGTCGTTTCATACCAGAATCGGTATGGCATCACCATCATGCGCTGTCGGTGGGGCAGACGGTACTGTCGTAGTCCATTCTGAATAAAGGAGTGGCGGTCGGCAGTTTGGAGGACCGGGACGGGGGCAACGAACAGCGCCTTAAGGCCGGCAAAGTGTTCGAGGTCGAAAGCGAGGTCATAGGGTAGCCGCATGGGATTGAGCTGTTCGGTGATCCAGGCGGCGGCACGCCTGTTGATGATGTAGGCGCCGGAGCCCTTCTCGCGCGTCAGCGAAACCGCCAACCCCCGCGCGGCCGTAAGCCTTTTCACGATATATTTTCGACCCTTATTGACTGTCGATAGCCGCAGTATATCCCAAGAGGAGGCGTCCTCGAGCGCCGCCGAGAGCAGCTCTAGTATATCGGCCGGAAATGCCAGGTCATCCTCAAGGATTAATGCATAGGCCTTCTGTGTTTCCAGCAGTTCGCGCGCACATGCGAGGTGGCTGAGATAACAGCCGATCTCAAAGGGGTTCGGTTTTCGCCCATGTCGCAGCTTGTATCCCTGCTCATCAAAGCCGGCGACGGGAAGTTTGAGCTGGCTGCCGTCAATTGCCGGCACACGTCGAAACTTCAACCCCTGCGCTGCAAGCATCGCATCCATATGCAGGCGGCGGTCGGGGCAGCGTTCGAGATTGATGTAGTAGGTCGCCATCCGCTCATTTATCCAAGAGGCGATGCTTGAATATTGTTTGCCGCTCGAAAGAGTATCCATGCCAGCCTCGAAGTTCGCGCTGAACTCGGAGGTACGCCACAAATCTTACGAGCGGTTTTCCGATAGTTTACGCTTTTGTAAGGGCAGGGCGGACGCGACACAGAGCATATTTCTGGCAACGCTTCAGGTGGCTGTCAGGGCAGAGGGGCAAAAAGGCGCATTATTCCCTCTGGCGCGAGGCACTTGTGCGATTATTGAAAATATTCCGGTCGAAGCTTTTTGTGGCCTCCGCCGCCACGCTGCTTCTTTTCGGCGGCTCGTTTGGGGCGTACGAAGCATATCTTCAGCTCAGTGGTAATTTCCACACGGTCATCCCTGGCGAACTATATCGCTCTGCACAGCCGACTTCGGCGGCGTTGGAGAGCTATGTGCGCGAGCATGGGATCAAAACCGTTCTCAATCTTCGCGGTTCAACCGACGCCAAGTGGTACAAGCAGGAACTCGCCGATGCCCAGCGTCTAGGCGTCGAGCACATCGACTTCCGCATGTCGGCTGCCAGGGTCCTGTCGCGGGAACAGGCTGACCGACTCATCGAAATTATGCGCTCGGCACCAAAGCCGATGCTGATTCACTGCCAATCGGGAGCCGATAGGACAGGGCTGGTGTCGCTCATCTACAGTCACCAGATCGCGCATATCGACGAGGATACGGCCGAACGTCAGCTTTCGTTCCTGTACGGCCATGTTGCGATTCCTCATTTCTCTAGAACCTACGCCATGGACAGAAGCTGGGCCGATCTCGAGAAATATTACAACGTGGAACCTGTCGTCGGTGCAAACCCCGCATCGGACCCTCGGGATACCGGTGCGGAGGTGCATGTCGTTGAAGGTACTTCTGGTTGAAGACAACGCGTTGCTCGGCGACGCGGTTCGCGATCATGTGGAAGCAGAAGGTCACCGGGTGAAATGGTGTGTCACGCTCGGTGACGCCACGTCTGCCGTTGCATCCGAAAACTACGGCATCGTGCTTCTTGATCTGCGCCTTCCTGATGGCAATGGTCTCACTCTTCTTCGTATGCTCCGCGACAGCCACAGCACGGTCCCGATTATCATTCTCACGGCTCATGATCAGATCTCCGATCAAATGGAGGGCCTGCGTTATGGTGCGGATGACTACCTAGTGAAGCCCTTTGGCTTGCAGGAACTCAGTGCGCGCATGAGGGCAGTCGCGCACTGATAAAACGTTCTGGTTGCTTCGGGGAGCGGTGCCGACCTCCGGCGAGCGCGCATTTCAACCTACCCGGCTCCTGAACAATGCCGCTTGTGCGGCCTTGCCGGTTGTGGTTACGTTGCCCACATCAAGCAGGTACTGCCTTCGCGGTTCCAAGGGCATCGCCCACCGCGTCACGAGATACTTTCATAGCAAGCAGCCAGAATATCGTGCGTTCGAATGTCGGAGGATGACATGGGAATACGTGCTGGAAATGGGTGCGTCCGCGTTGCGGCAACGGTTTTGACGGCACTGGGTTTGTGGAGTTTGCCTGTCACCGCGACATTCGCCCAGGAGCAGGCAAGCGCGGATACAACGACGACCCAGAGCGATGCGCCTCAACTGTTGAGCGAAGATCAGCTTGAAGTGCTGGTGGCACGGATCGCGCTCTATCCCGATGAACTGGTCGCGCTGATCAGCTCGGCGTCCATCTATCCGCTGCAGATTGTCGAAGCGTCGCGCTATCTGGACGACGTGCAGAAGAACAAATCGCTGAAGCCCAAGAGTACCTGGGACGGTAGCGTCGTATCGCTGCTGAACTATCCCGATATCGTTAAGATGATGGCCAATGATCTCGATTGGACGCAGGCCATCGGTGCGGCCATCGCCAATCAGCAGAAGGGCGTTCTGGTCGCAATTCAGACCCTCCGGGACAAGGCGGTGGCGGATGGCGTCATCAAGACCGACGACAAGATCAAGGTCGTCAAGCAGAACGACAATGTCGTCATTCAGGCAACCAATCCCGAAAAGATCTATGTTCCGCACTACCCGCCTGAAATGCTCTATCAGGCGGGGTACCCGCCAGCGCCACTGGCCTATTACCCGGATCCCTATCCCAACTACTACTATCCCACGGCTCCCTATTTCGCGGCCTTCGTGACCGGAGCGGTGTTCGGTGCGGCGGTGGATTGGGACCACTGGGGCGTATGGGGCGGGCGTTACAACGGGAACGACGTCAATATCGATTGCAATAATTGTTTCAACAACATCAGCGGCAACAACATCAACGGCAAGGTGAACTTCAACGACGTGGACTGGAAAAACGTCGATCGGAGCAAGATCAGCTTCGACCAGAACCAGTTCACCAAACTCGACAACACCAACATGCGCGGCAAGATCGAGGCGAACGACACCAATAACGTCAACGCCAAGGCCAAGACCCTGCAAAGCAATGCCGCCAGCGCTGCGAGCAATCGCGTTTCCCCCTCTTCGATCAAGGATGTTCGTGCGAACAAGATCGATGGCGGGCAACCGGGTTCTGCCAATCGTGGCGGCAAAGGCAACCTGGCCGGCGCGGGAGCCTCCAGACCCGACACTTCGCCTAAGCGCCCCGACGCACGAGCAGCTTCGTCCAATCGCCCGGCTGCAAAGCCGAACATGGCAAACAGGCCGGACAACCGGCCGAGCCAGCCGTCCGGACTTGGTGAGGTTCGGTCGGGAAGGGCAGCGCAGATGCAATCCGACAGAGGCGGCAAGGCCATGGGTGGCGGGCAGCACGGTGGCGGGCGGGCGCGCATTCCTCACGGCGAACGCCGCTAGGTCAATCGAACAAAGGACATTCGTCATGATTGAGCATGATCATCGCATGATCTCTCGTTCGATTTTTGGATCGATCGTTGTTTCAGTTCTCCTCCTTGCCGGGACAGGCGTAGCAGCCGACCGACCGGCTTTCGAAAACTTTGTCTCGAAGCAAAAGTCGCCTGAATATGCGACGGCCGATGACGCCATGGCGGCCTTCAAGGATGCCGTTGCGGCGTCCGATCTGGACAAGCTGGCCGCGCTACTCGGTGTTGACGCCGCCAAGTTGAAGGCAACCGAGGGTGTGACGGAGACGCTTTCGGCCATCAAGGAAGGAGCGGACCAGCGGCTGAGCCTGGAGACCAATAAGAGTGGGCAGAGCGTTATCGATGTCGGTGACGAGCAATGGCCGTTTCCCTTCCCGATAACGAAACGCGAGGACGGGAAATGGGCCTTCGACCCGGTCGCGGGTATCGAGGAGATCATCAATCGTCGCATCGGCGAAAACGAACTGCAGACGATCCTCACCATGCGGGCCTATGTCGATGCCCAGGAGGAATACGCGCTTCATGACCACGACGGCGATGGTGTCTTGGAGTATGCGCAGAAGCTCATCAGCAGTCCCGGAAAGACAGATGGCCTTTTCTGGCCACCCGGGCAGTCCGAAGACGCGAGCCCGGCGGGACCGATCCTCGACTACGCCCAGCTCAAGAAAGCCAAGGACGACAAAGGCTACTTTGGCTATCGTTACAAGATACTGACACGGCAAGGCGCCAATATCGCCGGCGGTGCCTATGATTACATCATCAACGGCAACATGATCGCTGGCTTTGCTCTTGTGGCCTGGCCGGTGAAATATGGCGAGACCGGTGTCCAAACCTTCGTCGTCAATCGGAACGGCATCGTCTACCAAGCCGATCTCGGAGCGGATACGAGCACTATCGCTTCCAGGATGAAGTCGTTTAACCCGGGCGACAAATGGCAAGTGACAGACGACTAGGCCACAGCAAAACAGCCGTTCGGTCGCTGGCTTTGTGGCCTAACTTGCGGTGCGCGCCTTGAGATTTCGGTGTGGCGTGCTATCGGCCGCCGGTTTAGAAAACGTGTGATGAACGACAGATTTCTCTTCGATGGTCCACCTGATGCGGAAACGTCCATCCTGCTTGCGCATGGCGCCGGTGGTGCAATGGATTCGGCCTCCATGACCGCGGCCGCCCAGGCGCTCGCGGCTCGAGGTTTTCGCGTCGCGCGTTTCGAGTTCGGCTATATGGCGGCTCGCCGCGTTTCCGATTCACGGACACCGCCGCCACGCGCCGACAAGCTGATCCCCGAATATGTCGCGGCTGTCCAGGCGCTTAAGGCGAGCGGTCGTCTGATCATCGGCGGCAAGTCGATGGGTGGCCGCGTGGCCAGTATGGTAGCCGATGACCTTCGTGCCAAAGGCGGAATCGTCGGTCTTCTGTGCCTCGGCTATCCCTTCCACCCGCCGGGAAAGCCCGAGCAGTTGCGCACCGCGCATCTCGCGCAGCTGAAGACGCCCACGCTGATATGCCAGGGCACGCGGGATGAGTTCGGGACGAAGGACGAGGTCGCCACCTACGTGCTCTCACCCGCGATCGATGTGCTCTGGCTCGAGGACGGCGATCACGATCTCAAGCCGCGCAAGAAGATCTCCGGATTCAGCGCCGCCGATCACCTGTCCACCATGGCCGCCCGCGTCGAGGTGTGGGCCAAGGGTCTGGATTGACATCAAGCGTCGTGATCGCGCGCGCTTGACGGATGCGGCCCGGTTGGGCATGTTCGCTTGCAGGGTGTACCGTGCATTTCTACGATCCTGTGGCGCATGTTTGGGGGACAGGCATGACGAAGCGCGTGGCATGTTTATGGCTTTCCGTATCAGTGCTTGCAGCCGTCTTCGGTCTTGGTGGCCGGGCAGACGCTGCCGATCTCTTGATCGCCATGCCGAACTGGCCTTCGGGCCAGGCGACGGCGAACATCCTGAAAGTGGGGATCGCCAAGGAATTCGGACTTGATGCCGATGTTCAGGAAATCGGTACGCTCAATGCTTTCGTCGGTCTTGAGAACGGCACGGTGGATATTCACCCCGAGGTCTGGCGGCCGAACCTTGACGACGTCATCAAGAAATTCGTGACGGACAAGGGTGTCGTCGTACTCAGCAAGCGCGGTGTGGCTGCATGGCAGGGGATTTGCGCGACACCGAGTGCCGTCGAGAAGGGTTTGCAGACGATCGACGATCTGAGCGATCCGGAAAAGACCAAGATTCTCGACACCGATGGTGATGGCAAGGGCGAGATGTGGATCGGCGCCCCTACATGGTCATCGACAGGAATCGAGCGCGTTCGGGCGAATACCTATGGTTATGCGAAGAACCTGACCTTGGTCGAAGCCGAGGAGGAAGTCGCCATGGCAGGGCTCGACGCGGCAGTCGCGACCAACCAGCCGATGGTTTTCGCGTGCTACGCGCCACACTTCATCTTCGATCTCCACAAGATCGCGCGGATCAAGGAACCGCCGCACGACGCCGGCAAATGGAAGCTCGTCAGCGCTGCCGATCCGCTGTGGATCAGCAAATCAACGGCCTCTACGGCGTGGGGTGCCGCGGAATTCCACATCGCCTACTCGAAGACGTTCGAAAAGAAGCACGCCAATATCGCGGCATTTCTCGAGAAGGTCGACTTCTCCCCGGAGGAGGTAACCGCGATGAGCTATGCGCTCGAGGTGGAGCGCCAGACGCCGTCCGACTACGCAAAGAAATGGGTCGCGGATAACGCAAACCGGGTCGATGGGTGGGCGAAACAATGACGGCAAGCTTCCAACATCTCCGAAAGACCAAGGCAGCCGCCATCGTGGTCGCGGCCTTTGCCTCGCTGGTTCCGTTGATCGCCTGGGCGCAAACGCAGATCTATGATCCCAAGACGCACACCTGGGTCGATTACGACAAGAAGAAAGCGCGGCAATACTACGCCCGCAACAATCAGCCACCCGAGGCGTTCCGCATGCAGACGGTGCCCTTCCGTACGGCGGAGCCACCGGGCACGATCATTATCGATGGCAACCAGCATTTTCTCTACCTCGTGCAGCCGGGTGGGCAGGCCATTCGGTACGGCATCGGTGTCGGGCGCGAAGGTTTCGGCTGGGCAGGAATCGTGCGGGTCGGACGAACGGCGGAGTGGCCGACGTGGACGCCGCCGGCCGAGATGGTGGCGCGCGACCCGAATGCCGCGAAATGGGCGGCGGGAATGCCCGGCGGGCCGGACAATCCGCTGGGGGCGAGAGCGCTCTATCTCTATGACGGCGGCCAGGACACGATCTATCGCATCCATGGGACGGCGGAGCCTTGGACAATCGGCCTCGATGTGTCGTCCGGCTGTATTCGCATGAACAACAATGACATCATCGATCTGCATTCACGGATACAGATCGGCGCCAAGGTGATCGTGCTGATGCAGGGCGCCGCGCTCTACAAGGGCGTCTGAGCACCGGCTGACGCAATTTCGGCAGAGGGCTGCCGTGGTTTCGCGTCTGGAATTGCGTGAAGCCAGGCCGAAAATTGCAGAAGAAGACGTGCAGGAAGGACCGACAAATTCCGGAGGGTGGGATACGTGCCGCACAATGACCTTATGACGCGAATTGCAGGCCGGTGGAGTATTCTTGTGGCAATGGGGGCGGTCGTGATCGGCGGTTGCACGCCTCCCGCGCCACCGCCGGATGCCATGGCACGGACGACCCTGCAAACCGCGCCGGCGGATCTGCAGCTGTTGTGCGCGAATTCCGCAGCCGGGGTTGCCGGCGCGGGCGCCAAGGTTCTGCCAACCGGTTCGCGCGCATTGCCGGACGGCACTTTTGGTGTCGACCTTGATGCCGGCGGCAAGAAATTCTCCTGCGTCGTCGACAACAACGGCACCGTGCGTTCGGTGACGCCGGCAGCGGCCTAAGGCTTGTGTGCTCGCCGGCTGGCCGGCGAGCGACAACTCAAACGGCGGCTACCGTGACGACGACCGGCTCAAAACGGGCCGATGTCGCTTCCACGGTAACAGTCCCGGTCAATCCCGTTGCCTCCAGCCAGAAGCCGGCCGTTCCGCCTTGCAGGGGCACGCAGCTCGGTCCGACGATCTTGGCCGGTCCGTTGACACGAAGGGTGATGCTCTCGTTGAGGAACGGCAGTCGGTGGCCGTGCTGGTCGAGCGCGCGGATGATCACGCGTGTCGTATCGCGTTCGCGCGCCTTGAGCGTACTGCTATCGGCAACCAGCTCCAGTGTTGTTGGCAGCGGATCGGCTGCGAACGTCAGATGGGCAACCGGTTCTCCGTCGATATAGCCCGTGAATTTCCCGTCGATCCAGGCAAGGCCCCAGGTGCCCAGCTCGTCCGGCGTAAAATGGCGATGATCGAGAACGACCGGCGGATGCGGCAGGTGGGGGTAGTTCTCGCGGTCCGGGCCGATACGCTTCGTCACCGAGCCGTAGGTCAACTCCACCTCGTCGCAATTGGTCAGCACGATAAGCGGCAGAACACCGCCGATGTTGCGTTCGCCACGCGCCCAGAAGGTTACGGGCTTCATGATGATTTCGTCGGACGGGTCACATTGGCTGGCGTAAACGTAAGCCGCGAATTTCGGTTCGCGAAACATGTCCATGACGCCGTGGTAGCAGATACGGTCGCCGGAGCCGAAATCCTTGTGCGTGTTGTAGTCGAACATGCACCAGCCGATCGCGCCCGCGATATCGGGGTCGCCGTAGGCGGCGTTGAGCACTTCGAGGTGGCGGCGCACATGTTCGGCCTGGCGCGCCTCCTGGTCATAGATCTTGGTCGGATACATGTGGCCACCGAACTCGGTGATCATGTACGGCACCTTGCGAGACAGTCCCGTGCTTTCCTGCTGTGGGCGTAGTGCGGTGCGCGGGCGATTGACGCCGGGCAGTTCCTCGTTGCCGAGGATGAAGTCGTTCATCGTGTAGACGTCTTCGAGCAGTTCGCTGTCGGTGATGTAACGGACACCGCCGGTCTGCCGGGTCGGGTCGAGTTCGCGCGCAAGCCGGTTCGTTTCCGCATAGAAATCGTGGCTGTCCTGCGATTCATTGATGCGCACGCCCCATATGACGATAGACGGATGGTTCCAGTCTCGCTCGATCATGCGCCGTACGTTGCGGATCGACTCCTGCTGCCACTCCTCGTCGCCGATGTGCTGCCAGCCCGGGATTTCCTCGAAAACCAGGAGGCCGATGCGGTCGCATTGGTCGAGAAACCACTTCGACTGCGGATAGTGCGACGTGCGCACCATGTTGCATTTCAACACCGTCTTCATGATGTCGGCATCGCGCTCCTGCGCGGAACGCCCGGCGGCATAGCCGACATAGGGGAAGGCCTGATGGCGGTTGAGCCCGCGCAGTTTCAGCGGCTTGCCGTTCAGCAAAAAACCGTCCGGTGTGAACTCGGCCGAGCGGAAGCCGAAATGGGAGGAGAGCCGATCGGAACCGTGGCTCGTCGCCAGTTCGACGTTGACGCAGTAGAGCGCCGGCGTCTCGAGACTCCAGAGCGCTATGTCGGTCAGGCCGTGGAAGGATAGCGTGACCGCTTCTCCAGTCGTTTCGCCCGATGTGGTCGCCAACACCGTGCCGTCACCATCCTTCAGCGTTGCCGTCAACGTGCCGAGGAAGTCGACAGCCTGCGGATTGGCGAGGTCGATCCGGACCGTCGCTGTTTTCTCGTCATTCAGAACGTCCCGGGTTTCGATCTTGAGATTGCTGATCGAGACCGGATCGGTAACCTTGAGCCATACGTCGCGATAGATCCCGGCATAGGTGAGATAGTCGATGGCGCCGCCGAAGGGCGGAATAGCCGGGTTTTCGCTGCCGTCGATCTTCACGGCGATCAGGTTGTCGCCCTTGATGAGCTTGCCGGTAAGCCGGGCCTCGAAGGGTGTGTAACCATCCTTGTGCGCAATGATCTCCTCACCATTCAGATAAACGACGGCATCGGCCATGGCCGCGTCGAAAACGAGCGACACCTCGCGACCCGTGAACTCCGGCATCCAGCGCAGGAGCTTCTGATAGGTGAAGGCGCGCTGGTAGGACTTCTCATCGAAATAATTGAACGGCAGTTCTACTGCCGTGTGCGGCAGGCTGACCAATTGTCTGCCGTCGAAACTGTCGAGCAGGCGCTGGGCGAACCCTTCGTGAAAAGCCCATGATTCATTGAACGAGACGACGGAACGCATCTCATGCTCCTTGGAAAGAAAATTGCAGAGGACGGCGTTAGGGATATTGTGCGCCGTTGGTCGTGGTGTAGATCGAGTACACCGATTGTGTCGCCGTTATGAACAGACGGTTCTTCTTGGGCCCGCCGAAGGTCAGGTTCGAGACGGTCTGCGGCACCTTTATCTTGCCCAGCAGCGTGCCGTCCGGCGCGATGCAGTGAACGCCATCCGCCGCGCTGCTCCACAGGTTCCCCTGAACATCGAAACGGAAACCGTCTGGAACGCCGGTTTCGATCGAGCAGAAGTAGCGGCTGTTTGTCAGTTTGCGGCCGTCGGAGACATCGAAGATGCGGATATGGCGGGGCACATCGTGATCGGACGAGCCGGAATCGGCGATGTAGAGCTGCTTTTCGTCGGGCGAGAAGGCGAGGCCGTTCGGTTGGATGAAATCGGTCGCGACGGCATCGATTTCGCCCGTTGCGGCATCGATCCGGTAGACGTTCCGGGTTTCCTGCTCGGGCTCGGCTTTGTGGCCCTCATAGTCAGACATGATGCCGTAGCTCGGATCGCTGAACCAGATCGAGCCGTCCGACTTGACGACCACGTCGTTCGGCGAATTCAGACGTTTGCCCTGGTAGCTGTCGGCGAGCACGGTGATGCGGCCATCGGGTTCGGTGCGCGTCACGCGCCGGCCGCCATGTTCACAGGACACGAGGCGACCCTGCCGGTCTCGGGTGTTGCCGTTCACGTAATTGGACGGTGCGCGAAAGACCGATACGCCGCCATCCGGCACCCAGCGCATGATGCGCTCGTTGGGAATGTCGCTCCAAAGCAGGCAATTGAGATCGGAAAACCAGACCGGTCCTTCCGCCCAGCGGCACCCGGAATAAAGCTCTTCAAGCCTGGCACTACCGGCGATCAGGCTGCGGAAACGTTCGTCACGAACCTCGTAAGGCGCATCTTGCGACACGATCTGGCTCCTCCCAAAGCGATGTGACTCCCTTCGTAAACGTAAACGGAGGAGCGTGCCAGATGCCAACAGCGCAAAAATCGATAGTGTGGCTGCTTTGCCGTAGGTGCTTTTTCGAGATCGACCGGGGCCGCACGCGCAGATCGCGAACGGAGGTTTGTCTTTTCCTCGCCGGGAAAATCAGGCTAGTTCTTTTCCGGCAGCGAGGTGGTGACATGGAACACAGCGATATCGGGACGGTTGCGGCATGGTTGACCGAGCAGGGGCTGAAAGGCGTCTCGGAATCTGATCTGCTGACGGGCTTTTGCGGCATATGCCGCGATTTCGGGCTGCCGATCGATCGCGGCATGGCGTTGATGGACACGCTGCATCCAGTGCACGAGGGTCGTGCGTTCCGCTGGGACAGCCAGGAGGACATCGAGCCGGAATTCGCCTACGGCCCCACCGGCGGCGAGGGAAACTCGCTCGAGAGCTGGCATCGGTCAGCCTTCTATTATCTCTGGGCCGGGACTGAAAACGAGGTGCGCCGCCGCATCGGCTTCGGCGATCCGACGGATTTCTCGATGCTCGAGAAGATGGCCAAGGACGGCCATACGGATTTCGTCGCGATGGTTCACCGTTTTGCCAAGGCCGGCACGATCGGTGAGATGGATTGCTTCTTCTCACATTTCTCGACGCGCCATCCGGAGGGTTTTTCGGATCATGAAATGATGATCCTTCGCAAGCTCGTGCCGGTGCTGGCGCTTGCGATCAAGTGCATCGCGCTCGGGCGGATCGCGCGCACGATTGCGGAGGTCTATCTCGGCGAGGATGCCGCGCGCCAGGTTCTCGACGGCAAGATCATGCGCGGAAAGTCCGAGCGCATCTCCGCTGCGCTGTGGTTTTCCGATCTCATGAACTACACGAAGATATCCGACAGCGCGCCGCCGGAAGAGATCCTTCCAATGCTGAATGCGTATAGCGACGTGGTCATTTCGGCTATTCACGAGGCTGGGGGAAACGTTCTGAAGCTGATCGGCGACGGCGTGCTGGCAATTTTCAAGGCCGATGACCCGGTGGACGCCTGCAGCGCCGCACTGAGCGCCGAACGGCTCCTCAGGGAGAAGCTCGCGCGGTTGAATGACGAGCGTGCGCTGGAGGAACGACCGACCACCGATGTTTATCTCGGCCTCCACATCGGCGATGTCTTCTACGGCAATATCGGCAGCATGGAGCGGCTGGACTTCACGGTCATCGGACCCGCGGTGAACGAGGTGAGCCGCATTGCGTCGATGTGCCGGTCGGTTGATTTCAACGTGCTGATGTCCTCGGACTTCGTTGCCAACATTCCGCAAGAGACCCGTGATCGGCTGGCCTGCGTCGGTCGCTACGCGTTGCGGGGCGTGCAGCGAGCCCAGGAACTCTACACCCTCGATACCGGCCGCATCATGAGCTGATCGCGCAGACCGACGGGATCAAATTTCGCATGCCTGTCGCCTTCCTGATTTAGAGGATTATATCCAGCGGCGAGGGTCCGTTGCGCCTCTCGAACGAACGGCGCGGCTTGTTCGCTGCGTTCGACGAAAACTCAATCAACAGGAGAACGGCATGCAGATCAATCGTACAGCTTCCGCACAGTGGTCGGGCGGTCTCAAGGACGGCAAGGGCCAGATTTCGACGCAAAGCGGCGCGCTGAAGTCCTATCCCTACGGCTTTGCAAGCCGCTTCGAAGGCCTCCCGGGCACCAACCCGGAAGAACTGATCGGCGCGGCCCATGCCGGCTGCTTCACGATGGCCCTGTCGCTGATACTCAACGAGGCTGGCTTTACGGCCGACAATATGGAAACAACCGCAAAGGTAACGCTGGAGAGCGTTGAAGGTGGTTTTGCCATCAGCGCGATCCAGCTGACGCTGCGCGGCAGTGTTCCGAACGCAGATGAAAAGACCTTCATCGAACTTGCAAACAAGGCGAAGGCCGGTTGCCCGGTTTCGAAGGCACTGTCGGCGGTTCCGATTTCCCTGGATGTTCAGCTCATCTAGGTTCCAGTGAGCAGAAGAGCCGCGTGCCGCGGCTAGCGGCACGCATACATCACGTTGCTCTCTTTAAATTTCTCTTTCATTTGAAGCGATTACACTGCAGCATCCGCTGCGCAGGTCCGTAGTGCGTCCTGCCGTCATCCCGCATTTTCATTGCCCATTCTTTTGACCCGCCTTCATCAAGGGAGTTAAACCATGTCGGGAATAGCAGCTCTTACTTTGTTTCATGTCATTGTCAGCCTGATCGCGATCGTTGCCGGTGTCGCGCTTGCCTACGGGCTTATTTCAGGAAAGCGCTTCGACCGGTGGACCGCTTTGTTCATGCTGACCACGGCGGTCACGGTCCTGACGGGCTTCGTCTTTCCCTATAATGGCTTCACGCCGGGGATCGGTGTCGGCATCATCTGTGTTCTGGTCTTCATACCCACGGCACTCGCCCGCTATCGTTTTGGGATGGCCGGTTTCTGGCGCCCCGTCTTCATCGTGGGCGCGCTCGCGCTCTTCTACTTCAACTGTCTGGTCTTCGTCGTTCAGTCGTTCCAGAAGATAACACCCCTCAACGCGCTGGCGCCGACCGGGGGAGAGCCGATCGTGGGCATCGTGCAGGCAATTGTTTTCCTTGCATTTCTGATTGTCGGCTATCTCAGCCTTCGCCGCTTTCGCCCAGTTGTGGCCGGCTTCTAGGTCGTTCTGCCGCAGCGCAGCAGATTGACAAATGCCACTTGATGTTTTACTACTGACGAAATTCAAAAATCGTCAGTCGTAATTCAGGTGTGCAGAACTCATGAACGACATCGCCGAAAACGCCCTTGATTCAACGCGACAGGAGAATGTGACCCGCATTCTCGATGCCGCCGAAAGGCTGTTTCGCCACTACGGCTACTCGAAGACCACGGTTGCAGACATCGCCCGCGACCTGGGCATGTCGCCCGCCAACGTCTACCGCTTCTTCTCTTCCAAGGTTGAAATCCACCAGGCTATCTGTGGCCGGATGCTGGCTGCCAGCTATCAGCAGGCCTATGACATCTGTCACCTCCCCCTCAGTGCTTCCGAGCGGCTTAGCCGCTTCGTGCGCGGTCAGTACCAGATGACCGTCGAGACCATGATCGATCAGGAAAAGGTGCACGAGATGGTCGTCGTTGCCATCGAACGCGACTGGCACGTGATCGAGAGACATGTCGACAGCATTCACGACCTGCTGGCCGAGGTGATCCGCGAGGGTATCGAGGCCGGCGAATTCGTCGATCAGGACCCGGCTGCGGCATCTCGCTGCTTCGGGGCTGCGACGACAACGCTCTGCCACCCGATCATGGTGGCCCAATGTCTTGCCAAGACCAACCGCGCGACGGTGGATGAACTGATCGATTTCTCGATCAGGGCACTGAAAAAATAGCCCGACGGTCAGGCCGCCGCGCCACTCAACACACAAAACCATTTTAGGAGTGCGAAAGATGATTTCGCTGAAGACAGTCAAGTTGCCGTCCGTTGTCAGTCTCGCGCTGCTTGGCGCTGTGTCGCTCGCCGTTTCCGGCTGCAGCGATGAAAAGAAGGCCGAAACCAAGGAGATCCTGCGGCCCGTCAAGGTGGTCGAGATCACCAAGGCCGGCGATACGCGCTCGCTTGACTATTCCGGTGCCGTCAAGGCGCGAGTCGAGATGAACCTCGGCTTCCGCGTTGCCGGCAAGATCACCGAGCGGCGTGTCAATATCGGCGACCGCGTACAGCCGGGCGATCTGATCGCGCGCATCGACGCGACCGATTACGAACTTGCGACGAGAACGGCCGAGGCGAACCTTGCCGCCGCCGAAAAGGGCGTCGGCACCGCCGATCTTGCCAACAAGCGCGCGCAGCAGTTGTTCGATAGGAGCGTCACTGCAAAATCGCAGCTGGAACAGGCGTCGCTGAGCTACGACCAGGCCGTCTCCACCCGCGATGCCGCAGCTTCCTCGCTCGATCAGGCGAGAAACCAGGTGAGCTACGCCGAGCTGAAGGCCGACCAGAGCGGCATCGTTACGGCGATCAGTGCCGATGTCGGTGCGGTCGTTGCGGCCGGTACGCCGGTAGCGACGGTTGCGCTTGACGGCGAAAAGGAAGTGCAGATCGCGGTGCCGGAAAACGATATCGCGCAGTTCAAGCCGGGCAAGGCGGTGAAGGCGAGCTTCTGGTCGGACAACAAACTGGTTCTTGAAGGCAAGGTGCGCGAAGTTTCGGGAAGCGCCGATGCGCAGTCGCGGACATTTGCGGTTCGCGTCAGCCTGCCGAACGATGACCGCGTTCTGCTCGGCATGACGGCGACGATCGAGGCTGATGTCAACAACACGAATGCCCATGTCGTCATCCCGCTCGCAGCGCTCTCCGAGAAGGATGGCAAGAAGATCGTCTGGGTGGTCGATCGCGATGAGGCGACGGTTCATGCTCGCGATGTCACGGTGGCCGATTTTACCGGTGATGGCGTCAACGTTTCCGACGGCCTGAAGACCGGCGACCTCGTCGTTGCCGCCGGCACGCAGTTCATGACCGAAAATCTCAAGGTCAAGCTGCCAGGTCAGCAGTCGGCATCTGCCGAAGCTGCCAGCGTCGTTCGCTAAGCGGTCAGGAGAGGGAACGGGACAATGGACAACTCCACCACCGAGAAGAAGCCCTTCAACCTGTCGCGCTGGGCGATCGGTCATCCGAGCATCGCGCGCTTCCTGTTCGGGCTCATCCTAATCACCGGCGTGCTCGGGCTGATGCGCATGGGCCAGAAGGAAGATCCTGACTTCACCTTCCGCGTCATGGTCGTGCAGGCCGTTTGGCCGGGCTCGTCCATCCAGGAGATGGAAGACCAGGTGGTCAACAAGATCGAGCGCAAGCTGCAGGAAACCCCGCATATCGACTGGGTGAAGTCCTACACGCGCGCCGGTTCCGCCGTCATCACGCTGCAGGTCAAGGGCGACACCAACGCGGCGCAGGTCGCCGATGCCTTCTACCAGGTTCGCAAGAAGGTCGGCGATATCTCGAACGAATTGCCGGAAGGCTTGCTCGGTCCCTATTTCAACGACGAATTCGGCGATACCTTCATAACGCTGCATTCGATCAGCGGTGATGGCTACAGCTATCCCGAGCTGAAGAAGTTCGCGATCCAGGCGCGCGACATGCTGCTGACGACGCCGGGCGTCGAGAAGGCGGTCATCATCGGTGATCAGCCGGAGAAGATCTATATCGACGTCTCCTCCAAGGCGCTCGCAGAACGCGGGCTGACCATTCTCGACCTGCAGAATGCCATCAAGGGCCAGAATAGTGTCGATCCGGCAGGCTCGGTCGATACCGGCACGCGCTCGGTGCGCATCGCCGTCGAAGGCGACGTGACGAAGGCAGCCGATATCCGCGAGCTCCGACTCAAGGCCGGCAATCAGGTCACGCGTCTCGGCGATATCGCCACCGTCTATTCCGGTCTCGAAGACCCCTATCAGAAGAAGTACCGCTTCAATGGCCATGAGAGCGTCCAGGTCGGCGTCGTCATGGCCAAGGGCTTCAAGGTCACCGATGTCGGCAAGGATGTCGAAGCGACTTACAAGCACTTCGAGGAATCGCTGCCATATGGCGTTGCCGTCGACCAGATCTCCAACCAGCCCGATGTCGTCACCGATGCGGTCAGCGAGTTCATGCACGCGCTCGGTGAAGCGCTGGTGATCGTCCTGATCGTCTCGTTCCTCTCGATCGGCTGGCGCTCGGGCCTCGTGATCGCGATCGCCATTCCGCTGGTGCTGGCCGCGACCTTCGCCATCATGTACGAGCTCGGCATCGACCTGCAGCGTATCTCGCTCGGGGCGTTGATCATTGCGCTTGGGCTCCTCGTCGACGACGCGATGATCGTGGTCGAGTTGATGGAGCGAAAGCTCGAAGAGGGGTTGGTGAAGATCGAGGCGGCGAGTTTCGCCTACTCCTCGACCGCCTTCCCGATGCTGACGGGTACTCTCATCACCACGGCCGGTTTCATTCCGGTTGGTTTCGCGGCCTCTACCGCCGGCGAATATGTCCGCACGCTGTTCTATGTCGTCGGCATCGCGCTCGTCGTGTCGTGGTTCGTGGCGGTTTATTTCACGCCGTGGCTCGGCTACATGATCCTGAAGCAGCGCCAGCACGCCGGCGGCGAGCATCATGACGCCTTCGACACCAGCTTCTATCGCCGGCTGCGGTCGACGGTCGGCTGGGCCGTGCGCCACCGGATCATTGTCGTCGCTATGACACTGGTGACCTTCGCCACCAGCCTCTGGGCCTTCCAGTTCATTCCGCAGAACTTCTTCCCGCAGTCCTCGCGTCCCGAGATCCTCGTCGATCTCTGGCTGCCCGAGGGTACCAGCATCAAGGAAGTCGAGAAGCAATCGAAGGCGCTCGAAGCCAAGATCATGGACGACAAGGATAAGAAGTTCGTCGCCACCTATATCGGCGAAGGCGCACCACGCTTCTTCCTACCGCTCGACCAGCAGCTTCCGAACCCGAACTTCGCGCAGCTGCTGATCATGGCGAACGACGAGCCGGCCCGCGAACGGCTGATCGTCAAGCTGCGTGATATCCTCGCCGAGGACTTCCCTGACATTCGTGGCAAGGTTGACCGCCTGTTCCTCGGTCCGCCGACCGGCTGGCCCGTGCAGATGCGCGTCATGGGTCCGGATCGCCAGGAAGTCCGCAAGATCGCGGACGAGGTAAAGGCGAAATTCCAGGCCAATCCGCTGCTCGGCGCCATCCACGATGACTGGCTGGAGCAGGTACCGGCGATGAAGCTGGTGATCGACCAGGATCGTGCCCGCGCCCTCGGGGTCACCTCGCAACGCGTCCGCCAGATGCTGCAGACGGCGATGTCCGGCGCACCGCTCGATGATTTCCGCGATGGCGAGGAAACGGTGTCGATCGTTGCCCGCGAGCCGGATGCCAATCGCTCGCTGCTGTCGGCCGTCAACTCGGTCTATGTGCCGACAGACTTCGGCGGCTTCGTGCCGGTCTCGCAGATCGCCAAGGTGGTGCCTGTTCTCGAGCAGGGTATCGAGTGGCGGCGTGATCGTCTGCCGACGATCAGCATCCGTGCGACGCTTCCCGATGGCGTGCAGTCAAATGACGTCGTCATGAAGATGTATGCCGATCTGCAGCCGCTGCGTGACAGCCTGCCGGCCGGCTACAAGGTCGAGATCCAGGGTGGCGCGGAAGATTCCGCCGAAAGCCAGGCATCGATCGCCGCCAAGGCACCAATCATGCTTGTCGTCATCGTCCTGCTCCTGATGGCGCAGCTGCAGCACTTCGGTAAGGCGATGCTGGTGCTGGCGACTGGCCCGCTCGGCATCATCGGCGCTGCTGCGGCACTGCTGATCTCCGGCGCGCCCTTCGGCTTCGTCGCGATCCTCGGCGTCATCGCGCTGCTCGGCATCATCATCCGTAACTCAATCATTCTCGTCGATCAGATCGACCAGGATATCAAGGCGGGGATGCATCGACAGGAGGCGATTGTCGGCGCGGCGGTGCGCCGTTTCCGCCCGATCATGCTGACGGCGCTAACGGCGGTTCTGGCGCTGATCCCGATCTCGCGCGGCGTGTTCTGGGGTCCGCTCGCCTACGCCATGATGGGCGGCATTCTGGTCGCAACGGTTCTGACGATCCTGGTGTTGCCGGCGGCCTACGCACTGTTCTTCGGCAAGGAGCCGAAGACGAAGGAAGACGAAAAGAGCCTCGCGTCGAACAGCAACGACGCGGTGCCCGATCACCATCAGCCTCCGGCGGTGGCGGCAGAGTGAACGAAAATGGCGCGGTGAAGACCGCGCCATTTCTTTTTGGTGAAGGATCCTAGTCCGCCAGCTCAAGCCGTCAGATCGGCTTCCGCTCTCAACCCGAGCAGCGCTGCGCCGATCAGCCCGGGTTCGACGCGGCATTCGCTGCGTACGACGATCGGGCGGTCGAACTTGCGCAGGATTCGCTGCCGCACGGCTTTGTCGAGTTCGGCAAGCAGAGGCTCGACGTTCGACAGTCCACCGGCCACCGGTACAATGGTTGCGCCGGTGATGTTGATTGTCAGCGCCAACGGGGAGGCGACGAGATCCACGTAGACGTCCATCGTCCGCGTTGCCTTCTCTTCGCCCTTCAGCCACTGGTCGATGATCTCCTGGCTTGAGAAGTCGAGATCATGGAGCGTCTGGTGCAGCCGCTCGACGCCGCGGGCTCCGCCAATGGTATCGACGCAGCCCTTCTGGCCGCAACCGCACTGGAAATGGGGGATTTCGACGGGTGGGTTGCCGGCACGCAAGGCGACGATAGAGCCGTGGCCCCATTCACCGGCAAAACCGCCCGCTTCGTTGATCAGCCGGCCATTGGCCGCCACGCCGCCGCCGACGCCGGTGCCGAGAATGGCACCGAGCACGATGCGATGTCCCCTGCCGGCGCCAAGGCCGGCTTCGGCCATTGCAAAGCAATCCGCATCGTTGGCAATCAGGACAGGAAGACCGAACTCAGCCTCGAGGTCGGCGGCGAGATTGCGCCCGTGGATGCAGGGGATGTTGGCGCAGGTCAGCCGCTGCGTATCCGGATCGACCACACCAGCGATCGAGAAGGAAAGCCGCGTCGGCTGTTCGCCGGTCTCGGCAATGATCGCGCGCAAAGTGGCGATGAAGGCGGCAAAGTCATCGACGGGTGTCGGGTGACGACCGAGTGGAGTGATGTCGGTTTCAGAGCGGGCGATGCCGCCCTTGATGGCCGAACCGCCAATATCGAAAGAGATGATCATTCGGATTCTGCTTGTTCGAGAAGCTCAGCGTCTGCTCGCACCGTTCGGCATGATTTGCAAGCCAAAACCAACGCTCAGGCGGGCAGGATGATGCGGGCCTCGAAACCGGATGCCTCGCCGCTCGCGGGCGAAAACAGCTCCAGGGTCCCGCCCATTTGCGAGACAATCCGATCGGCGATCGCCAAGCCGAGGCCGGAGCCAGCGCCCGTGGTCTTGCCGCGCCGGAAGCGCTTTTTCAGCGTCTGGATGTCGATCTCTCGTACAGCCGGCCCGTCGTTGACGACGCGAATGACGCCGTCGCCCTCTAGGCTGACATTGACCGGCATTTCGGGATCCCCGTGCGTCAGAGCGTTTTCGATCAGGTTGCGGATGACGATGCCGAAGGCGTCCATGTCGGCGTTGCGGGTCAACGTCGCGCCTTTCGCCGCCGAGTAGCGCAATCGGCCGTGCGAGCGGCTGTCGCGCTCAAAGTCCGATACCACCATGTCCAGCACCGGCCGCAGATCGGCAGGCGTGGCGCTGCCGCCGATCCCCGCTTCGGCGCGGGACAACTGCAACAACTTCTCTGCGAGCCGTCCCAGATTGATGAGCGAAGTTTCGACCTGTCGGGCACGCAGTTGCGTTTGCCCAGGTCCAAGCTCTTCGGCAAGGCGCTGGGTCTGTGCCAGTGCTCCCGCGATCGGTGTACGCAGTTCATGGGCGCTGTTGGCGGTGAACTCGCGCTCCGCCTCCAGGGCCGCGCGCAGCCGGTCGAGCAACAGGTTCACGGAGCGCGCGATCGGCCTCAGTTCCTTCGGCAAGCTGTTGCCTGCAAGCGGCGCCAGATTGCCGCCGTCCTTCGTTCCGATATCCTGCCGCAAGGCATCCAGCGGCCTCATTGCGCGGCTCACGATGAACCAGACAGCGAAGATGCTGGCCGGGATGAGGGCGATGAGCGGAATGAGCAGCGTAGCGGCGCTTTCGCGCACGGCCTCCCGGCGATTCTTGAAGCGATCTGCGACTTGCAGAAACAGGCTGCCATCAGCCGACCGCTCCGTGTAGATCCGTGCCGTGTCGGTATCGTGGAAACCGGTTTTCAGCGGAACCTGGAACGGTTCAGCCGAGGCGTCGTTGGAACGAAGCACGACCTTGCCGCTGGCGTCGCGCACCTGGTAGGTCAGATACTCGCGGTTTGCTGCCGTTCTCAATATTGCGACACTGCGCGGGTCATCCATGTTGCCCTGCGCCATGTCGTCGATGATGAGAGCCAGCAAACGCTCCGTCGTCTCCTGCTGGGCGCTATCGAAGATCTCGTCGAACTCGTGTTGCATGACACGAATGCTCAGGCCGATTGCCAGCAACCAGAAGATGACCATGACGGTTGTCAGGGCAAGAATAAGCGGGCGGGTAATACTGCGTTCAGACTTCATCGTCATCCAAGGGTGTAGCCTATGCCGCGCGCGGTGCGGATGCGTTCCTTGCCGATCTTTTTGCGAAGCCGGCTGACGTAGACCTCAACGGTGTTGCTCTCGATCTCGGAGCCGAAGGCATAGAGCGCCTCCTCGATGCGATCTTTGGAAACGATCGCGCCGGGGCGTGCTGTCAAGAGATCGAGAACGGCCCACTCCCGGCTTGTGAGAATGATAGGCTCGCCTGCCACCGACAGCTTGTGTTGGGGCCTGTCGATCTCGATATCGGAAATGCGGAGAACGGGATGCGGATTGCCTTCGTAGCGTCGCGCGACGGCCATTATCCGTGCTTCCAGTTCGCCGAGGTTGAAGGGCTTGACGAGGTAGTCGTCGGCACCGGCATTCAATCCCTCGATGCGGTCCGAGATCTGGTCGCGGGCGGTAAGGATGATAACAGGCGTTCTGACGTCCCGGGCGCGAATGCGCCGGAGGAAGTCAACGCCGCTTCCGTCGGGAAGCTGAAGATCGAGCAGGATGAGGCCATATTCGACGGGACCGGTCGCAACGTCGGCGTTGGCGAGGTTGCTGACCCAGTCCACAGCATGATTTGCAGCCGTGACGTGGTCCCGCACGGCTTCGCCAATCATCTTGTCGTCTTCAACCAGCAGGATTCGCACGGTTTTTCCTCTCAACCACAGTTAGCTTGCAGTTCGGCATTCGGTCAAGCAGAGGCTTCTGCGGCGAAGATGGCTGGACGATGACGGAGACAGGCTTCATACGACCCGAATTAGGCGGCATATTGCCACGACGTACTCGACATTTACCCGAATTTTGTTTTCATCTAGTAGCGACTCATGAGCTTTACCGGCGGAAGCCGGCACATCCTGCACGGTAGATATAGTTGATGGTGAAGAGATCCGAGACACCCGGAAGGCTGGATGACGCCGCGCGCGCCGGTTGGCTGTATTACGTCGCGGGCCGGACGCAGGATGAGATCGCTGCGACGATGGGTATTTCCCGGCAGTCCGCGCAGCGCCTGGTTTCGCTCGCCGTGGCCGAGCGGTTGATCAAGGTGCGCCTGGACCATCCCATTGCCGCCTGCCTCGAGCTGGCCAATGCCGTTCGCAAGAAGTATGGCCTGAAGCATGTCGAGATCGTGCCCAGCGATCCGGGATCTGCATCGACGACCATCGGCATTGCCGAGGCAGCGGCGGCCGAGATCGAACGCTGGCTGAAGCGGCCGGACCCGATCGTATTGGCTGTCGGGACCGGGCGCACGCTGAAGGCTGCGGTCGACCAACTGCCGGCGATCGAATGTCCCAACCATCGTATCGTGTCATTGACCGGCAATATCGCGCCCGACGGCTCGGCCGCCTACTATAACGTCATCTTCAGCATGGCGGATGCGGTGAAGGCACGGCACTTTCCAATGCCGCTTCCGGTTCTCGTAACGTCAGCCAAGGAGCGGGAAACGCTGCATGCGCAACAGCTGGTGCACGCGACGCTGGAGATGAGCGCGCAGGCGGATGTCACCTTCGTCGGCATCGGCGAACTCGGCATCGATGGGCCGCTTTGCGTCGATGGGTTTCTAGAGAAAGACGAGATGATGGAGCTCATGCGCAACGGCGCGGTCGGCGAAATCTGCGGCTGGGTTTTCGACAGCGAAGGCAGGCTGCTGGACCATCCGATCAATGACCGCGTCGCGTCCGCTTCGATCCCATCGCGCGATTCGTCGACTGTCATCGGCATTGCCAAGGGGAAGCGGAAATTCAAGGCGATGAAGGCGGCCGTACTGGGTCATCAGATCAACGGTTTGATCACCGATGAGGAAGCTGCCGAGTATTTGCTCAAGGCGTGAGCAAAAATATTTATATTTGAAATCAGTTAGATAATGCATTCATTCGCTGTTGCAGCAACGAATGGTGATTGACTTTTTTTGCTCCGCGATGAGTAATTGCCCATGAGCAAAGCGAATGCTCGCACTCATCTTCTGGGAGGAAGATATGACATTGAGAACTCTCCTGCTGGGCGCCTGCTCGGCACTGGCGTTTGCCGGCATGGCTTCGGCCGAGACGCTGACGATCGCGACCGTCAACAACGGCGACATGATCCGGATGCAGAAGCTGACGGACGACTTCAAGAAAAAGAACCCCGGTATTGATCTCGAGTGGGTAACCCTCGAAGAAAACGTGCTGCGCCAGAAGGTTACGACTGACATCGCGACCAAGGGCGGTCAGTACGACGTTCTGACGATCGGCACCTACGAAGTTCCGATCTGGGCAAAGCAGGGCTGGCTTCTGCCGCTCGACAATCTCGGCAAGGACTACGATGCCGACGACCTGCTGCCGGCTATCCGCAGTGGTCTGACGACTGACGGCAAGCTCTATGCGGCACCATTCTACGGCGAAAGCTCGATGGTCATGTACCGCAAGGACCTCTTCGATGCCGCCGGCCTGAAGATGCCCGACGCGCCGACCTGGGACTTCATCGCGGATGCCGCGAAGAAGATCACCAACAAGGACAAGGAAATCTACGGCATCTGCCTGCGCGGCAAGGCCGGCTGGGGCGAAAACATGGCCTTCCTGACGGCCATGTCGAACTCCTTCGGTGCTCGCTGGTTCGATGAGCAGTGGAAGCCGCAGTTCGATCAGCCGGAGTGGAAGGACACGCTGAACTTCTACGTCAACCTGATGAAGGAAGCCGGCCCTCCCGGTGCTTCGTCCAACGGCTTCAACGAAAACCTGGCGCTCTTCCAGACCGGCAAGTGTGGCATGTGGATCGATGCGACCGTTGCTGCGTCCTTCGTCAGCAACCCGAAGGAATCGACCGTCGCCGACAAGGTCGGCTTCGCTCTGGCTCCGGACAAGGGTCTCGGCAAGCGCGGCAACTGGCTCTGGGCCTGGAACCTCGCCATCCCGGCAGGCTCGCAGAAGGTCGAAGCGGCTGAGAAGTTCGTCGCCTGGGCAACGAGCAAGGATTACACCAACCTCGTCGCCGAGAAGGAAGGCTGGCTGAACGCACCTCCCGGTACGCGCTCTTCGCTCTATGCGAACGCCGACTACCAGAAGGCAGCGCCGTTTGCGAAGATGACGCTCGACAGCATCAACTCCGCCGACCCGACCAAGCCGACCGTCAAGCCGGTTCCTTATGTTGGTGTCCAGTTCGTCGCCATTCCTGAATTCCAGGGTATCGGCACGGCCGTCGGCCAGCAGTTCTCCGCAGCTCTTGCCGGCCAGGTTTCGGTCGACCAGGCCCTGCAGAGCGCACAGCAGCTGACGACACGCGAAATGACGAAGGCTGGTTACATCAAATAAATAACCTCCTGAGAGGCGGGGGATTTGACCTCCCCGCCCGTCTAGGCCGCCGGTGCCCGAAATTGCGTCGGCGGCCCTTTTTACTTAGCTGTCCTGCAGCCGTTCGCCCCCTCCTGACATGATCGGTCGTCGCCATGGCAACGTTACACACCCGCTCCGCAGCACGAATGATGATTGCGCCATCCGTGATCCTGCTCTTCCTGTGGATGATCGTCCCGCTTGTGATGACGATCTACTTCTCGACGCTGAACTACAATCTGCTCAGCCCGGGGATGGAAACCTTCGTCGGCTTCCTGAACTACAAATACTTCCTGACCGATCCGGCCTTTTTCTCGGCGTTGATCAATACGCTGCTGCTGGTGCTCGGCGTGCTTTTGATCACCGTCGTCGGCGGCATCGCCTTCGCGCTGCTTCTGAACCAGGATATCTACGGGCAGGGCATCGTTCGCATCCTTGTCATCGCGCCCTTCTTCGTCATGCCGACGGTTGCGGCTCTGGTGTGGAAGAACATGTTCATGAACCCGGTCAACGGGCTCTTCGCGCATCTCGCCAAGGCGCTGGGGCTCCAGCCCTATGACTGGCTTGCCAATGCGCCACTCTTCTCGATCATCCTGATCGTTGCCTGGCAGTGGCTGCCGTTTGCGACGCTCATCATGCTGACCGCCCTGCAGTCGCTCGACGAAGAGCAGCAGGAAGCGGCCGAAATGGATGGCGCCGGCGTCGTCTCGAAGTTCATCTACATCATCCTGCCGCACATGGCCCGCGCCATCACGGTGGTGATCCTGATCCAGACGATCTTCCTGCTCTCGGTCTTTGCCGAAATCCTCGTCACCACCAATGGCGGGCCGGGCACGCAGAGTACGAACCTCACCTATCTCGTCTATGTGCAGGCGCTTCTGCAGTTCGATATCGGCGGCGCTTCGGCGGGCGGTATCGTCGCGGTCATCCTCGCCAATATCGTTGCGATCTTCCTCGTACGCCTCGTCGGCAAGAATCTGGAGGCTTGAGATGGCTAGAAAAGTCACAACCCAGCGCAAGGTCGTCATGACCGCCATCGCCTGGACGCTCGGCATCCTGATCTTTTTCCCGATCCTCTGGACGTTCCTGACGAGCTTCAAGACGGAAGCGGATGCCATCGCCTCGCCGCCGCAGTTCCTGTTCTTCCACTGGACGACGGAGAGCTATTCGGAGGTGCAGAGCCGTTCGAACTATCTCAGCCACTTCATGAATTCGGTGATCATTTCGTTCGGCTCGACGCTGATCGGTCTGATCATCGCGATCCCCGCCGCCTGGGCGATGGCGTTTTCGCCGACCAAGCGGACGAAGGATGTCCTGATGTGGATGCTGTCGACGAAGATGATGCCGCCGGTCGGCGCGCTCATCCCCATCTACCTGATGTTCCGCAACTCGGGCCTGCTCGACAGCCGCCTCGGCCTGGTGATCATCCTGACCTTGATCAACCTGCCGATCATCATCTGGATGCTCTACACCTACTTCAAGGAAATCCCCGGCGAGATCCTGGAGGCGGCGCGTATGGACGGTGCATCGCTTGCCAAGGAAATCATCTACGTGCTGACGCCGATGGCGGTGCCGGGCATTGCCTCGACGCTGCTCCTCAATATCATCCTCGCCTGGAACGAAGCCTTCTGGACGTTGAACCTCAGTGCCTCGAAAGCGGCACCGCTGACAGCGTTCATTGCCTCCTATTCCAGCCCCGAAGGCCTGTTCTACGCCAAGCTTTCGGCAGCCTCCACGATGGCGATCGCGCCCATCCTGATCCTCGGCTGGTTCAGCCAAAAACAACTCGTCCGCGGCCTGACCTTCGGCGCGGTCAAATAAGATACCAGGGAGAGAAACATGGGCAGCATTACCCTTCAGAAAGTCTCGAAGGTCTTCGGCGAAGCCAAGGTCATCCCGTCGATCGACCTCGAGATCAAGGACGGCGAGTTCGTCGTCTTCGTCGGCCCGTCGGGCTGCGGCAAGTCCACGCTTCTCAGGCTGATTGCCGGCCTCGAGGACGTCAGCGCCGGCAAGATCGTCATCGACGGCAAGGATGCCACCGAAACCGCGCCGTCGGAACGCCGGCTTGCCATGGTGTTCCAGTCCTACGCGCTCTATCCGCATATGAGTGTCCGCAGCAACATCGCCTTCCCGCTGAAGATGGCTGGCATGGCCAAGCCCGAGATCGACAAGAAGGTGGCGGATGCGGCCCGCGTACTCAATCTCACCGACTATCTTGAGCGCAAGCCGCGCGCTCTCTCGGGCGGTCAGCGCCAGCGCGTGGCGATCGGCCGTGCGAT
The DNA here is from genome assembly GCF_001692185.1 of Rhizobium sp. AC44/96. Taxonomy (NCBI): domain Bacteria; kingdom Pseudomonadati; phylum Pseudomonadota; class Alphaproteobacteria; order Hyphomicrobiales; family Rhizobiaceae; genus Rhizobium; species Rhizobium sp. AC44/96. The sequence goes on from NZ_LXKO01000043.1 coordinate 58,437, forward strand.
CGTTCGCCAGCCGTCGGCCTTCCTGTTCGACGAACCGCTGTCCAACCTCGACGCGGCGCTGCGCGTCAACATGCGTCTCGAGATCAGCGAACTGCACCAGCAGCTGAAGACAACCATGATCTATGTCACCCACGACCAGGTCGAGGCCATGACCATGGCTGACAAGATCGTCGTCTTGAACCGAGGCAACATCGAGCAGGTCGGCTCGCCGATGGAGCTTTACTCCAAGCCGCGCAACCTGTTCGTCGCCGGCTTCATCGGTTCGCCGAAGATGAACTTCGTTAAGCAGGGTTCGCAGACGCTCGGCGTGCGTCCCGAACATATCCAGCTTTCAACAGAGAGCGGCGAATGGAAGGGTAAGATTACCGTCGCCGAACATCTCGGTTCCGACACCTTCCTGCATGTCGATGTCGAGGGCATCGGGCAGATGACGGCGCGCGGCGGCGGCGACTTCCCGGCCAAGGCCGGCGACACCGTCTACCTGACCGCCGACAAGGCACGGATTCACAAGTTCAACGAGCAAGGCCTCGCCATCTGAGCAAGGCTTCCGGGGTAGAGATGACAGCGCGTGCCGGACGAGGTGCCCGGCGCGCCGATACCGGGGCCGACAGGCCCCCGGGGTCATGGCTGGCCCCGAAGACCTTCAAGAGGACTGAGACATGACGTGCAAACTATCGCTGGCAACGCTTTCCGACGCGGCAAAGACGGCCACTGTGCCGGCCTATGAGCGGGCGTCGCTGAAGGCGGGCATCGTGCACTTCGGCGTCGGCAATTTCCACCGCGCCCATCAGGCGATCTATCTCGACGACCTGTTCAATCTGGGCAAGGATCATGACTGGGCGATCATCGGCGCGGGTATTCTGCCCTCCGATGCGGCAATGCGCGACAAGCTCGCCGCCCAGGATTTCCTGACAACAGTCGTCGAGCAGGACAACAACAAGACAGCCGCGCGCGTCACCGCGCCGATGATCGACATCCTGCCGGTCGGGGACGCAAAGACGATCATCGCCAAGCTCGCCGATCCCACGATCCGTATCGTTTCGATGACGATCACCGAAGGCGGATATTTCATCGACGCATCCGGCAAGTTCAACCCAGGCCATCCGGCAATTGCGGCTGATGGACAGAATCCGTCCGAACCGAAGACGGTCTTCGGCCTGATCGTTGCCGGCCTGAAGGCGCGCAAAGAGAAGGGCATCGAGCCGTTCACGGTCATGTCCTGCGATAACATCCCGCATAACGGGGTCGTCACGTCGAATGCCGTCGTCGGTACCGCACGCCTGTCCGATCCGGCCTTTGCCGACTGGATCAAGGCGAATGTCGCCTTCCCGAACGCGATGGTGGACCGTATCACACCCGCCACGGGACAGCGCGAGATCGATCTCCTGAAGGACGCCTTCGGCATCGAAGACAACTGGCCTGTCTATTGCGAAGAGTTCAAGCAGTGGGTGTTGGAAGACAAGTTCACCGCCGGGCGGCCTGCGCTGGAGAAGGTCGGTGTCACCTTCGTGCCGGATGTGACGCCTTACGAACACATGAAGATCCGCATCCTGAACGGCGGGCACGCGGCGATCGCCTATCCGGCAGCGCTGATGGACATCCATTTCGTGCATGACTCGATGGAAGATCCGCTGATCCGCGCCTTCCTCGCCAAGCTGGAGAAGGAAGAGATCATCCCGATCGTGCCGCCGGTGCCGGATACGTCGCTGACGGATTACTTTGCGCTGATCGAACATCGGCTGCTCAACCCGAAGATTGCCGACACCATCCCGCGGCTCGCGCAGGACGGATCGAACCGGCAACCGAAGTTCATCCTGCCGTCGACGCTCGACAATCTGACCCAGGGCCGGGATGTCGTGGGCCTCGCGCTGGTATCGGCGCTGTGGTGCCGTTACTTCGCCGGCAAGACTGACAGCGGCAAGGACATCGTCTTCAACGACGCCAGCGCCGACCGGCTGCATGCGGCGGCGCTGAAGGCCAAGGACGATCCGATGGCCTTCCTCGCCTTCGATGACATCTTCGGCGAGGTGTCGAAATCCGAGGTGTTCCGCAAGCGCTTTGCCCACGCGCTGAAAACCCTGTGGGAAAAGGGCACGCGCGAGACCCTGCAGCTCTATCTCGACAACAAGCTTGCTGTGTAAGGATTAGGTGGCGGCGCTGCTGCCGCCACCCTCTGCCGGTCTGGTGGAGGGGATCTTCTGCACCAACTGCGATTGGATCTGTCATGGCTGAAGCTGAAACACGGCTGGTCATCTTCGACTGCGACGGTGTGCTCGTCGATAGCGAGCCGATCTCGGTCAGCGTTCTCGTCAAGGCGATGAACGATCTGGGAGTGCCGATTACCGAGGACGAGGTCTATGGCCGCTTCCTCGGGCGCAGCCTGGCGACTGTCATCGACGCGATGAAGAACGAGTACAACGTTCATCCCGGGCAGGAATTCCTCGAGCAGCTGCGCACCAATCTCTATGCGCGCTTTCGCAAGGAGCTGAAGCCGATCGATGGCGTTGCCGCAACGATCGATGGCCTCGGCATTCCCTGTTGCGTGGCGTCGTCGAGCCAGGTGGAGCGCATTCGCCTGTCGCTGACGGTGACCGGCCTGATCGATCGGCTGCCCGACATCTTCAGCGCGACGATGGTGAAAAACGGCAAGCCGGCGCCCGACCTTTTTCTGCATGCGGCGCGCGAAATGCATGTTGATCCCGCCGATTGCGTCGTGATCGAGGATAGCCCCGCGGGCATCGAAGCGGCCAAGGCCGCAGGCATGACGGTATTTGCCTTCACCGGCGGCTCGCACGCCAATTTCGCCGGCTATCGCGCTGAACTTGACCGGCTTTCGCCCGAAGCGGTGTTTGACGCGATGCCGGATTTGATACACCTTGTCCGAAAACATAAACGGGACGGGATGCACCTTTAATGCCTCAGCATGTGGTCGCGGTCGATATCGGCACCGGCAGCGCGCGCGCTGGCGTCTTCGATATCCGTGGCCAGCTGCTGGGCAAGGCAGAACACCCGATCCTCATGAACCGGCCGCGTGAGAACCACGCCGAACATGATTCAGAAGATATCTGGTCCGCTGTCTGCATCTCCGTGCGCAAGGCCATGGAGCAATCCGGCGCGGCACCGGAATCGGTCGGCGCGATCGGCTTCGACGCCACCTGTTCGCTCGTCGTGCGTGACGTCGATGGCGGCCAGATCAGCGTTTCCACCGGCGGCGAGCGGCGGTTCGACACCATCGTCTGGCTCGACCACCGGGCGCTGAAGGAGGCCGATTTCTGCACGGCCACGAAACACCCCGTCATGGAGCATTCCGGGCATTTCATGTCGCCCGAGATGGAAATGCCGAAGCTGATGTGGCTGAAGAAGAAGCTGCCGGGCACATGGATGAATACCGGCTATCTCTTCGACCTCGCCGACTTCATGACCTGGAAGGCGTCGGGCGCGCTGGCAAGGTCGCGCTGTACGCTGACGGCGAAGTGGAACTATCTCGCACATCTCGACAAGGGCTGGCAGGCGGATTTTCTCGAGCAGATCGGTCTCGAAGACCTGCAGGAACGGGGACGGTTGCCTGATGACACAGTGGCCGTGGGCCAGAGTGTGGGGACACTCACGAAGGAGGCCGCGTCGGCGTTCGGCCTGACGACCGGTTGCCACGTCTCGGCAGGCATGGTCGATGCCTATGCCGGAGCGCTCGGCACACTTGGCGGCGCTGCCCATGACCCGCACAAGCTCGAGCGGCAGCTGGCGCTGATTGCCGGCACGTCGAGCTGCATCGTCTCCTTTTCGCGGGAGCGGAAGCCAAGTCACGGCATGTGGGGGCCGTATTACGAAGCCGTGCTGCCCGAATCCTGGCTTGTCGAGGCGGGCCAATCGGCGACAGGGGCGCTGCTCGATCATATTGTTCGGATGCATGCCGCAGGCGGAGAGCCGACGGCGGCGATCCACCAGAGGATCGTTGCCCGCATCGCGCAGCTGCGTGTGGAGGAGGGCGACAATTTCGGCGCCCGGATTTTCGTACTGCCCGACTTTCACGGCAATCGATCACCACACGCCGATCCGCATGCGGTGGGCGGCATCAGCGGGCTTACGCTGGACACCTCGTTCGATGGGCTCTGCGCGCTCTATTGGCGCACGGGTGTGGCGATTGCGCTCGGTATTCGCCACATCCTCGAGCAGATGCGGGACTACGGCTATGCGCCGGACACCCTCCACGTGGCCGGCGGTCATGTGAAGAACCCTGTCCTCATGGAGCTCTATGCGGATGCGACAGGCTGCAAGGTCGTGGTTCCCAAGATGAACGAAGCGGTGCTGCTCGGGACCGCGATGGCGGCGGCCGTGTCCTGCGGGCTGCATCGGGATCTGCCAAGCGCCGGCCTTGCGATGTATCCGGGGGGCGATGTTTTGCTACCCAACGAGGACAAGCGCGCGATCTATGATCGCGACTACCGCCGACTTCTAGCGATGTATCGGCATCGCGCCGAGCTGGAGACGATGGAGTGAGCTTCCGCTTTTCTGTTGGCGCTACCCAGACGTCAGCGGTTTGAGCCTTCACCAAGCATGGTGCCGAACTCGCCCATACGTCGCGTGCGCTGTGCTGCTTCGTCGCCGGCTGCAAGGATAGCGGCCGTCGACAGACAGTCGAGCAGGGCCATCAGGGGTGGCAGGCTGTCGGCATCGCCGGTACGGGCTGCGGGCAGGGGCAGTATAAGGTTGGCCTGATCCGGCATCCAGTTGGTGCTTTGCGCAGTGATCAGGATGACCTTGTATCCGTATCGCCGTGCGGTGCGCGCCAGAAGGCGGGCCTTGCCGAAGCGATGGCTGTCGAGGATGATCAGCAACGCATCATCACCGTTCAACCGCGCGAAAAGCTCCGCGAAGCGGCTACCGGTGCCATCGAGCGAGTGCACGCCGTCTCGGGCCTGCGTCAGTTGCTGGCAGAAGTGTGATGCGAAGCCCGAAAGACCCGCATGCGTCGCAACGAAGACTTCGCGTGCGGTGCCGATCATCGATACCGCCTCGCGCCACTGCGGCTGACCAGTGAGATGGTATATGTGGTGGAGACCCTGGATCTGCTCCGACACCAGCACTGCAAGCGGCTTGCCTTCCGCGACGTCGGTCTGCAACTCGGTCATGGATGCTTGCATCTGTGTGGCCGAAACGGGGGAAACCTCGCGGATCTGGACCTTGACGCTGTCCAGTCCCTGATAGCCCAGAGCGCGCAGGAAACGCCCAACCGTCATGGGGCTGAGGTCAAGTCTGTCGGCTACGGATGCGGCGGTTTCGAATGGCAGGTCGCTCAGATGTTCGGCAAAGTATTTTGCAATGCGCCGCTCCGCCGGTGTGCCGGATTTTGCATACTGCCGGAGTTTGTGAACGAAGTCTTCCACGGCGCCTTTCCTGATCTTCCGGACCCGTTTCTCGGATGCACAAGGAAAACCCTGCCGCTTGCAAATATTCCGGAAGCTGCCCAGGCCAAAGCAATTTCTAATGTTAGATGACTATATATTAATATGTATTTCTGAACAAGATTTCCGACAATGCACCCAATTATTTTCAGCCTTGCCGTTCAAAGATCAGATTCATACATCTTGGCCACAACCGGAGACGTCAAAATGATCTTTCATGCCGCGCGCCTTGCAGTTGCTAATCTTTTCGCGGCGGAAACGCGATCGGTGTTCTGGAAGGTGCTGGGGCTCACGATCCTCGTTCTTGTCGGTCTGTGGCTAGCGCTGCGCAGCACCTTCATCACGCTGGTATTTCCCTGGATTGCCAGCTTCTTTCCTGCGCTGCCAGACTGGGCGGGGTGGCTGAGCTTTGTCTTTCTGGTGCTGGCAGGCATCGGGCTGGCGCTCGGATTGGCGCTCCTGCTCTCGCCTGTGACCGCGCTGATTGCCGGCCTGTTTCTCGATGACGTGGCGGAGGTGATCGAGAAACGCGACTATCGCGAAGACGCCCCCGGCACGGCGATGCCGCTCGCATCCGCGCTTGTCAGTTCGATCAAGTTTCTCGGTGTGGTCATCGCCGGCAATATCGTGGCGGTTCTTCTGCTCTTCGTGCCGGGCGTCAATCTGATCGCGTTCTTTCTGGTGAACGGCTATCTGCTCGGTCGCGAGTTTTTCGAGTTTGCCGCGATGCGCTTCAGGTCGCCCGAGGAGGCGCGGCTGTTTCGCGCCAAGCACGCGGCGACCGTGTTTCTCGCCGGGCTCGTCATCGCAGCATTTCTGGCCATTCCGCTCGTCAACCTGCTGACGCCGCTCTTTGCCGCGGGCATGATGGTGCACCTGCACAAGCTGCTCTCGCGAAAGGAGCTGGGCGTGCGGATGCCTTTGGCGGGTTAGTCGACCGCTTCGCCGATCATCTGCGGCGGGAGCTCGACCAGCGGTGCCGGAATATCGCAGCTCTTCTCCGGTGACTTGCAGATGTCGGCGATGACGCAGCGCTCGCATTCGGGGCGGCGCGCCTTGCAGGTGTAACGGCCGTGCAGGATCAGCCAGTGATGCGCATGGTAGAGGTAGTGCTTGGGGATCACCTTCATCAGGCGCTCTTCCACCTCGTCGGGCGTCTTGCCGGGCGCGAGCTTGATGCGATTGGCGATACGGAAGATATGGGTGTCGACCGCCATGGTTGCCTGGCCGAAGGCCATGGAGAGCACGACATTTGCCGTCTTGCGGCCCACGCCGGGAAGCATCACCAGTTCGTCGCGCGTCTGCGGCACCACACCACCGAAGACGTCGACCAGCATCCGTGAGAGCGCAATGACGTTCTTGGCCTTGTTGCGGTAGAGCCCGATGGTCTTGATGTAGTCGCGAACCCGTTCCTCGCCGAGATCCAGCATCTTCTGCGGCGTGTCGGCGACCTTGAAAAGCGCGCGCGTGGCCTTGTTGACTCCGGCGTCCGTTGCCTGCGCGGAAAGGGCGACGGCCACGACCAGCGTAAAAGGATTGGAATGCTCCAGCTCTCCCTTGGGCTCAGGACGCTGGATCGAGAAGCGGCGAAAAATCTCCTCGCGCTCGGCCTCGGTATAGGCGGAGCGGACAGCTTTCGACGTCTTGCGGCGAACGATCACTTTCGTCGTCTGCGACGATGTGGCGGCGGATTTGAGTTTCGGATTGGGCATGGAAAATCTATACTCGGCAGCCATGATGGAAAGCAACGCCGACAGAGCCGACGAACAGCCTGTTTTTGCAGCCGAACTCTTTCCCTACCGGTCACTTGGCCGCAAGGGTTTCAAGGTGCTTCTGCTGCTGACGGGCGGCGTGTGCTTGATGTACGGCATGTTCTTCATTGCGACAGGCGCGTGGCCGATCGGCTTCTTCTTCGGGCTGGATTTCCTTTTGCTCTACGGCGCGTTCTGGCTGAACTACCGCTCCGGCCGGGCGCGCGAGGAAGTGATGGTCTCGCGCACAGATATCTCCGTGCGAAAGTTTACGCCGTCGGGCCGGATGGTCGAGCATCATTTCAACCCGTTCTGGACGCGCTTCTTCGTGCGCCGTCACGAGGAGATCGGCATTCTGTCCATGCATATCTCTGGCGGCGGGCAGGGCACGGATATCGGCTCGTTTCTCAACCCTGACGATCGCGAGAGCTTCGCCAAGGGGTTCAAGAGGGCGCTTGCGACGGTCAAGCAGCGCATATAGCCGCGGCGCAAGAATCGGGTGGCTCGCCAGGGTCCACTTGACTATCTCCTTGGTACAAGGAGAAAGATCATGAACATGATAGCCAACCTGAACAATGACATCACGCCCGACGGTCCCGACTACGAGACCGTTCGCCAGGTCATCGAGCTGATTACCGAGGATTATCGCGACCAGCCATCGCTGGAGACGATCGCCGCGCGCCTCAAGCAGTCGCCGACACAGCTGCAGAAGACGTTCACCCGCTGGGCGGGGCTTTCGCCGAAGGCCTTCCTGCAGGCCGTGACGCTCGACCATGCCAAGCGCCTGCTGCGCAAGGAAGAGCTGCCGTTGCTCGAGACTTCGATCGAGGTCGGTCTCTCTGGCCCGAGCCGCCTGCACGATCTGTTCGTGACCCATGAGGCAATGTCGCCGGGTGAATGGAAGGCCCGCGGTGGCGGGTTGACCATCCGTTATGGCTTCCACCCGTCGCCTTTCGGCATCGCGCTGGTCATGGTCACCGATCGCGGCCTCGCCGGCCTTGCCTTCAGTGATATCGGAGACGAGGCCGCCTGCCTCGAGGATATGACCTGCCGCTGGCCGAATGCGGAATACGTCGAAGACCGGCAGGCGACCGTCTCCTACGCCGAGCGAATTTTCGAGCCGGGTCTTTGGACGTCGGACCAACCGCTACGGGTGGTGCTGATCGGCACGGATTTCCAGGTGCGGGTATGGGAGAGCCTGTTGAAGATCCCGTTTGGCAAAGCGGTGACCTACAGCGACATCGCCAACGACATCGGCAAGCCGACAGCGATGCGCGCGGTGGGTGCTGCCGTCGGTGCTAACCCGATTTCCTTCGTGGTCCCGTGCCATCGCGCACTCGGCAAGAGCGGCGCTCTGACAGGCTATCACTGGGGTCTGACGCGCAAGCGCGCGATGCTTGGCTGGGAATACGGACGCGCCTGATGTGAAGCGCGCCGGCCACCACGGGGGTGGCCGAGGCGTGCAACGATGGCCTGGGATTGACGGTTTTCACTGCGTTGGCGGCGCGATATATTGTCCGCATGATACGGTCCCGCCAGGCTTTTGGTCCGTTTGTTCTCGATACCGCCGGCGGAACGCTGCAGCGGAACGGAAAATCCGTTGCTCTCGGCCAGCGCGGTCTGGCTCTTCTCGAAGCCCTTTTCGACGCGGGCGGGAAAACCGTCTCGAAGACGGAGCTCATGGAGCGTGGCTGGCCGGGGCTGGTGGTCGAGGACGGCAATCTCACGGTCCAGATCGCAGCGCTCCGCAAGGCACTCGGCAGGACGCCGACAGGCGATGACTGGATCGCAACGGTGCCCCGCGTCGGCTATCGTCTAGCCGGGGTGGGTGCGGCGTCGGAGGAGCCGGATGGCCCTTTGCCGGTGCTTGCCGTTCTGCCCTTTGCCAATCTCGGGGCAGGTGCCGATCAGGACTACTTTGCCGATGGTGTGGTGGACGACATCATAACGGCACTCAGCCGCTTTCGAAGCTTCTCAGTCATCGCCCGTAACTCCTCCTTCGTCTACAAGGGCCGTAATGTCGACGTGCGGCAGGTGGCGGAGGAACTGGGCGTCCGCTACGTGCTGGAAGGCAGCATTCGGCGGGCGGGGGATCGACTGAGGATCACGGCTCAGCTGGTCGACGGAGTTGGCGGCGCGCATCTGTGGGCTCAGAATTTCGACGGTGAGCTCGACGACGTGTTCAATTTTCAGGATCGGATCACCGAGAAGGTCGCAACGGTTGTCGAGCCACGTATCCGCACAGCGGAAATAGAGCGTACGCGGCGAGAGCGGCCGGGCAGCATCGCAGCCTACGACGCCGCGCTATCGGCGCTCTCCAAGATCCTGGCGGAATCGATCAGCGAAAACGTACAGGCCTATGCGCTGCTGACCGAAGCCCTGGCACTCGAGCCCGACAATGCCCAACTGCTCGGCCTTGCCGCCTGGGCACTGGAGCACCGTATCACCATGGGCTGGCCGTCCGTCGGCCCCAATGATCGCCAGGCCTGTTTCGAGTTTGCGCGACGCGGGCTGGAGAAGGCGGCCGGCGATCCGGCCGTGATGGCGCATTGCGCCATGGCGCTGGTGCAGGTGGCGAGGGAATATGATTGGGGGATGGCCGTCCTCGCCGCAGCCGTCGAGGCCAATCCGAACAATATGCTCGTCGTCGCCGCGGCTGGGGTGGCGACGCTCCATTGTGGAGAGCTGAGCATGGCGCTCGCCTTGTTGCGCCGGGCAAGCAGGCTTTCGCCACGCGATATGTTTGCGCACCTCTCGCTGTGCGGAACAGCGCATGCGCAGGTCGTTCTGGGGGACTATGAGGAGGCCGTGGCTTCGGCGACGCGGGCACTTGCCGTCAATCCGAACTTCGATCCGACCTACTGGATGCTGATCGCGGCCAATGCGCATCTCGGGCGCATGCCTGAGGCGCATCACTTCCTGGATGAGCTGATGAGGATGGCTCCGGGGGTGACGATTGCGAGCATCAGGGCCGGGCAGCCCGCCAAGGATCCGAGCCGTCTTGCCGCCATCCTCGACGGGCTGTGGCTCGCTGGCCTGCCCGAAGGCTGACAGCGGTCAGCACCTTTGGAATATTTTGCAGCTTTTTACGCCTCGCTTAAGGACACAAAACGATCGTCTGATCGAGATTGCTCCTTGCCGCGCTACCGAGCGCGAGTTGCCAGGAGGTTCACGATGCTGACGACCTTGACCATTCTCTCTCTCGACCAAGGTAAAATCTATCGGCCGGCTCCCGATGCGCGTGAGGATCAGATCGTGCCAGAAGCGAGCGCTCAGCCGGGCGAGGCGCATGTTGCTGGCGTCGTGAAGCGGTCACCGAAGTCATTGAGTAGGGCGGCGGCCCTGGTTCATTTCCTTCGCCAATTGCCTGTCGCCATTGGAACCAACAAGGCTAGGGAGCTTCCGCATTGAGGCTGGAGCCGCCAAAAGGGCCCTTCTTTCGACGAGCTCCAATCGTTGCCATCAAAAATCCGGGAATCACGGGTTTGATCCTCTGGCTGGGTCTGGAGGAGGCGGGAATGAAGCCTGGGGAGATGCCTTGCAGGATCGTCTTGATTGCAATTGGCCTATTTGCGGTATCGCTGGCCCCGGCCTGGGCAGCCTGTAAATCGGCGACCGAGAGTCCGGAATGGCCGGCCGTCGCGAAGGCGATTTCGACCGCGCGTTTATGCGAACAGCTTCCGGTGGGCCCCAATCGGACAAGTAGCTTCAAGGTCTTGTCCGCGGATGTCTGCGCGGAAGACAACGGTCTGGCTTCTGTCAGGGCCACGGCGCTGTTGACCTGCGAGACCGGCGACGACTCGCTCTTTCAGATGGACCCGGTGGACGGCAAGGTGACCGTCACCGTGTCGCTCGACCCGGCGGCCTGCAAGATCACCGACGCTCACCTTGATATAGACGGCGAAATGGGCGGTCTGCTGTCGGGGCTTTCCGATACGCAGGACTTCGCGCGCAACTGGGCGCAATCGCAATTGTCGCGGCTGTGCCGGTTGCGCTGAAGGGGGCGTCGATGGCCGGGGATGAACATGGGCACAGCGTTGGCAAGATAACGCGCGGATCCTGCCATTGCGGGGAGGTTCGCTGGACCTTCCGGGGTGCCATTCCGGACGCGACGATCTGCAATTGCACGGTCTGTCGGCGCTACGGGGTGCTCTGGGCCTACGATTATGACGGCGAGGGCATTCATGTCGAGGATCCGAACGCATCGCTCACCTCCTACATTCGGGGCTCCCGGCAAATTTCCTTCAATTTCTGCAGGCGTTGTGGAAACCTTGTGAGCTGGCGCAGCCTGACTTCAGGTGAAGATGGACGGACGCGAATTGCCGTCAATCTTCGTCTTGCCGAGCCGGCCGATGTCGCCGACATTCCCCTGCAGCGGTTCGATGGACTGCACAGTTTCGACGACCTGCCGTTGGACGGGCGCACGGTCGGCGATGTCTGGTTCTAGGCCGCTTCGGCTAGGTCCAGCAGCGCCTTTGCCGCGCCCTCGTCCGTGATCAGCGTGTTGCAGCCGATGCGCTTGATGGTGGCGCTGATCGCGACCGCGCGGTGGGCACCTCCCGAGGACAGCACGATATGCTTTGCCTTCTTCAGCGTGTCGAGATCGACCGACATGACGCGGCTGTTGATCGAATGGTCGACCGTGTTGCCGTCCTTGTCGAGGAAATTGAACATGGTATCGCAGACGCAGCCGGCATCGATCAGTTCCTGCAATTCAGACTTCGATATCCAGCCTTCCGACAGGGACGTCGAGTGAGGGCCGATATCGCCGCAGCTGACAATGGCGAGGTCAAGGGTTTCCGCAAGGCGGTAGATCGCGTCGAGACCACACTTTTCGATGAGGTTGCGCTTGGTCTCGGTGGAATCCACCAGTAGCGGCGCGAGGAACATGTAGCATTCGGCGCCGAGCTGGCTCGCCAGTCGCCAGGTGTAGTCGATCGGGTTGGTCTGGTGCACGGCGACGATGCCGCCGAGCAGCGAGACGACCTTGCAATTGTCGCGGCGCGGCGGACGGAAGCTGGAAAGCGAGGCCGTCATGGTGCGCCCCCAGCCGACGCCGATCGTATAGTTGTCGGGTATGGCTTCGGACAGGAACTGGCCCAGCGCCAGACCGACGCTCTTGGCGAGCGCGGTTGCATCGCTGCTTGCGGGTGCGGGCACGACGATCGCCTCGTCGAGGCCGTAGGCCCGCTCCAGCTTCACCGAGAGCTCGACGCAGTCGCCGATCGAATCGTTGATCCAGATCTGGACTTCGCTGCGCTTCATCGCCTCGTCGAGCAGGCGGATGACGGTGGTGCGGCTGATGCCGAGTTGCTCGGCGACATCCTTTTGCGTCAATCCCTGGTTATAATAGAGCCACGCCGCGCGCAGTCTGAGGGAGGAGGCTTCCGAATAAGCGGTGTGCGTGCCGCGTTTGAGCTTGACCACATCTCCTCCGAACCGAATTGCGCCCTATCTCTTCCGAGATCCGTGGCATGAGCATGTGCGCCGATAATGACGGGTGTGACACTTATGTCAATTGAAATACACAAATGTCCTTGACATATAGCGACTGGAATAGCGATAGTCTTTGCAACACGTCGCACTGTCTGTTCGAGGAGGAAAGGTGCGGGCACACGGCAGGTCACCAGCGATGACTTGCGTCATGCCTATCGCGCAGAAGCGGCTGAATTTTACGTGCGGACATGTCCGTAGATCACCTCTTTCCCGGGCGGTTTCGTCCCGGTTCGCAGCTCAAGTCAAAAGGACTATCGATCATGACATCCAAGCTTGACCAACTCCGCGAGATTACCACGGTCGTTGCCGATACCGGCGACATCGAGGCTGTTGCCCGCCTGAAGCCGGTCGATTGCACGACCAACCCGAGCATCGTTCTCAAGGCGCTCGGTACGCCGATGTTCGCCGATGCGATCAAGGAAGCCGTTGCCTGGGGCAAAAAGCAGGGCGGCAACACCGAAGCCGTGTCGTCCGCGGTTGCGGATCGCCTGGCGATTTCCGTCGGCGCCGCGCTCTCCAAGCTGGTTCCTGGCCGCGTATCGACGGAAGTCGATGCCGATCTGTCTTTCGACACCAAGGCTTCCATCGAAAAGGCTCACAGCATCATCGCCGGCTACAAGGAACGCGGCATCGAGAAGGATCGCATCCTGATCAAGCTTGCATCCACCTGGGAAGGCATTCGCGCCGCTGAAGTTCTGCAGAAGGAAGGCATCGATTGCAATCTGACGCTTCTCTTCTCGAAGGCTCAGGCCGTTGCCTGCGCCGATGCCAAGGTGTTCCTGATCTCGCCCTTCGTCGGCCGTATCCTCGACTGGTACAAGAAGTCGACCGGCAAGGACTACACGCCTGAGGAAGATCCGGGCGTTCTCTCCGTCCGCGACATCTACAACTACTACAAGGCCAATGACATCAAGACGATCGTCATGGGGGCCTCGTTCCGCAGCGCCGGCGAAATCGAAGCGCTGGCTGGCTGCGACCGCCTGACGATCGCGCCGAACCTGCTCGACGAGCTCTCCAACGATCAGGGCAAGCTCGAGCGCAAGCTGTCGCCTGAGGTGACGAAGCCTGCTCCGAAGATCGCGATCGACGAAAAGACCTTCCGCTGGATGATGAACGAAGACGCAATGGCGACCGAAAAGCTCGCCGAAGGCATCCGCGCCTTCGCCAAGGATCTCGGCACGCTGCGTGCGATGGTTCAGAAGGAACTGCAGCTGGCCGCCGCTTAAGGCTTTCCAGCATTCGAACAGAGAGGGCGGTGCCGATGGCGCCGCCCTTTATTTTTGGCCGATCGCTAGAGACTGCTGGAAGAAGCAAGTAGTCCCGTTTTGCGGATGCCGTCGAGCCAAAGTCTCCCATCTTCCGGCAAAGCACATAGCTTTACTGTGTTCCGAGCATAAATCTCGACGTCGAATGCATGGGGTTTCTGCCGCGCCATGACGAAAGCCTCTTCTGTTCTGCCGAGCTGGGCGAGACAGGCGGCTTGATTTAACCGGAAAAAATACGGCGGATCGATCAGTGCTCCATAAGCAGTCAGCGCTTCGTCGAACCTGCGTGCCAGATAGTAGCAATCTCCGAGGCTCGAAAGAAACGCCGGAGGCAAGATCGGCTCGAACTTGCAGCCGCGCTCGACCATGGCGAGGCCTTCCTCGTGCCTTCCGGCGTAGGAGACGATCATGCCCCTGGCGACAAGAACGTTTATGTCTCGCGGACTGATGGAGATGGCGATCTCCGAGTAGCGAAGGGCGTCTTGAATGTCTCCGATCAGTAAAAGGCTGGCAGCGACGCTCGTCAGGACGAACGGATCATTCTTGTCCAGGGCGATCGCACGCGCGATGAAGTGTCGGCATTGCTCGTCGCGTTCAAGATCGGTCGCGGCACCTGGCTCACTGAACCGCCAGTATGCGTAAAGCAGCCCGAGTGATGCGAGCGCGGGCGCATATTGCGGATCGATCCGTATCGCCTCGTGCATGTGTGCGCGGGCACCTGGCTCGTCGCCGTTGCGCCAGGCCGCACCAGCTCGCAGCCAGGACGTATACGCGGAGATGCTTGTCGTGGAACTTCTTCCACGAACGGCGCCAGCGACATCCTGAAGATTGAAAAATAGCCGGCCGACAATCGCTTCGACGATCTCGTCCTGGACAGCGAAGATGTCGGCCATTTCCCGATCGAATTTCTCGGCAAATGCCTGTGCGCCCGTCTGCGCGTCGATGAGTTGCGCAGTGGCGCGAATTCGCTGCCCGAGCAACCGTATGCTACCCTCCAGGATGAAATCCGCGCCGAGTTGCCGGCCGAGCTCGGCGACATTCACCGACTGGCCCTTGTAGGCGAATGTCGTATTTCGTGCGACGACCGAAAGGTTCTTGAACCGGCTCAGTTCGGTAATGATGTCTTCGGTGATGCCGTCCGCGAAATAGTCCTGTTCCGCGCTTCCCGATATGTTTGTCAGCGGGAGAATGGCGACGGTTGTGAATTCCTTTCCAGGCGGGGGGATGGCACATGATATCGTGCGAGCGGTTTCCATGCCAAAAATCCTGACTGGTGCTGCAATGTTTTTGAGCTGCACCAGTCCCAAGTCTTTCATGGTAACGGGGATCTTGCCTCGAACCTCATTGTGGACCTTTTCGGACAGGCAGATTCCGCCCGGTTCGGCCAGCGCTTCGAGCCGCGCTGCGACATTGACGCCTTCCCCGTAGATGTCCGAGCCTTCGCCGATCACGTCGCCGAGATTGATGCCGATTCTGAGCACGACCCGTCCTTGCTCGGGAAGGCCCTTGTTCGCTTCCGTCATCCTTTGCTGAAGCGTTAGCGCGGCCTCGACCGCGTTGATTGCGCTGGCGAATTCGACCAGGACTCCGTCACCCAGCAGTTTGACGATGCGACCGCTATGGTCGCGTATGACGGGGTCGAGCACCTGAGCGCGGCGTTCCTTCAGTCGCTCGAATGTTCCGACCTCGTCGGCCTCCATCATCCGCGAGTAACCGACCACGTCGGCGACGAGTATTGCGGCGAGGCGGCGGTGTATCGATGTCTCGGCCATGCCTGAAGTCTCCTGCATATGGAAACAACCGCTGGAAGCAAACGCGTCACATAGTACCCGCAAGTGGATTTGAGTGAAATCCACTTGTCTCGGTTTTTGGCACGGGTCGTTCTGCGATCAGACGGACCAGATGCGTTTGACGTTGGCCTGGTAGAGCTTGTCGCGCTCATCGGCGCTGCAGCCAGCGGTCAGGGCATGGGTTGCCGCCACCCATGGCGTCAGGCCGCCGCCCAGCGTGCAGACTGGCCAGTCGCTGCCCCAGACGACGCGGTCCCAGCCGAAGCTTTGGATCGTGTGCTCGACATAGGGACGCAGGCTGTCGACCGACCAGCCTTCGAGATCGCCATAGGCGATGACGCCGGAGATTTTCGCGGTGACGTTGGGGCGGCGGGAAAATTCAGTGATTCCCTGGCGCCAGAGGGTGCTCATTCCGTCCTTGATCGGCGGGTTGGCGCAATGGTCGAGGATGAAACGCACATCCGGATTGAGATCGACCAGCGTCAGGATGCGTTCGAATTGATGCGGGAAGACGCAGAGGTCGAAGGTCAGGCGGGTATTTGCCAAGCGCCTGATGTTGTCACGGAAGAGCGGCCGTTCCGACGTGTCATCGGGCGCCACATGCAGCACGCGGCGGAAGCCCTTGATGAAAGGATCGGCGAGGCAACTTTCCAGATGGGCGGCGAAGCCATCCTCCTCCGGACGGCATGCGGCAATGGCGCCACGCACGAGGCTGCCCGGGCGCGCGCTGATTTCCTTGACGTAGGTGGTCTCGCTGCCGATCTGCTGTGGCGCGACATCGACCTCCATGTGCAGGACATTGGTGATGCCGCAGCGCAGGGCGTCACGGGCATAGTCTTCATAGAGGCTATCGTGATTGAGCGCCGGCACATCGGGAAGCCAGGGGTAGTCAAGCCGCCCCCGGTCGATGATGTGCAGGTGTGCGTCGAACAGCATGCGGTTCCTCCCATCCATGCTCTGGCTTCCTGGGCCGCCGCATTTCCCAAACGCCGGATTTCGCGCCCGATGGCGCCACGCTGAACAGGCCTCCCGTGCGCTGCGTCAGCATCCTGTCTGGGACAATGTGATTGACGGCATAATGAATATAATGTTTGCATATGAATGAATGCGTCGCAAGCGCCACAGCATATGGGAGAGGTCATGAGCCACGGTTTGGAAGGCAAGAAGGTCGTCATCACGGCGGCCGGGCAGGGTATTGGTCGCGCCAGCGCGGAGCGCTTCATTTCACTCGGCGCCCAAGTGTATGCCACCGACATCAACCAGGCGACGCTTTCCACGCTGGAGGGTGCTGAAAAGCATGTGCTCGATGTCCTGAATGGCGATGCCGTTCGCGCCTTCGCGGCCGAGGTCGGTCCGATCGACGTTCTCTTCAACTGCGCCGGCTTTGTCCATGCCGGGACGATTCTGGAATGCGAGGAGAAGGATTGGGATTTCTCCTTCAACCTTAATGCCAAGGCCATGTACACGACCTGCCGGACCTTCCTGCCGGGCATGCTCGCGAAAGGGAAGGGCTCGATCGTCAACATGGCGTCGGTTGCATCGAGCGTGAAAGGCGTTCCGAACCGTTTCGCATACAGCGCCTCGAAGGCGGCGGTGATTGGTCTTACCAAGTCGATCGCTTCCGATTTCGTCGCCAAGGGCATCCGCGCCAATGCGATCTGCCCCGGCACGGTCGACAGTCCATCGCTGCATGATCGCTTGCGTGCCACCGGCGACTACGAGAAGGCCTTGAAGGATTTCATCGGCCGCCAGCCGATGGGACGGATTGCAACGCCGGAGGAAATCGCCGCGCTGGTCACCTATCTCGCCGGCGACGAGGCCGGCTTCACTACCGGCCAGATCCACGTCGTCGATGGCGGCTGGACGGGCTGAGCCCTATATTGCTCTTGCCTGTATCAAGCTGATATCAAAGGTAATCTCGTACCGGCGGAGCATTTCATGGCATACGAACGACACGGCCAGACAAACCGCTTGGTGCAGTTGATACGCAAGCATGCCGCCGTGTTCGTTGCTCTCTTCGTCGGCCTGCTGGTTTTCCTGCTTTTAACGACGCGCGAGGTCAACGCCCGCAACGTACTGGCGGGCTGGAACGTCGCCGCGGTTGTCTTCATTGCCGCCACGTGGCGGCGGATGCTGAGGGCAACTGTCGCGTCGATCCGCAAAAGGTCCGAAGATCTAGACTTCTCCGACACACTGCTGCTTTTCCTGTCGATCTCGGCAGCGGTTGCCAGCATCGCCGGCATCGGCCTCGAACTGCATTCCGTGAAGGAGGCGGCGCCGGGCGTTGCGCTTGGAAGAGCGCTGGCGGCAATCGTCACCATCCTGATCTCCTGGGTGTTTCTGCATACCCTGTTCACGGTGCATTATGCGCATCGCTTCTATGGTGGGGACGACAAGGGTGAGGGGCTGAAGTTCCCCGAGGGGGTAGAGGAGCCAGTCTACTGGGATTTCCTCTATTACTCCTTCACCATCGGCGTTGCCTCGCAGACCGCTGATGTGGCAACGACATCTACCGGAATGCGCAAGCTGACACTGCTGCATTCGGTTCTGTCATTCCTGTTCAACACAACGATCCTGGCGCTTGCCATCAATGTCGGAGCAAGCCTCCTCTAACCCGATTGGCTGCGTGGAGCGGCACACGGCTTTGATGTAGAAAGCAATCTCTTTATCCAGAGGTTGCTGCGATGGAAGCGTTGACGCGTGAGAGATTGTTGATGCTTGCCGGCTGCGATGATGCGCGGCTCGCCGCTCTCGAGCGACGGCAGATCCTCGATCCCGGCTCGCTGGGCTACACCCTCAGCGATGTCAGCAGGCTTCGGCTGATCCTGGCGCTGCAGGATGCCGGCATCGGCCTCGATGTTCTGGACGAGGGGCTGAAACGGCAGATCTTCTCGTTCGAATTCGCCAGCCAACTTATGTTCGAGCCGGTGACCATGACAAGCGCATCGGTCGACGATGAAGTCGCGGCTGGAAATGTCGATCTCGATACAGTGAATGGTCTCCGAGCCAGCGCAAGTCTGCCCTTGTTGTCAGCCGGGCACCCGCTTCGCGAGGACGATATGGAGTTCGTGCGGCTTATCGCCGAATGCATGCAGCTCGGCGCATCAGCTGCCGGGATGGAGCGGGTATTGCGCGTCTTCGGCCATTCGGTGCGACGGTGTGTCGACACCATGCGTGACCTCTTCCGCGCTGAGGTCGAGGAGCCGATGCTGAATGCCGGCATCAGCTATCATCAGCTTCTGGAGATCTCGGCGGGTCGGCGTCTGGCGTTGCAGCGGATCGGATTTCGGGTGCTGTTCCTGCTGCAACGAAGGATGCTGGAGGAGGCGGTTTTCGACAACATTGTCGGCAGGCTTCAGGAAGCCTTGCGCGAACATGGCATGGAGCAGGGCGAGGAGGAGAGCCTTCCGGCGGTGGCCTTCGCCGATCTTTCGGGGTTCACCGGCCTGACGCATGAGATCGGAGACGCGCCGGCTGCGGAGAAGGCCGCTCGCTTCGAGGCGATCGCGCAGCGGCTTGCGGGTACCTGCGAGGGACGCATCGTCAAGCCTTTGGGGGATGGCGTGATGATGCTGTTCCCGGACGCCGCTTCGGCGGTCGAGGCGGCACTTTGCCTCGTCGAGCAAAGCCGGCAGCACGATCTTCCTCCCGTGCGGGTCGGTGTGGCGACAGGGCAGGTGGTACCGCGCGACGGCGATATTTTCGGCAGGACGGTCAATCTCGCGGCCCGCGTTTCAGCGGTTGCCGGGCCGTCGCAGACACTCGTTTGCCCAAATACACGAACTGCCGCGGAAGCGGCAGAACGTGGTCTTGCTTTTCAGGGGCTGGGCGCCGTGTCGCTGAAAGGCTTCAAGGACTCGGTGCCTCTATTTGCCGCGCAACGGACGAAAACAGGTTAAAGGATCGCCTGTCCGGCCATCAGCGCCAGGATGAGGAAGATCAGGAAGATCACCAGCGCGATGCCGAAGAGAACGCGGGCAATCGTCGCGGTTGCCGCCGAAACCCCGGAGAAACCAAAGAAGCCGGCGAGCAGCGAAATAACAAAAAATATGAGAGCCCATTTAAGCATGGATTTTTTCCTCTGTGTTCATCGTCTAGATGACGCGGTGCGAGGAAATTTGTTCCATTGCGGTCGCTGCAATCAGCACAGGCCGGACTGTGGGCTAGGCGGTAGGCCAACGGCGCCCTTTTCTGCGGGCGCCGAAGGTTTGTTGTCGGTTACATCAGGCCCAGCTGCTTGTAGAAGCCAAGAGCATCATAATAGTCCGACTGCTGCTTGATGGCGCCGTTCTCGATGACGAAGACCGAGGCGCCGTCGAAGGAGAAGGACTTGTTGGTGGCCTTGGTGCCATCGGCCCAGGGGCCGCTGTTGTTACCCGAGAAGGTCCACTCGAAGGAAACCTTGTTTCCACTGACGATCGGATCGCCGCGCATGACCCATTTCAGGTCCGGTACGGCGGTCATGAAGCTGTCGATGACGCCGGCCTTGGCTTCGGCCTTTCCGACCGTCGGCTTGCCGACGGATGCGTCGTAGTAGCTGACCTTTTCATCGAAATAGGAGGCAGCCTTGGCTGAGTCATGGGCGTTCCATGCGGCCAGATATTGCTGGACCACTTCAAGCGGCGCCAGATCGGCGGCATAGACCGGCGCGCCTGTCAGCGTCGAGGCGAGGCAGAGGCCGCCGAAGGCGGCAAGAATGGTACGGCGTTTCATGTGGACTCCCCTTTGCGTATTTATTGTTTTTGGGTTGCGCGCCGGGCGACTGGCCCGGCACGCGCGGATCAACCGTGGCTAATCGCTGATCAACCGTGGTTGATCATGACGTGGCGGACGGCCGTGTAGTCTTCCAGTGCGTAGACGGACATGTCCTTGCCGTAGCCTGATTGCTTCAGGCCGCCATGCGGCATTTCGTTGGTGAGCATGAAGTGGGTGTTGATCCAGGTGCAGCCATACTGAAGGCGGGCGGCGGTCTTCATGCCGCGGCTGATATCCTTGGTCCAGACGGACGAGGCGAGGCCATAGTCGCTGTCGTTGGCCCAGGTGACCGCGTTTTCGACATCCGTGAAGCGGGTGACAGACACGACGGGGCCGAAGACCTCGCGGCGGACGATCTCGTCTTCCTGTGTGGCGCCGGCGATAACGGTCGGCGTGTAGAAGAAGCCCTTGTCGCCTGATGTCTTGCCGCCCGTGGTGATTTCCATGTGCTTGTGCTCGCCGGCACGGGCGACGAAGCTTTCGACGCGGTCGCGCTGGCGCTTGGAGATCAGCGGGCCGATTTCGTTTTCGGTATCATCGGCCTGGTTGAACTTGATCGAGGAGACGGCCGAGGAGAGGTCGGCGACGAACTTGTCGTAGACCTTCGCATCGGCATAGATGCGGCAGGCGGCGGTGCAATCCTGGCCGGCGTTGTAGTAGCCGAAGGTGCGGATGCCTGAGACGACCGCATCGATATCGGCGTCGTCGAAAATGATTACAGGCGCCTTGCCGCCGAGTTCCAGATGCGTGCGTTTCACGGTCTTGGCAGCGGCCTGCAGCACCTTCTTGCCGGTCGCGACGTCGCCGGTGATCGATAGCATCGAGATCTTCGGGTGGTTGATCAGCGCGTTGCCGACGCTTTCACCACGGCCGAGAATGACGTTGACGACGCCTTCAGGCAGGATTGCGGAGAGCAGCTTCGCCATCTTCAGGGCTGTCAGCGGCGTCTGTTCCGAGGGCTTGAAGACGACGGTATTGCCGCCCGCGATCGCCGGCGCCAGCTTCCACGCCATCATCATCAGCGGATAGTTCCACGGCGCGATCGAGCCGACGATGCCGACGGCGTCGCGGCGGATCATCGAGGTGTGGCCGGGCAGGTATTCGCCAGCGACTGGGCCGTGCAGGTTGCGCACCGCGCCTGCGAAGAAGCGATAACAATCGACGATAGCGGGGATTTCGTCGTTGAGCACGGCATTGATCGGCTTGCCGCAGTTCAACGCTTCGAGGGCTGCAAAGCCTGCGGCATCCTTCTCGATCGCATCGGCGATCTTCAGGAGGTAGCTGGAGCGTTCGCCCGGCGTCGTCTGCGACCAGTGCTTGAACGCGGCTTCCGCTGCGTCCACGGCGGCGTCGATCTGGCCAAGCGAGGCTTCCGGCAGGTCAAGCACTGTTTCACCTGTCTTTGGGTTCAGGATGTGCTCTTCCGTTTCCGTGCCCGCTTCGAAGCGGGACCCAATCAGCATCGCGGTGTCCATTATGTTCTCCCTTGTCTTTGAGGGGCGGGATGGGGGTTATCCCGCTTCCTGTTTATTTGCCGGCTCCGGCGACCTGGTCGCCGTCGCGAGTGAGGTAGTAGGCTGCCAGGATCGGCAGGAAGGTGACGAGCACGACGACCATCGCGACTACGTTGGTAACAGGGCGCTGGCGCGGGCGGATGAGTTCTTCGAGCATCCAGATCGGCAGGGTCGATTGCTGACCACCGGTGAAGGTGGTTACGATGACCTCGTCGAAGGACAGCGCGAAGGCGAGCATGCCGCCGGCCAGAAGCGCCGTGCCGATGTTCGGCAGGATCACGTGCCGGAAGGTCTGGAAGCCATCGGCGCCAAGGTCCATCGACGCTTCGATCAGGGATCCCGAGGTGCGGCGGAAACGGGCGACGGCGTTGTTGTAGACGACGACGACGCAGAAGGTCGCGTGGCCGAGCACGATCGTCCAGACCGAGAACGGGATGTCGAACAGACTGAAGGCGGAGCGCAGCGCGATGCCGGTGATGATGCCGGGCAGCGCGATCGGCAGGATGACCAACAGCGAGATCGCTTCACGTCCGAAGAACTGCGTCTGGCTCACTGCGGCGGCGCAGAGCGTGCCGAGGATCAGCGCGATCGATGTTGCAATCACCGCGACCTGCACCGACAGTCCGAGGGCGGCCCAGACATCCGGCCGGTTCCAGGCGATCCCGAACCACTGCAGGGTCAGGCCCGGAGGCGGCCATTGATAGCTCTTCTCTTCGGTCGTGAAGGCGTAGACGAAGATCAGAAGGATCGGCAGGTGGAGGAAGAGCAGGCCGCCGCCGGCGGCGATCTTCAGGAGCAGCGGCGAACGCTGTGAACGGTCAGAGCGCATCGAAGGCCCCCTGTTTCTTGGCTAGCCAGAGATAGATGGCCATGATGACGATCGGGACGACGGAGAAGGCGGCCGCGAGCGGGACGTTGCCTGCGGTACCCTGTTGCGCATAGACCGCCTGGCCGATGAAAAGCCGCGACGAGCCGATGATCTGCGGAATGATGTAGTCGCCCAATGTCAGCGAGAAGGTGAAGATCGAGCCGGCGACGATGCCGGGCAGCGCCAGCGGGAACAGAACCGTGCGGAAGGTCTGGCTGGGTGTCGCGCCGAGATCGGACGAGGCCTCGATCAGATTGCCCTGGACGCGCTCGAGTGCCGCCTGTGTCGGCAGGATCATGTAGGGCAGCCAGACATAGACGAAGACGAGGAAGGTGCCGAGGTAGCTGACCGACAACGAGTTGCCGCCGATGATGGGTAGGTTAAGGATGCCGTCGAGCAGCCAGGACAGGTACAGCTTGTCGAAGATCCAGGTGAGGATGCCTTCCTTGGCGAGGATGAGCTTCCAGGCGTAGATCTTCACGAGATAGCTGGACCAAAGCGGCAGCATGACGCCGAGGTAGAACAGCGCCTTCCATTTGCCCTGCGCATAGCGGGCCGCATAGTAGGCGATCGGGAAGGCAACGACAGCGGAAGCCAGCGTCACCAATGCCGCCATGATGATGGTGCGGATGATGATGTCGAAATTCGTCGGGCTGAGGAGCTGAGCGTAAGTCGCCAGCGTGAACTCGTAGTTCACCAGGCCGGAGAAATCGTCGATCGAGAAGAAGCTCTGCAGGAGCAGCGCG
This sequence comes from Rhizobium sp. AC44/96, assembly GCF_001692185.1. Taxonomy (NCBI): domain Bacteria; kingdom Pseudomonadati; phylum Pseudomonadota; class Alphaproteobacteria; order Hyphomicrobiales; family Rhizobiaceae; genus Rhizobium; species Rhizobium sp. AC44/96. The sequence continues at coordinate 82,024 of NZ_LXKO01000043.1, forward strand.
ATCAGCGAGCCGATATAGATGATGCCGAGCCACAGCAGTGGCGGCGTCAGCATCAGGATGAGCAGCAGCTTCGGGTGCCGCCAGAAGGCGTCGGAGAGCCGGCCGAAGAGCCCGCCCCGCCCCGGCAGGATCGAGGTCTCGCGCAGCGCCGCCGGCTTGGTGAGAGCAAGGACGGTCATGCTGCGTCATCCATGTAGTGTACGTCGACAGGCTGCCAGGCCAGACGGACGTTTGCGCCGACATCGGGAACATTGGCGCCGGCCGGCAGCATCACATGCAGGCGCGTGCCTTTGGTCGCAACCGTCAGACGGGTTGCCGCACCCAGGAAACTGGCATTTTCGACGCGGGCCTCGACGCCGTCGCCGGTGACATGGATCGCTTCTGGACGCAGGCTCGCCCAGCGCTTCTCGCCGCCGAGCGCGGTCATCAGGTCTGGCGCGATGACGTTGGAGGAGCCGACGAAATCGGCGACAAAGCGCGTTTTCGGACGACGGTAGATGTCGTGCGGCGTGCCTTCCTGGACGATGCCGCCGTTGTTGAAGACGGCGACGCGGTCGGCCATCGACAGGGCCTCGCCCTGGTCGTGGGTTACGAAGACGAAGGTGATGCCAAGCGCACGCTGCAGGCTCTTCAGCTCTTCCTGCATCTGCTCACGCAGCTTCAGGTCAAGCGCGCCGAGCGGTTCGTCAAGGAGAAGGACCTTCGGCTTGTTGACGAGGGCGCGGGCGAGCGCCACGCGCTGCCGCTGTCCGCCGGAGAGCTGGCCGGGCTTGCGCGCGCCGTAGCCCGGAAGCTTTACCAGCTCCAGTGCCTGCTCGGCGGCCTTCGTGCGCTCGGCCTTGGCTACGCCCTTGACCATCAGCCCGTAGGCGACGTTGTCGAGAATGTTGAGGTGCGGGAACAGGGCGTAGTCCTGGAAGACCGTGTTGACGTTGCGTCGATAGGGCGGGATCCCCTCGGCCGTCTCTCCAAAGATTTCGATGTGGCCGCCGGTCGGCTGCTCGAAGCCGGCGATCAGGCGCAGACAGGTGGTCTTGCCGGAGCCGGACGGACCGAGCATCGCGAAGAATTCGCCCGGCGCGATTTCGAGGTCGACGCTGTCGACGGCCCGAACCTGGCCGAAATGGCGTGAGACCTGTTGGAAACGGACTGCGGGGGTCATGGTAGGCTCCGATTTGCTCGTCTTGTTCTCTTCCCCGGAGGGAGAGCGAAGTGTCGAGAGGGCATGGGTATGCCCACTCTGCCAAACGTGGTGGTTCGGTCGATTGGCTGTGCCATTTGTTTCAAGTCGGTCGGTAATCCGAAGGGCGGACGAGCAGTGCGCGGCTAAGTTCGTCTTCGCTGATCACTGGGACGCTCGCTTCTTGCGTCTCCCGCGTCATCCGTCCTTCGGACATCTTCCTCCTCAGGAGGAAGAGTTCGTCGCTGCGGCCGTTTAGCGCCCGCCAATCACGCCGATATAGTCTGACACCCAGCGGTGATAGGGCACGCATTCGCTCTGCGTCGTGCACTTGGCCGTCGGGGTTCTCCAGAACTTGATCTTGTCGAAGTGGTCATAGCCATTCGTGGCGCAACCGGTATCCGTCATCAGCTCGTTGCCCTTGCAGGCAGCCGGAACGGAGGGAACGGCACCGAACCAGGCAGCAGCATCGCCCTGCACCTTTGCGGACAGCGAATGCTCCATCCACATGTAGGCGCAGTTCGGATGTTCGCTGTCGGCATGCAGCATGGTGGTGTCAGCCCAGCCGGTGACGCCCTCTTCCGGGAAGGTGGAGGCGATCTTCTGCTTGTCGGCCTGCATCAGGTTGACCTGGAACGGCCAGGAGCCCGAAGCAACCACGCCCTCGTTCTTGAAGTCGTCGATCTGGATCATGGCGTCGTGCCAGTAGCGGGAGACGAGCTTGCGCTGACCGCGCAGCAGGTCGAGGGCTGCCTTGTACTGGTCTTCGTTCAGCTCGTAGGGGTCCTTGATGCCGAGTTCCGGCTTGTGGGCCATCAGGTAAAGAGCGGCGTCTGCGATGTAGATCGGGCCGTCATAGGCCTGGACGCGGCCCTTGTTGGACTTGCCGTCGGGCAGGTTCTGTTCTTCGAACACGACGTTCCAGCTGGTCGGCGCCTTATCCTTGAAGGCGTCCGTGTTGTACATCAAAACGTTCGGCCCCCAGAGATAGGGGACGCCGTAGTGGACGCCGTTCACGGTGTACCAGGGTGCGTCCTGCAGGCGTTTGTCGACGTTCTTGAAGCTCGGGATCAGATCGGTGTTGATCGGCTGGACGCGCTTGCCGGCAACGAGGCGTAGCGAGGCGTCGCCCGAAGCGGTGACGAGGTCAAAGCCGCCCTCGTTCATCAGGGAGACCATTTCGTCGGAGGTGGCGGCGGTCTTCACCGAGACCTTGCAGCCGGTTTCCTTCTCGAAGCTGGTGACCCAGTCGTAATTCTTGTCGCTTTCGCCACGCTCGATATAGCCGGCCCAGGCCACGATGCTGACCGCACCTTCGCCCTTGCCCAAAGCCTTCAGCGGTTCTGCGGCCACAACCTGCGTCACGAAGCTCAGGCTCGCGAGCGCAACCGTGCACGATTTCAGAAGATACTTCATCGTCTGTCTCCCGGTTGGATGCCGCTTTTGCGGCGTTTTGTTCCCAACAGAAAGGTGACGCGAAAAAGCCGCTTTCGCAAATTCATTTATCAGAAAGCCGCTATCGGAATTTCCGATATCAGGCTATCGCGGGCGGCCTGAACGCATGGCTTCGGCGATGCCGACGAAGTCGCGCGCGGCCTGCGGCAGGCTGGAGCCTTTTCGCCAGACCATACCAACCTGAACGACCGGGAGTGAACCGGATACGTCGCGGCTTTCGATGCGGTCGCCTTCCAGCGACCAGGGGCGGTAAACGAGATCGGGAAGCAGCGCAACGCCCGCGCCCGTTGCCACAAGGCTGCGCACCGCTTCGACCGAGCGGGTGCGGAAGGCCACGTGCGGTCGCGCGCCAAGGGCCGAGAGCAGCTTGCCGGTGTTTTCCTCGATTTCGTCGACGGTGAGCATGATCAGCGGCTCGCGCGCGATATCGGCAATCGAGATGATATCCGCGGACACCAGCGGATGGCCGAGCGGCAGCCAGAGACGGTAGGGCGAGGTCTCCAGAATTTCCGCCTGCAATGCCATGCGGTCGCGCAGGTTGGAGATGACCATGACGGCGACGTCGAGCTCGCCGCCCACGAGCAGATGTTCGAGATAGCCGCCGTTGTCCTCGATGGCGCTAACCTCTACGCCCGGGCAGGCGCGGCGATAGCGCGCCAGCAGATCGGAGAGAACATAGCCAGCCACGAGCGAGGTGACGCCGATGTTCAGTTTGCCGGAAAGCTCGTTCTGCTTGCCGGAAAAGCTGCCGCGGGCGTCGGAGACGCTGGCGAGGATTTTCGTCGCGTGGCGCAGGAACTGGTGGCCATTGTGGGTAATGGACAGCCCGCGCGGATGCCGGTCGAACAGCTCGACTCCAAGGTCGGTTTCCAGCTCTTTCAGCGCTTCCGTAACCGAGGATTGCGAGATCGAAAGGTTCTGCGCGGCACGCGTGACTGACCCCTGCTCGGCGACGGCGACGAAATACTGAATCTGGCGAAGCGTGAAGACCATGCGCTGTTAGAGCATGGGGGCGAGCCCAGTGGCAAGCATGCGAAAAGCTTGGACCTTTTTTGGGATTAATCCCGTACTGACGCAAAGTTGAGGTCGGTATTTAAGCATTCAGAAACGTCATTTCTCTAGCGTCGGACGCGATTGTATCTCGTTGGAGTCTCTTGATGGCGGAGCAGTTGGCGTGAAGGCCTTACTGCGCATCTTCCGGCCTTCCCGGAAATTGGTGTTGATCATCGGCGGAATTGCCCTTCTCGCGGGCGTTTCCGGCGGTGCAGCACTGTATATCGGTAAGGACAATTTACTCGGTCCCGCAGCGGAGACCGTGAACGGAGTCGCATGCACTGACGTCAACCTCGTCACCATCAAGAAGCAGGACCGTGTCTGGATCCGTAAGTACATCAAGACGGAGCCGACGGACGGAATGACTCGGGTCAAGACGGCCCTGCGTGTGGCCAAGGCGGTCTACGAGGCAGAGAAGCCGGATCTGGTGCAGGTCGTCGTTCTCGATACGAATGGCCCGACACTGCGCTCCGATATTCGCGGCCGGGCTATCGGCGCCGACGTGGTCTATATCCCGCACCCGGATCCGATCGTCGAAAGCCTGGACGGCAAGACCTACACCGCGCGCTATTACGATGGGGCTGCCGCTTCGAACGGCCTCTTCTTCGGCGAGCGGGTCGACCTGCCGGAAGACGAGATCACGGCGTTGAACGCGTCGTTCAAGGACTATTCGGACTGTATCGATCCGATTGCCGTCGCCGCGACTGAAGGCGGTGAGGGCGAAGGTAAGGCTGCCAAGGGCAAAGCCAAGGAAGAGAAGCCGGCAGAAGGTGGCGGGCATGGTGCCGCCCCCGCCGAAGCGCCCACAGCCGAGGCCGCACCGGCCGCCGGCCACTGATTTCATGCCATAGAAAAAGGCGGCGGAATCGATGGGTCCCGCCGCCTTTTGGTATCCCTGGGTCTGCTCAGTCCGTCTTGCTGCGTCGAGCCGGGAAGAGGATGACGTCGCGGATCGACGGCGCGTTGGTCAAAAGCATGATCAGGCGGTCAACGCCGATACCGAGGCCACCTGCCGGCGGCATGCCCTGATCGATCGCATCCAGGAACTCGTCGTCCAGCTGCTTTTCCTTTTCGCCGCGGGCATGCGCCTGCTCCAGCTGCTCGACCATACGGCGGCGCTGTTCTTCCGGATCGTTGAGTTCCGAAAACGCGTTGCCGAGTTCCCATGCGTTGCAATAGGTCTCGAAGCGCTCGACGAGGCGCGGCTCGCCCGGTACTTCCTTGGCGAAGGGCGAAATGTCCTTCGGGAAGTGGGTGACGTGGCTCGGCTGGATCAGCGTGCCCTCGACCTTCTCCTCGAAGATGAAGGCAAGGCATTCACCCCAGGTCCAATCCTTCTCGACTTCAAAGCCGGCAGCCTTGGCAGCAGCGCGGGCTTCCTCGTCCGTCTTCATGGCCAGGAAGTCGAGGCCGGTCACTTCCTTGACGGCGTCAGGCATCGGAACACGCTTGAACGGACCCTTGAATGAGATCGTCTTGTCGCCGAAGGGGAAGTCCGTCGTGCCGTGGATCGACAGCGCCAGGCCTTCGAACAGCCGCTCCACTAGGTCCATGATGTCCTCGTAGTCGGCGTAGGCCCAGTAGCACTCCATCATCGTGAATTCAGGATTGTGCCGGGTCGAGACGCCTTCGTTGCGGAAGTTGCGGTTGATCTCGAACACCTTGTCGGTGAGGCCGGAAACCAGCGTGCGCTTCAGGAACAATTCCGGCGCGATGCGCAGATACATATCCTGCTTCAGCGTGTTGTGGTGCGTCTTGAATGGGTCTGCCGTGGCGCCGCCGTATACCGAATGCAGCATTGGCGTTTCGACTTCCATGAAACCGTCGTTTTCCATGAAGCGGCGGATGCCGGAGACGATCTTCGAACGCTGCTGGAAGCGGAGCTTCGATTCCTCGTTGGTCATGATGTCGAGGTGGCGCTTGCGATAGCGGATCTCGATATCGGAAACGCCGTGCCACTTCTCCGGCATGGGGAGCAGCGACTTCGTCAGCATGGTGATTTCGCGGGCGTTGATCGACAGCTCGCCGCGCTTGGTGCGACGCACCGTGCCGGTTACGCCGATGATGTCGCCGATGTCGATCATACCCAGCATGTTGCGGGCTTCTTCCGGCGTCACATCCTTGTGGCTGAAGATCTGGATCTTGCCGCCGGCGTCATGGATATCCATGAACATGCCGGAGTTGCGCGAGGAATAGACGCGGCCGGCGACGGTCACGACATCCTGCGTCTCGACGTCTGCCTCGAGGTCCTTGTACTTCTCCGCCAGCTCGGCGTTCGTCATCGTCCGGTGGAAATGCGCCGGATAGACGTCTCCGATCTGTTCGCGCAGCAGCTTCAGCTTCTGGGCGCGGACTTCGGTTGCGTCGGAGGAAAGGGTCGCTGTTTCGGTCTTATCAGTCATGATGCAAACGTCCGGTTCAGTTCTTCGGGCCGACGAGGGAGGCAACGGCCTGGGCGGCAAGCTTCAGGCGCTGGCGCACGACCGAACGGCCGAGGATTGCCATCGAGTCGAACAGCGGCAGCGAGCGGGACGAGCCTGATACGGCAACGAAGAGCGGGGCCACGATGACCTTGAGCTTCTTGCCCATGCGGTCGCCGATGGCGCGCAGTTCGGCTTCGATGGATTCGACGTTCCACTCGAGGATTTTTTCCAGATCCGGCTGCACGGTATTCAGGATCTCAAGGATCTCTTCGGGCGGCGACTTGATCTTGGCGAAGGCGGACGGATCGAGGTTGAGGTCCGACTTCAGAAGGAAGCCCATCAGATCGGGAAGCTCGCCGAGCTTCGAGATGCGCGACTGCGACAGCGCCAGGCCGGCCTTCAGGCGATCGTTTTCCATCGCCCAGGTCAGTACGCGGCTCTGGAACTCTTCTTCCGACATCTTCTCGCGGATCCAGCGGCCGTTCAGCCAGTCGAGCTTCTGGATGTCGAAGATGGCGCCGGCCTTCGAGAGGTTTTCAGGGTCGAACTTGCCCGCGAGTTCATCGATATCGAGCAGCTCTTCGCCTTCGGCGATCTGCACGAAGAACAGGCCAAGGAAGTTCATCAACGCTTCGGGGATGTAGCCGAGCGCCGTGTAATAGGAAATCGAAGTCGGGTTCTTGCGCTTCGACAGCTTCGACTTGTCAGCATTGCGCATCAGCGACAGGTGCATGAACACCGGCTGGTCCCATTCGAAGTAGCGATAAAGCAGGATGTGCTTCGGCACGGAAGCCAGCCACTCCTCGCCGCGAGCGACGTGGGTGATCTTCATCAGATGGTCGTCGATGACGTTGGCCATGTGATAGGTCGGCATGCCGTCGCCCTTGATGAGGACCTGCATATCAACTGAATCCCACGGGATCGAGACGTCGCCGTAAACGCCGTCGGTGAAGTCGCAGGAGCCCTCGGTCGGGATCTTCATGCGGATGACGGAGCTTTCGCCCGATGCGAGCTTGGAAGAGACTTCCTCGGCAGAGTATTTGAGGCATAGCCCGTCATACTTCGGCGGCTTGCCAGCGGCGCGTTGGGCTTCGCGCATTTCGGTCAGACGCTCAGGCGTGCAGAAACAGCGGAAGGCATGGCCCTTGTCCAGCAGCTGCTGGGCGTAGGGCTGATACATATCCTTGCGGTCGCTCTGGCGGTAAGGGCCATAGGGACCACCAATATCCGGACCTTCCGACCACTTCAGGCCGCACCACTTCAGAGCGTCGAGCACCTTGGTCTCGAACTCTGGTGTCGAGCGCGTGGCATCGGTGTCTTCGATACGCAGGATAAACTCGCCGCCGTGCTTCTTGGCGAAAAGATAATTGAAGAGTGCGATATATGCGGTGCCGACATGCGGCTCGCCGGTCGGCGAGGGAGCAATGCGGACGCGGACGCCGGAAGCTGTCATTTTATGTGCCCGTCAAATAGATGCCGGACGGCTTTCTGAGAGAAAGCGACGCTCGGCCGGAAAGAATGCAGATAACTGGATCAGGAAACCGGCCGGAAAAGGGCATTTTGGGTGCTTCTTCCGCCAATTGTCCGTTTGGCTGGCTTTAAGGCCATATTCGGTTGCACACGTCAAGGAAAATGCCGCCCAGTCAGCTCAGGTGACGGGCCAGACAAAGAGCAGTAGCGGCACGCTGACGAAAATGATGATGAAGGACAGCGGCAATCCGAGACGCGGATAATCGCTGAAGCGGTAGCCGCCGGGGCCGAAGACCAGCGTGTTGCACTGGTGGCCGATCGGGGTGAGGAAATCGCAGCCGGCGCCGATGGCGACCGCCATCAGGAACGCGTCGGGCTTGTAGCCGAGCGTCTGGGCAAAGCTCGCCGCGATCGGCGCCATGACCAGCACGGTAGCGGCGTTGTTGAGGAAGGGCGTTACCGCCATTGCCGTTATCAGGATCAGTGCCAGCGCGCCGTAGTGCGGCATCTGGGCGGCGAGATGGCCAAGCCAACCGGCGATCAGCTCGCTGCCGCCTGTTGTTCTCAAGGTGTCGGATACCGGGATCAGGGCGGCGAGCATGATCAGGATCGGCGCATCAAGCGCCTTGTACACATCGACCAGCGGGATCACCCGGAAGACGACCATTGCGAGGGCCGCGCAGAAGAAGGAGACAGCGACCGGCACGAAGCCGGTTGCCGTTGCGCCCATTGCCGCAAGCAGGATGAGCAGCGGCAGGTAGGCACGGCGCGACGTGCCGAGCATGATTTCTCGCTGGGCCAGCGGAAGGCAGGCAAATTCCTGCAGGAAAGCCGGCAGCGTGCGGCGGCTGCCCTGCAATACCAGCACGTCGCCGGCGCGCAGCCGCACTTCGCTCAAGCGTTCGTTCAGCCGGTGCCCCTTCCGGGAGACGGCGAGGAGATTGACGTTACGGCGGTTGGACAGCGACAGCTGCCGTGCCGACCAGCCGACCAGTTGCGATTCCGATGTTATGACCGCCTCGATGGAGATGAGGTTGCTGCGTTCGGTCGGTTCGACGATCGGCTTGCCGGATAGTTTGAGCTTAGCGTTCGAGACCATGCGGTCGAGTGCATCCGGGCTGCCCTCGAGGAGCACCGTGTCGCCGCTTTTCAGCACGACGTCGGGAAACGGCGACATCCGGGTATGGCCGCGCAGGATGGCGGTGGCCACCGCATCGCCATCGGCAAGCTTCAGGAGGTCGTTGAGCGGCTTGCCCTCGGCTGGCGATGCTTCGCCGATCGTGGCCTCGGAAAAGTACGCCTTGGTATCCAGCGCCTCTTCCAGCGAAGGATTTTCGTTGCGGCGCTCGGGCACGAGCCAATGAAAGAAGATCAGGAAGACCACGCCGACCAGCGCCAGCGTGGCGCCGACAGGGGTGAAGTCGAACATCGTGAACGGCTGGCCGGTGATCTCGGCGCGCAAACGCGAAACCACGATGTTGGGCGATGTGCCGATCTGCGTCATGAGGCCACCCAACAGCGCGGCAAAGCTCATCGGCATCAGGTAGAGCGATGGCGGCTTGCCGCTTTTGCGCGAAAACTGGAAGGCGACCGGGATCATGATCGCCAGCGCGCCGATGTTCTTGATGAAGGCCGAGAGCACCGCGACCACCACGAGCAGAAGCGCAAGCTGCGTGTGCGGTGTGTTGAGGTTCGGAAAGAAGCGCTTGATCATAATGTCGACAATGCCTGAACGGGCAACGCCGGCGCTGACCACGAGCGCACTGCCGACGATGATGACGATATCGTCGCTGAAACCGGAGAATGCCTTGTCGAAGGGTACAATGCCGACGCAAACCGCCAGTACCAGTGCACAACAGGCCACCAGATCGTAGCGAAATCGGTCCCATATGAAGACCATCATCATGAGGCCAATGACGCTGAAGGCGAGAATCTGCGGGGTTGTCATGCTGCTCCGAGGATCTGGGCTGGCGGCGAGGTTCGTCCGATAACTGTGCCGGAAGAACCACTTATCAATGCCGGGGCCCGGGCAAAGTTCCGATCGCGGCTCGTTCGCGAATTTTTGCGGGCAGGCGTCCATCTATCCGCTGGACAAACGAATGAGTGGGTATAGCTTCCCCGTCGCAATTTCATGTTGGAGAATTTCAATGACCGATCTTTTGTCTGTGCCCGTGACGCTTGCCGATGGCCGCGAAACGACGCTGAGCGAGTATCGCGGCAAGGTGGTGCTTGTCGTCAATGTCGCGTCCAAGTGCGGCCTCACGGTGCAGTACGAGGGGCTGGAGAAGCTGTACGAGGACAAGCGCGAGCGCGGCTTCGTAATCGCTGCTTTTCCGGCAAACAACTTCAAGGGCCAGGAGCCGGGCACGGACGCAGAGATCGTCGAGTTCTGCACGCTGACCTACGACGTGAAATTCCCGATCTTCTCGAAGATCTCGGTCAAGGGTGACGACCAGCATCCGCTCTACAAACTGTTGACGGGAATGGGCCTCCCGACCACGGGCGAAGGGCCGATGCGCGAGAAGCTGGTGGATCGCGGCCTCGCGACCGAAAGCGACAAGGGCGTGCTGTGGAACTTCGAGAAGTTCCTCGTCGGCCGCGACGGCAAGGTCGTCGCTCGTTTCGCGCCCGATGTTACGGCCGACGACCAGCGGCTGCTGCAGGCGATCGACAAGGAACTGGCGGCCGGCTGATCCTATCAGCCGCGGCGGTGCCGGCGGCGAAATTCGCTCGGCGAGCACCGCTCTCTATCCAGGAACAACCGAGAAAAGTAGAAGGCGTCGTCGATGCCGGTGGCAAGCGAGATCGCCTCGATTGTCAGGTCCGATGTCGTCAGCAGTTGCTTGGCGTGGTCGATGCGCAGGCGCAGCTGGAAGGCCTTGGGCGATAGACCTGTTGCCGCAGCGAAGCGGCGGCGCAAAGTTGCCGGCGACAGGCCGAATTCCCTGGCGAGCGCCGCCATGTCGACCGGCTGGAACGACCGCCACTGCAGCGCCTCGATCACCTCCTCGATGACCGCGTCTGTCTTCCTGGTCTCTGCCGCGCGGGCTGCCTGCCGGGCGGCTTCCACGACGATCCGGTGCAAGGTAGCCGACGATGCGGCAAGACCCAGCGGATTGTCTTCGGCGAATTCGGTATGAAGGCTAGCAAAGAGATGTTGCATCTCGCGCAGGTTTTCGAGCGGCACCAAGGGCGCCGCCTCCTCGATCAGGCGCTGGCGGATCCACTCGTCGGCGAAGGTGCCGGCGAACAATGCCCAGCGCTCCTGCCAGGTTTCGCCCGGATGGGGCCCATAGCCATGCAGTGTTCCGGCGGGAAGCCAGAAAAGCGCCGGGCCGGTAACCTCGACCGTGCCGGTCTTGCCCGTGTGCAATGTGCCGCCGCCCTTTTCCACCAGCACCACGGCATGCGTCGGTAGTCGGCGGTTATCTATTCGGGTCGCGACGCGCTGGCGTCCGAAGCCGGTCACGGCAAGGCTTGCTGCACCGGCCGGCGGCGAGCGATAGAGCGCGATGGCTGCGTCGTTCATGAGCGAAAAGTCCAGCTTGTGTTTCCGTCCATGGCTTTTATCATGTTTCCGAGTGAGAATTCGATATTGCATTCGCTTGGGAGGCGATCGAAATGTCAAGTCTTGCGCTTCAATCCACGAACGAGCCTGCGCTTGAGCTGTTTGCCGAGGGCAAGCGGCTGTCGACGGCACCGAACCGGATGGGCAGGCTGATGCCGACGGATCCGGCGATCGGGCTGCAAGAAATCCGGGAGCGCTACGATCAGCACGGATATGTGTGGCTGAAAGGTTTTCTGAAGCGGGATGACGTTCTGGCGTTTCGCGGCTGGGTGTTCTCGCATCTGGAAAAATCCGGTCTGACCGAAGCCGGGTCTGACCCGGTGTTGGGCTTGGCCTCCAGTGGGGAGCCGGAGAAGCAATTGGCCGATCGGATATTGATGTCGCTGGTGCGCTCGGTCGTTTTCGAAGGCTTTTGTGCCCAGCCACGCCTGGCCCAGTTCATGGATCAGTTCCTGTCGGGGATCTCCTATCTGCACAAGCGCAAGATCATGCGGTTCACCCGCCCGGGAACGCCGGTGGTGACGCCCGCGCACTACGATCTTGTCTATCTGCGCGGCGGCACCAGCCGGATCGTCACCGCGTGGATCCCGCTTGGCGATACGCCTGTCGAGATGGGAGGACTGGTTTATCTCGAGGGGTCGCATGCGATCGGTACGCGCATGGAGGTCGAATTTCAGGAGAAGAGCAAGGGGCTTTCGCCGGAAGAAAGGATCAGTGCGTTCAACCGGAACATGACGGCGGGCGGCTGGGTATCCAAGGACCTGCCCGAGATGGCGGAACGCTTCGATACGCGGTGGCTCGTTGCCGACTATGAGGCGGGCGATGTCATGCTGCACAGTCCATACATGATCCACGCCTCAACGGCAAACCAGAGCGCTGCCAACCGAATCAGGCTATCGACAGATATCCGCTACCAGAACGTCGATGACGAGATCGACGCTCGCTGGGGCAATCACTGGAGCCTCGGGGACATGCTTTGACGGCTTGTCCTCCCAAATGGACGAAGAGGAATGGGACAGCCCGCATCCGGCATCGAGAACATCGGCCATCGTCGCGCCGTGGGGAGCGACGCCGCGATCGTTGCTGGATGGTTTGCCAACCACGACGATGCGACACGCTGGGGCGGTCCAGAGGTTCCGAACCCGCTCACGGCGGATTGGCTCGAAAGCGAGATCGCGGATGGCTCCTATTTCGTCGGCGTCGATCATGCGGGCGATATCGTCGCCATCTATAGTCTGAAAACGCTCGACGAAAACGTCCTGCATCTCCGGCGCTTTGCCGTGGCGCCGAGATTGAGAGGGCAGGGTGCCGGGAAGCTGCTGATCAGGCAGATCGCGGATTTCGCGCGGTCGCAGGGCGCGCCGTGGCTGTCGCTCTGGGTCTATGGTTCCAACACCGCAGCGCGCCGGCTCTATAAGCAAGCCGGCTTCCGGGACTTCGGCCAGCGAGCGGCGGCAGAAGATCCGACCGGGGTCTGCCTGCGCATGCGGCTCGACCTCTGAGCCATTGGGCCATGTCGCCCGGCATCATGGCGATGCCGGGCGTCGTTGGATCAATGCCCGCTCGCGGCGGCCTTCTTTCGTTTCCGCGCGTTGCGCGCGAGCATGTTGAGGAGCTCGACGAGCGCCGAGAAGGCCATGGCGGCGTAGACGTAGCCCTTCGGTACATGGAAGCCCATGCCTTCGGCGATCAGCGTCGTCCCGATCATCATCAAGAAGGCGAGAGCCAGCATGACGATCGAAGGGTTCCTTTCGATGAAGTTGGCGAGCGGCGTTGCTGCCACCAGCATGACGGTGACGGCCGCGATGACGGCGACGATCATGATCGGCAGATGCGGCGTCATACCGACGGCGGTGATGATGCTGTCGACCGAGAAAACCAGGTCGAGCAGGAGGATCTGGCCGATTGCGGCGGTAAAGCCGGCCGTCGCCGATGTCGCAATGAAATCCTCATCGTGATCGGCCGGGTCGACATTGTGGTGGATTTCCTTTGTCGCCTTCCACAGGAGGAAGAGACCACCGGCAATGAGGATGATGTCCTTCCACGAGAAGCCGTGATCGAAGAGCTCGAAGACCGGCGTCGTCAGCTTGACGATCCAGGCAACCGTTCCGAGCAGCGCCAGGCGCATGATGAGCGCAAGGCCGATGCCGATCCGGCGGGCCTTTTCGCGGTGCTCCGGCGGGAGCTTGTTGGTGAGAATGGAAATGAAGATGAGGTTGTCGATCCCGAGGACCACTTCCATCACCACCAGGGTGATGAGCGCCACCCAGGCGGCGGGGTCCTGAACGAGCAGCATGATGTCTTGCATCGGCGTATGTTTCCCCCTGCGCCACATGAACGGACGCTCGCAATGTAAAGACGCCGCCTGCCTTGGCAAGGGCGCAAGGGGATATACGAAAGCAAGCCGGTCTTTATTCCCTGACAGGGATCCAGATTTCCGTGAGGCCCATGCCGGTATAGGGATCGAAGCGCTCGTCGTAGCGTTCGAACATATCGGGCATGTCCGCGAATTCGATGCCGGAGACGGGCAACCAGGTTCCGAAGATCTGGTGCATCGTTGCCGGAATACCGGAAACGTGGCCGCGATGGGCGAAGACCGCGTAGCGCTGCGACGGGATCTTCAGGGTCGCAAAACCCTCCGGCAGATCGCTGCCGTCATCGACGGCCACGGCGGCCATGTAACGGAACTTCTCGGTTTCGCCAGCTATGTGGGTGCATATGCCGTAGGCGGCGGTGCCGCGCTGGCCGGAAATACTGCCTTCATAGGTGTTGAACTTCTGCCAAAGCGATGGGATCGCGGCGTTGCCCCCATAGGGATAAATTTCCTGCAGGCCGGCGAAAAGCATCGAAGGCAGCGTTTCGAAGCGGGGCGGTTCGAGATCGGTAAGGCGGGCGGGGTCCATTCTGATCGGCTCCAGTAACATGAGGTTGCGTGTGTGCCCCTGCTTGCGCACAGCATCGGGCGTGATGCCGAACTGGTCACGAAAGGCACGGGTGAAAGCCTCGTGCGAGCCGTAGCCCGCGTCGAGGGCAACCTCGAGGATGCTCGATGAATGTTTGATCAGGGCAAGCGCTGCGAGGCTCAGGCGCCGGGCACGAATATAGCCGCTGATCGAGTGGCCGGTCACAAGGCCGAAAACGCGCGACAGGTGGTAGCGCGAAAGCCCGGCCACGTCGGATATCTCTTCCAGCGAGATATCGTCGCCGAAGTGGCTTTCGATAAACCAGATTGCCCTGCCGATAGCGCTCATTGTCATTCCCTTGGTTGCGGCTTCCTTCATAAGGAATAGCCGCCAACCGGGTTTGATCGCTATTGCGGGATTTTCGAATAGACCCGCGAAGATATCAACGGGCGGTCAGCCCTGCGGTTTCACAGCGTAAGCGGCGGTGAAGACGCGTATCGCGCCGGTGACGACATGATCCATCTCATGCTGCGGGGGCGGCACGTCCATATCGCCGAACAGGCGCAGCTTGAAGAAACTGCCGCCGCAGAGCTCCAGGAACTGGCGCGCGGCAAGATCGATATCGTCGATTTCGAACCGGCCGGCTTGAACCTGCGATGTCAGGAAATCCTTCAACACGGTCCGAATGTTCTCCGGTCCGGTGAAGAAGCGTTGACAGAGGTGTGGCATGCGGTCGCGCACGCCGATCACGGTGCGCATCGCGTTTATGACCTTTTCGTCGGTCAGGTGCGCGACGAAGGTGATGCCGAAATTATGAAGCGCGGTGGCAGGATCGCTCGTTTCCTTCAATGTGTTGCGAACGCTTGCGACGAAGGCCGCGCGTTCGGTTTCCATCATTGCGGTGAAGAGTTCTTCCTTGTTGGCGAAGTAGACGTAGAGCGTACCCTTTGACACTCCGGCTTCGCGCGTTACATCGTTCATGCTTGCGGCGTCGAAGCCGAGTTTCATGAAGACGCGGCGAGCGCCGTCGAGAATCTGCCTGCGCTTCGCAGGGTCTTCACCCGCGGCCCATCTGCCGCCGGTCGAGGGAGACTCTTCTACGTGCGTGTCGGAAAGCTCTGTCATAGCTCCTTAACCATGTTCGCAATTGCGAATGTTTCGTTAACAAAATCGAACCCGGTGGTTCGATACATCTTGATATGAACGTAAAAAGGTTCTATGTCAACTGAACCGAACCGTTCAGTTCGATTAGTTTCACTCGATTTACCGGTAGTCGCCCATGTCGTTCAGCCAAAAAGCCAATGTCGCCCGCATCGTTAGCGAAACCGCTGATAGCGAGGCTCGGGCTGAGGAAGCAGTAGTCACCACAGCAGAGGCTCCGCGCACGCCGCAGACCCCTGCCGACGTGCAGGCAGCACCCGGTGAAAAGAAGAAAAAGCGCAGCCTTGTCCTGCCGATCGTGGGTCTTGCCCTTCTGGCAGGCGCCGCCTGGTATGGCTACGACTGGTGGACCACCGGCCGCTTCATGGTTTCGACCGACGACGCCTATATCGAAGGCGATATCGCGACGATCTCTCCCAAGGTCACCGGTTACGTTGCCAAGGTGAACGCGGTTGCCAACCAGCAGGTCAAGGCCGGCGACGTTCTCGCCACGCTCGACGATGGCGACTACAAGATTGCGCTCGATCAGGCGGAAGCCTCGCTTGATACCGAAAAGCTGTCGCTGCAGCGCATCGACGCGCAGATCGCCGGCGGCGAGGCAAGCCTTGATCAGGCGAAGGCACAGAAGGTTGCCCTGGAAGCCACCGTTCGCGGTGCCCAGATCACCCAGACGCGCGCCAGCGACCTGCAGGCCAAGTCTGTCGGTACCACGGCCTCTCTCGATACCGCCAATATCGCGCTCGACCAGGCGAAGGCCAACCTCGTCGGTGGTGACGCGGCGATCGCGTCGGCCGAGGCAAACGTCACATTGCTGCAGGCGCAGCGCCGCGAAGCCGAAGGCACGATCCGCCAGCTCGAGCTTGCCCGTGACAAGGCAGCCCGCGACCTGTCGTTTACCGTTCTGAAGGCGCCTTATGATGGTGTCGTCGGTAACCGCTCGGTTCAGGAAGGCGATCTGGTATCGCCCGGCCAGCGCCTGATGGCACTCGTTCCGGTGCGCCAGCTCTACATCGACGCAAACTTCAAGGAAACGCAGATCCAGCATCTGGTTCCTGGTTCGAAGGTGAACGTCCATGTCGACGCCTATGACGATCACCCGATCGTCGGTACCGTCGAATCGATTTCGCCGGCATCAGGCTCGGTCTTCTCGCTGCTGCCGCCGGAAAACGCGACCGGCAACTTCACGAAGATCATCCAGCGCGTTCCGGTTCGCATTGCGCTTCCGCAGGACGCGCTCGACAGCGGCCGCCTGCGCGCCGGTCTCAGCGTCGTCGTCGACGTCGACACGCGCACGGCACCGGAAGCCGCCAAGTAATATCGTCTGACGAGGTAGGCCCATGGCCGCGAGCGCAACAGTTGGAACCGTTCCGGCCACCCCGGCCGCAACGGACCACATGGATCCACGCAAGCTCATCGCATTCTTCGCGATGGTGCTTGGGATGTTCATGTCGATCCTCGACATTCAGATCGTGTCGGCTTCGCTGGCGGAAATCCAGGCTGGTCTGAGCGCCGGTACGGACGAAATCGGCTGGGTGCAGACCTCCTACCTGATCGCGGAAGTCATCATGATTCCGCTGTCCGGCACGCTGGCGCGCATCGTTTCCACGCGATATCTGTTCGCTGCCTCAGCCGCCGGCTTCACACTGGCAAGCGCGCTTTGCGCGACGGCGACGAACATCGACCAGATGATCGTCTATCGTGCCATTCAGGGCTTCATCGGCGGCGGTATGATCCCCTCGGTGTTTGCCGCAGCCTTCACGATCTTCCCGCCGTCCAAGCGCAGCATCGTTTCGCCGATCATCGGCCTGATCGCGACGCTGGCGCCAACCATCGGCCCGACGGTCGGCGGCTATCTCAGCCATGCCTTCTCCTGGCATTGGCTGTTCCTGGTCAACATCATCCCCGGTATCATCGTCACGATCGTGACCTGGAATTTCATCGATTTCGACAAGCCTGAATTTGCGCTGATCAAGAAGTTCGACTGGTGGGGTCTGCTCTCGATGGGCGTTTTCCTCGGCGCGCTTGAGTACGTGCTGGAAGAAGGCAATTCCAACGACTGGTTTAACGACCAGAACATCACGATCGGTGCCGTGGCTTCGGCCATCGGCTGCGTGGTGTTCTTCTACCGTGCGTTCAAGGTCGATTTCCCCGTCGTGGATCTCAGGGCATTCAGCAACCGGAACTTCGCCGTCGGCTCGCTGTTTTCCTTCGTCATGGGTATCGGTCTGTATGGCCTGACCTACATCTATCCACTCTATCTCGGTCGCATCCGGGGGTACGATTCGCTGATGATCGGGGAAACGATGTTCGTGTCCGGTCTTGCGATGTTCTTCACCGCGCCGATCGCCGGCAAGCTTTCGGCGAAGATGGACCTGCGGCTGATGATGGCGTTCGGCTTCATGAGCTTCGCCGCAGGCACTTACATCATGACCGGCGTGACGACGGATTGGGATTTCTACGAACTCTTCATTCCGCAGATCCTGCGCGGCTTCGGTCTGATGATGTGCATGGTGCCGATCAACAACATCGCGCTTGGAACCATGCCGCCTTCGCGCATGCGCGGCGCCTCGGGTCTGTTCAACCTTACCCGTAACCTCGGCGGGGCGGTGGGTCTGGCGGTCATCAACACGCTTCTGACAAACCGTCAGGACGTGCACTACCAGCGTATTCGGGAAGGTCTCGATTGGGGCAACCCGATCGTCACCGACCAGATCAAGAATATGACGTCGAAGTTTGATACCTATGGCATGGACGGTGCGGCTGTCGCGATCAAGCAGATGGTCGGCATGGTCACGAAGCAGGCCATGGTGCTGTCGTTCGCCGACATCTTTATGCTGCTGACCGTGCTCTTTGTCGCCATGATCGTCGGCATCGTGCTGATCGATAAGCCGGCGCCGCAGGGCGGCGGCGGGGGTGGCGGAGGCCACTGACGATCCGATAGTTATTTTCGCAACGCCGGCCAGGGACACTAGGCCGGCGTTGTTGTTTCTGGCCTTCCAGCTCAGCTGGAAATCGGGCTTCATTCATTGAAAAATTGCCGGCGGACCTTCGATAAGAAGGCGTACTTGCAAATTTTGATTTACGTACATCAAATTTGGAGCTAAAGGTCTCGTCAGGAGGAGTGATGAGGCCCACAGTTCACGATATTGCCGCTGCCGCGGGCGTCAGCCTTGCGACCGTCGACCGGGTGCTGAACCAGCGTCCTGGTGTGCGCAAGGTGACGCGGGAGAAGGTCGAGAACGCGATCCGCGAGATCGGCTACATCAGAGATGTCGCTGCCGCCAACCTCGCGAAGGGCCGTACGTACTCATTCGTCTTCATCCTGCCGGCCAGCGACAATTCCTTCATGCATGGGCTGAACGACGAGGTGCGCGCGGCCGTTGCGCGCTCGTCGGTGGAGCGAACGAATATCAGAACGATCGAAGTGCCGGCGTTCGATCCGGGCGCGCTGGTGCAGATCCTCAATGAGCTTGGCGAGGAGCGGCCTTCGGGGATCGCGCTGGTTGCGACCGATGCGCCGGAGGTGCGCGATGCCGTCGACCGTCTGGTGCAGGATGGCATTCCTGTCGTGACGCTCGTTTCCGATCTCACCGGTTCGCAGCGCCACCACTATGCCGGCGTCGACAATATTGCCGCCGGGCGCACGGCTGCGCGGCTGCTCGGGCGCTTCCTCGGTGGCGCCACGGGCGAGATCGCGGTGCTGGCGGGCTCGATGCTGGTACGCGACCATCGTGAGCGCCTCGAGGGTTTTGCGGCGGTCATGGCAGCGGAGTTTCCATCGCTTTCCATTTTGCCTGTCATCGAAGGCCGCGACGACCCCGAAATGGCGCATATGCTGGTGGCGGACGCGCTGTCGAAGAAAAGCGGTATCATCGGGGTCTACAGCCTCGGTGCAGGTAATCGCGGTCTGATCCGGGCGTTGAAGGAAAAGGCGGTCGATCGGTCGCTGACGGTCATCGCCCACGAGCTGACGACACATACGCGCGCGGCGCTGCTCGACGGAACCATTGACGCAATCCTGAACCAGGATGCCGGCCACGAGGTGCGCAGCGCCATCCGCGTCCTCAAGGCGAAGGCGGACGGGCTTGCCGTCATCGAGGCGCAGGAGCGCATCCGTCTCGACATATTCCTAAAAGACAATCTGCCGTAACGGCAAAGGGAGAAACACATGTATCTGGGTCTCGATCTCGGAACCTCCGGCGTCAAAGCCATGCTGATCGACGGTGATCAGAAGATCATCGGCTCGGCCAATGGCTCGCTCGACGTCTCGCGCCCGCATTCCGGCTGGTCGGAGCAGGAACCCTCGCACTGGATCCGCGCGACGGAAGAAGCCGTTGCCGGACTGAAGGCAAAGCACCCGAAGGAGCTCGCCGCCGTGAAGGGCATCGGTCTCTCCGGACAGATGCACGGCGCGACGCTGCTCGATGCCGACGACAAGGTGCTGCGCCCCTGCATTCTCTGGAACGATACGCGCTCCTACGTCGAAGCGGCTGCGCTGGATTCCGATCCGCGCTTCCGCAAGCTGACCGGCAACATCGTTTTCCCCGGCTTCACCGCACCGAAGCTTGCCTGGGTTGCCAAGCATGAGCCTGCGATCTTTGCCAGGGTCGCCAAGGTGCTGCTGCCGAAGGATTACCTGCGCCTCTGGCTGACTGGCGAGCACATCTCGGAGATGTCGGATTCCGCCGGCACCTCCTGGCTCGATACCGGCAAGCGCAAATGGTCTTCGGAGCTGCTTGCTGCGACCGGTCTCGATGAAAAGCAGATGCCGCACCTGATCGAAGGCACGGAGCAGGGCGGCAAGCTGCGCGGCGAGCTGGCCGGTCATTGGGGCATGTCTGGAAGCGTCGTCGTTGCCGGTGGCGCCGGCGATAACGCGGCTTCGGCTTGCGGCATGGGCACAGTCAGCGATGGCGCGGCCTTCGTGTCGCTCGGCACCTCGGGCGTTCTCTTTGCGGCCAATGCTGCCTATCTGCCGAAGCCGGAAAGCGCCGTACACGCCTTTTGCCACGCGCTGCCCAACACTTGGCATCAGATGGGTGTCATCCTCTCGGCTACGGACGCACTGAACTGGCATTCCAGCGTGACTGGAAAGTCGGCTGCCGATCTGACGACTGAACTCGGCGAAACGCTGAAGGCTCCGTCAGGCGTCACCTTCCTTCCTTATCTCTCCGGCGAGCGCACGCCGCATAACGATGCCGTCATCCGCGGCGCGTTCATCGGCCTCGAGCATGAGAGCAGCCGTGTGGTGCTGACCCAGGCGGTTCTCGAAGGCGTGTCCTTCGCCATTCGCGACAATCTCGAAGCGCTGCGCTCTGCGGGCACGGATATTTCCCGCGTCACGGCGATCGGCGGCGGCTCGCGCTCGCGCTACTGGCTGGCCTCGATCGCAACGGCGCTGGGTGTTCCCGTCGACCTGCCCGCCGATGGCGACTTCGGCGCGGCATTCGGCGCAGCGCGCCTCGGCCTGATCGCCGCCACCGGTGCTGATCCGGTTGCCGTCTGCACGCCGCCGAAGACGGCGGGCACGATCGAACCTGTCGCGGCGCTCTCCGGCGCCTACGAGGATGCCTACAAGCGCTATCGCGCTCTCTACCCGGCGATCAAATCGCTGCAGCACTGAGACTTAAATACCGGGAGGTGTCGGAAGACCCCTCCCCAACCCCTCCCCACAAGGGGGAGGGGCTTCTTGCCCCAGGGCCGACCTTTCGAGACGAGAGGCGGACCACCAGCCTTCTCCTCCCTTGTGGGGGAGATGCCGGCAGGCATAGGGGAACTTTGACAGTTGCATTCGTTCCATAGGAGGAAACACACATGAGCACCGGATTCTTCGGCGACATCCAGAAGATCAAGTATGAGGGCCCTGAGAGCACCAATCCGCTCGCCTTCCGCCACTACAACAAGGACGAAGTCGTTCTCGGCAAGCGCCTGGAAGACCATCTGCGCTTTGCCGTCGCCTACTGGCACACGTTTGCCTGGGAGGGGGGCGACCCCTTCGGCGGACGCACCTTCCTGCGCCCCTGGTTCGAAGACTCGATGAAGGCTGCCAAGCTGAAGGCCGACGTCGCGTTCGAACTCTTCCAGATCCTCGACGCACCGTTCTACTGCTTCCACGACGCCGATGTGCGTCCGGAAGGCAAGAACTTCGCCGAGAACACCAAGAACCTGAACGAGATCGTCGACTACTTCGCTGAAAAGCAGGCCGCGACCGGAACCAAGCTGCTCTGGGGCACGGCTAACCTGTTCTCGAACCGCCGCTTCATGTCGGGTGCCGCCACTAATCCGGATCCGGATGTATTCGCTTACTCCGCGGCGACGGTTAAGACCTGCATGGACGCCACGATGAAGCTCGGCGGCGCCAACTACGTTCTCTGGGGCGGCCGCGAAGGCTATGAAACCCTGCTCAACACCGACCTCAAGAAGGAACTCGACCATCTCGGCCGCTTCCTCAACCTCGTCGTCGAGTACAAGCACAAGATCGGTTTCAAGGGCACGATCCTGATCGAGCCGAAGCCGCAAGAGCCGACCAAGCACCAGTACGACTATGACGTCGCGACGGTCTACGGCTTCCTGAAGAACCACGGCCTCGAAAACGAAGTGAAGGTCAACATCGAGCAGGGCCATGCGATCCTCGCCGGCCACTCCTTCGAGCACGAACTGGCACTTGCCAACGCGCTCGGCATTTTCGGCTCGATCGACATGAACCGCAACGATTACCAGTCCGGCTGGGATACCGACCAGTTCCCGAACAACGTTCCTGAAATGGCACTCGCCTACTATCAGGTTCTGCAGGGCGGCGGCTTCACCACCGGTGGCACCAACTTCGACGCCAAGCTGCGCCGCCAGTCGCTCGACGCGGAAGATCTGCTGATCGGCCATATCGGCGGCATGGATGCCTGCGCCCGCGGTCTCAAGGCTGCCGCCAACATGATCGAGGACAAGGCTCTGTCCGGCCCGCTCGACGCCCGCTACGCCGGCTGGGATTCGGCCGAAGGCCAGAAGCTCGCCCGCGGCGAATACTCGCTCGAGCAGATCGCCGAGTGGGTCGAAGCAAAGGACATCAACCCGCAGCCGAAGTCCGGCAAGCAGGAACTGCTCGAAAACATCGTCAACCGTTACGTCTGATCGGCGGTTGATTGTGGAGGAGAGGGCCGGGGAGCGAAGGTTTCCCGGCCTTTTTTGTTGGTCGCGTCAGCGCCGAGGCGGGGTGGTCAAGATCACCTCCGCCCCATACGCGTCCCGCAATTCGGCTTCCTGCTCCGGCTGGCGATCGGCGGCGTGGTGGAGAAGTGTTGAGGTAAAGCCGTCCGTTCGCGTGCCTTCGATGAGAGTGACGTCGGCATTGGCCGGGTTGTCGGAGCGTTCAAACCAGTCGACGGATCGATGCAGGAAGTTCATTTCGAACGCCCTGTTGGTCACGCCGTGGCCGACGATGACGATGTTGTCGTTGCCGAAATCGATGTCCTGCGCGAGCGTTTGCAGGAACAGGCGAACGCGTTGCGCCACATCGGCACGGCTCTCGCCATCCGGCGGTCGGGCGTAGAATTTGCCGCTATTGTTGCGCAGCCTTGCCCATTTCTCGAATTCATCGGGAAATTTCTGTTTCTGCTCGGCATGGTCATAGATTTCGGTGAACAGGCCGAAATCCTGTTCCCGCAGCAGGTAGTCTTCCCTGACATCGCCCACGAATTCGGCCGGGAGTGCTTTGAGAAGCGCGTCCTTGCTTTGTCGGGTGCGCAGAAAGGGCGAATACCAGATGCTCAACCTCACGGAGCCGATGTCTCGTGCTGCGGCCAGATGCGAGGCGATGGCACGGCCGGCGTCCAGCGCCTGACGATGGCCCCATTGGCTCAAGGGAACATTGTGGTCGCCGAATTGGCCGTACGCCTGTTCGTTGAGGTTGCCGAGGGATTCGCCGTGGCGAACGAGAAAGATACGCATCAACCAACCCGCATTATCCGATATGGAATCGCCGCCATCATGACCGCGGCAATGGCGTCGGGCAACACTGCCACTTGACCGATTATTCCGGCGGGCCGGTGGACGTCCAACTGCTGGAAAAGACGTGGGGCGCGAGGCTGAGCTGGCCGATCGCCTGCTCGATCAGCTTGTCCTCTTCGCGCACGCTGAAGACCACGGCTTTTACCTCGGCGGTGCTGGCATCCTCGACCGCATGGCTTTCCATGGAATGAAGGCGAAGCTTGCTGGCGGTCAGCGCCTGCAGAAGCTGCGTGCGTACCTTGGCTTCGTCATGGGCGGCGCATTTCAGTTCGATGACGTAGAAGCGCTCGATCGCCTCATGTGAGGGCGCCAGGGCGCTGATATAGACGGCCAGACGGGGGAGGCCGATGTTGATCGCAATGATCAGGATCGTCGCCTCGATCGCTTCAAGCAGCATGGCGTAGCCGGCGAGCACGCCGATGGCGCCGGTCGCCCAGACCGTTGCGGCGGTGCTCAGCCCGCGCACGTTGGTGCCATCCCGCATGATCAGGCCGGCTCCGAGAAAGCCGATGCCGGTGACAACCTGTCCGCCCATTCTGACGTCAGGAATGTCGTGAAGCAGGGCAGGCAACGAGGTGTAGATGGCTGCACCCAGGGCGACGAGCGCGTGCGTCGTCAGTCCCGTATGCCGTTGCCGCCATTGGCGCTCGATGCCGACCAGCGAGCCGAGCACGACAGCAACCAGCAGCCGAGGCGCAATCAGAAGTACGCCGGCCAGATTTTGGGTCAGTTCCCACACAGTGCAGATCTCCAACGCTTTTCGCGTATTGATTGCTGTCGCGGCGCCCGATGTCAAACGTCGGCGCGTACCCCAATCAAGACGCGGTGGCGGATCTTGTTGGGTCGATCTTGAAAACGTCATCACCGACGAAGACGATGACGTAGCCACCGCGCTGTTCGGCATCGATTGCCCATTGGCGGAGCTGCGCCTGATATGGTTCCTCTTTCCATGCCGAGGGGTGAGCGGGGTCGACGAGAATGGTCGTCTGCTGGCCTTGGCCATACACCATCATGTTTGCCGTTGACGGCTCCCATTCAGGGCCAAGGCTGGCGTCCGTCATCCAGAGGCAAAGGAAATCCCGGCAAAGCTTCGGCCGGTCGTCGTAGATCGCGCATCCATGTCCGGCGACGCAGTTTACACACCACGTGTTTGCCGGCTTCGACAGTTCGTCGATATCCGGCAGCCGGCAACACAGGGTACAATTGCCGCACGAGCGCTCTCCAGGCGATGCCGGGTGTATCTTCAAATCCAGCCCCTCCGATTGCGGTTGGGCCATGGCGTCAGAACTCAACGCTTCGTCCATTTGCGCGACGGCGCCGAAACGGAGTTGCGGACCACGAGATCCGGGCGCAGCAGGATTTCGGTCTCTGTTGGCCGTCCGTCCGACAGGAGTTCCAGCAGCAGGGCCATCGCCTGCTTGCCGATAGCTGTCCGAGGCTGCCGTATCGTCGTCAGCGGTGGCGACATGAAGACGGCCTGCGGCACGTCGTCGAAACCGGTGACGGAGAAGTCGCGGGGAATGTCATAGCCGCGGGCGCCGAGGCCGATCATGACGCCGATGGCGGTCTGGTCGTTGACGCACATGAATGCGGTCGGCAGCGTATCGCGCATGAAAAGCTGTTCGACGGCATGGCGTCCGCTTTCAAGCGTGCCGTCGCCCTCGAGCACGATGCGCTGATCCGGGGCAACGCCGGCCGCATCGAGCCCCTCGTCATAGCCCTGTCGGCGCCGGGAGTAGGCAAGTCGGGTTCTGCTATCGCCGATGAAGGCGATCTTGCGGTGGCCTTCGGCAAGCAGCAGGTCCACGGCCTTGCGCGCGCCTTCGGTATCGTCGACGCCGACATAGGGAATGCCGCCGTTGAAGACCGGCTCGAACACGCCGACGCTCGGCGGCAGTCTCGCCGTCATTGTCTGATGGCCGAAGGGCAGGATGCCGGTGAAGAGAATCAGTCCCGCCGCCTGGTTCGAATTCAGGAACTTGAGATATTCGAGGCCGCGCTGGGCATCGTTCTGCGTATGGCCGATCAGAATGCCGTAGCCATGGGCGCGGGCTTCATTCTCCAGGCCGACCAGAATGTTGGAAAAATTGGGGTCGCCGATGTCGGGCGCCACCACCAGAATCATGTTCGAACGGCCAAGTCGCAGGCTGCGCGCCATGGCGTTCGTCGTGTATCCTGTGATTGCGATCGCCTGGTTGACCTTCAGCCGAGTCGAGTTCGCGACCTTCTCCGGCGTGTGGATTGCCCGCGATACCGTCGCGATGGAAACCTCGGCGATTCTGGCGACGTCTTCGATTGTTGCGGGCGCGGAATTCGACACTGCGTTCTGCCTTGGGGCTGCATTCGCGGCGACACTACACAGACTGAACGGTACGTCAAAGGTCGAACCAGACAGATCTGTGTAAAGCAATGATGTAAACCTTTACATGCGGTATGTAAAGGTTTACATAGGCTCAGGCGGATGGGAGTCCGCAGGGAGGAAATCATGAGTGTGGAGACTGTCGAGGCGGCGCCGGTGGTGTTGTCCGCCCGGCGCATATGCAAGTCCTTCAATGGTGTGCAGGTCCTCTTCAGCGTCAATTTCGATCTTCGCGCTGGTGAAATCCATGCGCTGATGGGTGAGAACGGCGCGGGCAAATCGACGCTGGTGAAGGTCATGTCGGGCTTCGAGCAGCCGACCTCGGGCGAAATCATCCTCGACGGCAAGCCGGTGACATTGCCGCCCAACGGAGCCGCCGAAGCACTCGGCATCGTGATCATACACCAGGAATTCAATCTCGCGGAACACCTGACCGTTACCGAAAGCCTGTTTCTCGGCCGCGAGGTCACGCGCTTCGGTGTTCTCGACCGCAAGTACATGCGTGCGGAAACGCGCAAGGCGCTCGATCTTCTCGGTTCGCATGTCGATGAGAACGCTCTGATCAGCACGCTGTCCATCGCCGACAAGCAGATGGTCGAAATCGCCAAGGCGATCAGCCGCGATGCCCGCGTCGTCTTCATGGACGAGCCGACCGCCGTTCTGTCGCGGGAAGAAACCAATTTCCTGTTCAAGCAGGTGCGCAAGCTGCGCGACAAGGGCACGAGCTTCGTCTTCGTGTCGCACAAGCTCGACGAGGTCATGGAACTGACCGATCGCGTCACGGTACTGCGCGACGGCCAATGGGTGAAGACGTCGCCAACCTCGCTGCTCGACGGAGAATCGATCGCGCAGCTGATGGTCGGTCGCGAACTTTCCAGTCTCTATCCGACCAAGGTGGAGCCCGATGTCGACGAGGAAGTCGTGCTGCTGGTCGAATCCGTGTCGACCGGCTATGTCCAGGATGCAAGCTTCGAGGTGCGCAAGGGCGAGATCATCGGCTTCTCCGGCATGATCGGATCGGGTCGCACGGAGTTGATGGAGGCAATCGCCGGGCTGCGCAGCCGTACATCGGGCGAAGTCATCATCAAGGGCGAGACGGTTCCGGCCGGTGATGTGCACGCAGCCAACCGCTGCGGGCTTGCCTACATGACGAAGGATCGCAAGTCGAAGGGGCTGTTGCTCGGCTCCAACATGATGGCGAACCTGACGCTGCAATCGCTCGGTCAACATTCGCGCCACGGCTATCTCAGCCCGAGCAGCGAGGCGTCGGCGCTGGCCAAGGCGCGGCGTCGCTTCGATATCAGGGTGCGCGACGCCAATATCGTCGCCGGTCGCATGTCGGGCGGAAACCAGCAGAAGCTGCTGCTGGCCAAGGTCATGGAAACGGAGCCTGAGATCATCATCATCGATGAGCCGACGCGCGGTATCGATGTCGGCACCAAGCAGCAGATCTATCACTTCATCTCGGCGCTGGCCCGCGACGGCCGCTCAATCATCGTCGTGTCATCCGAAATGCCGGAGGTCATAGGCCTTTGTACGAGGGTGGCGGTCATGCGCGAGGGGCGTATCGTCGGCGTGCTTGAAGGTGACGAAATCTCCGAACAGGAGATCATGCGCTATGCAGCGGGCCTGAAGAAGAAGGCTGCCTGAGGCGACAAATAACAACAGCCGCGGCGCACGCGGCAAGACAGATTACGTGCCCAGCAGGGACGCGACGGGAGGATGGTTTTGGACATGACTGTGAACGAGGAGACCAGGGAGATCAGACGACGCTCCTGGCGGGATATCGACCTCAGGGCAGTCGCGCCTTTCGCGGCGCTGGCCCTGCTGCTCGTCGTCGGTGCGCTTGTCAATCCGAACTTCATCGGCATTACCAATCTCGCCAATGTCGCCACCCGCAGCGCCTTCATTGCCATCATCGCGGTTGGCGCCACCTTCGTCATCTCGTCCGGCGATCTTGATCTTTCTGTCGGCTCGATGGTGGCTTTCGTTGCCAGCCTTATGATCCTGCTGATGAATTCCGGGATCATCGCCAATCCGGTGCTGATGCTGGTGGTCGCCGTGGTTTTCACTGTCGTTGCCGGCGCGCTGTGCGGGCTCGCCAATGGGCTGATCACGACACTCGGCAAGATCGAGCCGTTCATCGCTACGCTCGGAACCATGGGGATCTATCGCGGGCTGACGACGTGGCTGTCGCAGGGCGGGGCGATCACGCTGCGCTCGGCGGAGCAGCAGGCACTGTATCGCCCGGTCTATTTCGGCTCGATCGCCGGCGTGCCGGTGCCGATCGTCGTCATCCTCGCCGTCACCGCCGTCGCTGCCTTCATTCTCTATCGCACGCGTTACGGTCGCCATGTCGTGGCCGTCGGCTCGAACCGCGACGTGGCGCGCTATTCCGGTATCGCGGTCAACCGCGTGCGCACCATCGCCTTTGTCATCCAGGGACTCTGCGTGGCGATCGCCGTGCTGCTCTATGTGCCGCGTCTCGGTTCGACATCGGCGACGACGGGCATCCTGTGGGAACTGCAGGCCATCACCGCGGTCGTCGTCGGCGGCACGGCCTTGAAGGGTGGGGCAGGGCGTGTCTGGGGCACGATCTGCGGTGCCTTCATCCTGGAACTCGTCGGCAACATCATGCTGCTGTCCAACTTCATCTCGGAATATCTGATCGGCGCCATCCAGGGTTCGATCATCATCATTGCCATGCTCGTGCAGCGGTCGCTGGCGCGCAGGTAGCAAGGGATTGGCCGGGTCGGCGGGGCGCTCGGTCTCAAGATTCGCAAGCCCTGGGGTTTAATGGGAGGAAAATAGACATGCGTAAGACACTATTCAGTTTGGCGGTCGTGACAGCGGCGCTGCTCGCCGGCGTCGCTCACTCGGCGGACAAGAAGACCATCGGCGTATCGATCCCGGCGGCCGACCACGGCTGGACCTCCGGCGTGGTGTTCCATGCCGAGCGCGTCGCCAAGCTTCTGATGGCCGAGCACCCTGACCTCACCGTGATCGTCAAGACGTCGCCTGATGCCGCAAGCCAGGCAAACGCCGTGCAGGATCTGGCGACGCAGGGCATGGACGCGCTGGTCATCCTGCCGTCGGATCCGGATCCGCTGGTCAACGCCATCAAGGAAGTCAAGGACAAGGGCACCTTCGTGGCGCTGGTCGACCGTGCACCGAGCACCAACGACAACTCCGTCCGTGACATCTACGTTGCCGGCAACAATCCGGCGCTCGGCGAAGTCGCCGGCAAGTACATCAAGGACACGACGCCTGATGCGCAGGTTGTCGTTATCCGCGGCCTGCCGATCCCGATCGACCAGCAGCGCCAGGATGGCTTCGACAAGGGTATCGCCGGCTCGAACGTCAAGGTTCTGGACCGCCAGTTCGGCAACTGGAACCGCGACGATGCCTTCAAGGTGATGCAGGACTACCTGACCAAGTATCCGAAGATCGACGTGGTCTGGTGCCAGGATGACGACATGGCTGTCGGCGTGCTGCAGGCAATCGAGCAGGCCAAGCGCACCGACATCAAGTATGTCGTGGCCGGTGCCGGCTCGAAGGACATGGTCAAGAAGGTCATGGACGGCGACAAGCTGATCCCGGTCGACGTTCTCTATCCGCCGGCGATGGTGGGTACCGCCATGGAACTGACTGCTGCTTCGCTCTACGATCAGGTTCCGGTTCGCGGCACCTATATCCTCGATGCGACGCTGGTGACGAAGGACAACGCGAAGGACTTCTACTTCCCGGATTCGCCGTTCTGATCCATTGATAGTCGAGGGCGCCCGCTCGAAGGAACGGGCGCTCTTTTCGTCACTGCGGTAGACCGGCGCTCGCCAGATCGGCGGCGAACTGATCGACGAACGCCTCTGTCATGGTGGCATTGTCGCCGAAGTAGAATTCCCGTCGCGCAGCAGCGAGATTCATTCCCGGACGAAAACGATGAAGAATGCCGATGGCCTCGCCGGCTTCGTCTGCCTTGCCCTGTCGGCCGAGAATGGCAACCAGGATCAGCGCCGGCCAGAAGGTCACGTTCGGAGATCGCAGCGATGCCCGCGCCGCCTCGGCGGCCTCGTTCATGTTCCCCATTTGATAATGGGCAATCGCAAGCATGTTGTAGAAAGTCCATAAATGCGGATCGCGCGGACTGAGGCGAAAGGCTTCCCTGATCTCAGGCATTCCCTCCTCGGGCCGTTGCGCGTAACACAACGCCTGGCCGAGAGCGAAATGTGCCTGCGCGAAGCTGCTGTCCAATGCGATCGCATTGCGCAGATGCGCGATGCCGGCCTGCGTCGCGCCGTCAAGCGCGAGCGCCCGGCCAAGCGCCATATGCGCGGCCGGCTCCTTCTGGTCGAGCAGGATTGCGTGCTCGGCAAGGTCGATCGCTTCGCAAATGCGTCCGCCGCGCTCCTCCACGGAGCCGTACCAGCCGAGCTGGATATGCACGTAGGCGAGCCGCGCCTGTGCCTGGGCAAAGCTCGGATCGACGCGGATTGCCTGCTCGAACAGATCCTTGGCCATGTTGAGATCGTCGAGCGTGAACCTGTAGAGGTGCCAGAGCCCCTTCAGATAGATTTCCCATGCCGTCATATCGACCGGCGGGCGCTCGCGAAGGGCGGCGAATTCGATGACGCCGAGCTCGGGTTCGATCGTTCCGGTGATCTCGGATGCGATCTCGTCCTGAACCTCGAAAATATCCGCCAGCATGCGGTCGTAGCGCTCGGCCCAAAGGAGCGTTCCGTCGCTGCCGTGGAGCAGCTGTGCCGTCACCCGAATTTTTGCGCCCGACCGCCTGATGCTGCCTTCAAGCACATACTTCACGCCGAGGTCCTGCGCGGCCTTTCGCGCATCCACCGCCTGTCCCTTGAAGCTGAAGGAGGAATTGCGCGAAGCGACGAGCATCCAGCGGCACCGCGCCAGCGTCGCGATCAGCTCATCGGTGAAGCCGTCCGAAAAATGCTCCTGCCCTTCGATGCTCGACATGTTGGCGAACGGGAGTACGGCAATCGAGGGGCGCTTCTGAACAGGCGGCGGAGAACTCGCCACGGGCTCCGGCCACACGTGTCCGTTCTGGTAGGGCGACCAGCGCCAGACGCGGACAGGGTGATCGATGTGTTGCAGCCGCCTGTTGCCGAAGTCGGTCGCGGGAAATGCGAGCCTCGAGCCCACCTGGTCGCGAACCTGCTGCGAGACGCAGATCCCGCCGGGCGGTGCCAAGCCTTGCAGGCACGCCGCCACATTGACGCCCTCGCCAAAGATGTCGTCATCCTCCACGAGAACATCGTCGACGTGAATGCCGATACGCCAGAGCATCTGTCGTTCAGACGCGATACTCTCATTGCGCTCGCGGAGCGCGATCTGGGTTTCCATTGCGCAGGCCAGCGCGTCCACCACGCTCGCGAATTCCGCCAGCAGGCCGTCGCCCACAAACTTCACCACGCGTCCGTGCTGGCGCGTGATCGCGGGAACAATGATCTCGCTGTTGTGAGCTTTCAGCGTCGCGAAGGTGCCCGCTTCGTCCATTCCCATCAATCGGGAGAAGCCAACGACGTCCGCATCCAAGATTGCTGCCAGTCGCCGCGTCATGCGCTAACCTCCTGGTGCAAGGAGAGTATCACGGGGCGGCCGGAAGTCCATCGAAACGGCTCGTTCCGATCGGCAATCGCCGGGAGAAGGCATAAATGCGGTACGTACATCTTGCGGGTGAGGGCATGCCGTGATTAAGTCTGGCACGTCAGGTTTTCGCCCCGTCGGGCAAATTCACTGTTTCGCCGAAATCGGCTTGCAGACGGTAAATTGCGTGGTAGAACTCTACCAGAAACGTTTACGGTCGTCATTCAGGGAGGAATTGACATGAAAACGATCAAGGGCCCAGGCTTGTTCCTCGGGCAGTTCGCGGGCGACGCCGCACCTTTCAACTCGTGGGATTCGATCACCAAATGGGCGGCCGATATCGGCTACAAGGGCGTGCAGGTTCCGACCTGGGCGGGCCAGCTCATCGACTTGAAGAAGGCTGCATCCTCGAAGGACTATTGCGACGAGTTCGCGGGCGTTGCGCGCCAGAACGGCGTCGAAATCACCGAGCTTTCCACCCACCTGCAGGGCCAGCTGGTCGCCGTGCATCCAGCCTATGACGAAGCCTTCGATGGTTTCGCCGCGCCCGAAGTGCGTGGAAATCCGAAGGCCCGCCAGGAATGGGCTGTCGAGCAGGTGAAGATGGCGCTGACGGCGTCGAAGCACCTCGGCATCAAGGCACATGCGACCTTCTCCGGAGCACTTGCCTGGCCGTTCATCTATCCATGGCCGCAGCGCCCCGCCGGTCTCGTCGAGACCGCCTTCGACGAACTTGCCAAGCGCTGGACGCCGATCCTCAACCACGCCGACGAAAACGGCGTCGACGTTTGCTACGAGATCCATCCGGGCGAAGACCTGCATGACGGCGTGACCTTCGAGATGTTCCTCGAGCGCGTGAAGAACCATCCGCGCGCCAACATGCTCTACGATCCCTCGCACTACGTGCTGCAATGCCTGGACTACCTCGACAACATCGACATCTACAAAGACCGGATCAAGATGTTCCACGTCAAGGATGCCGAGTTCAATCCGACGGGTCGCCAGGGCGTCTATGGCGGTTACCAGGGCTGGGTCGAACGTGCCGGCCGCTTCCGGTCGCTCGGCGATGGCCAGGTCGATTTCGGCGCGGTGTTCTCTAAGATGACAGCCAACAACTTCGATGGTTGGGCCGTTGTCGAATGGGAATGCGCGCTGAAGCATCCGGAGGACGGCGCACGCGAAGGTGCGGAGTTCGTCAAATCGCACATCATCCGCGTCACCGAGAAGGCGTTCGACGACTTCGCGGGCAGCGGCACGGACCAGGCGGCCAACCGCCGCATGCTGGGGCTTTGATCAGCTAAAACCCCTCCCCAACCCCTCCCCACAAGGGGGAGGGGCTTAGGTGAGGCGCCGCCGCGAGTTTTCTCCCCCCTTGTGGGGGAGATGCCCGGCAGGGCAGAGGGGGACCTTTCCCGCAGGGACTAATTTTGGAGGAACCAATGGCAATTGAAGCATCTACAGAACAGGCGCGCGAACCGCGCATCCGTCTCGGCATGGTCGGCGGTGGCGCCGGCGCGTTCATCGGCGCGGTGCATCGCATCGCTGCCCGCATCGACGATCAATATGACCTGATCGCCGGCGCCCTGTCGTCGACGCCGGAGAAGGCGCTTGCCTCGGGCCGCGATCTCGGTCTTGATCCGTCGCGCACCTATTCGAGCTATCGCGAGATGGCGATCCGCGAGGCGAAGCTGAAGAACGGCATCGAAGCGGTCTCGATCGTCACGCCGAACCACGTCCACTACGACGCTGCCAAGGAATTCCTGCGTCGCGGCATTCACGTCATCTGCGACAAGCCGCTGACGTCGAACCTTGCGGATGCCAAGAAGCTGAAGAAGGTGGCCGACGAAAGCGGCGCGCTCTTCATCCTGACGCATAACTACACCGGCTATCCGATGGTTCGTCAGGCACGCGAGATGATCGCCAATGGCGAACTCGGCGATATCCGCATCGTCCAGGCGGAATATCCGCAGGACTGGCTGACCGAAGCGGTCGAGCAGAGTGGTGCAAAGCAGGCCGTATGGCGCACCGACCCGGCGCAGTCGGGTGCAGGCGGCTCCACCGGCGATATCGGCACGCATGCCTATAACCTCGCTTCCTTTGTCTCCGGCCTCGAACTCGACAGCCTTGCGGCCGACCTCGACAGCTTCGTCGAAGGCCGTCGTCTCGACGACAACGCCCACGTCATGCTTCGCTTCAAGGCCAAGGGGTCCGAGAAGCCGGCGAAGGGCATGCTCTGGTGCAGCCAGGTCGCGCCCGGCCACGAAAACGGCCTCAAGGTCCGCGTCTATGGCACCAAGGGTGGCCTGGAATGGGTACAGGCCGATCCGAACTACCTGTGGTTCACGCCATTCGGCGAACCGAAGCGCCTGATCACCCGCAACGGCGCCGGCTCCGGCCCTGCCGCTGCCCGCGTTTCGCGCATTCCGTCCGGTCATCCGGAAGGCTATCTCGAAGCCTTCGCGACGATCTACACGGAAGCCGCGCATGCCATCAATGCCCACAAGAAGGGCAAGGCAGTCGACAAGGCCGTGGTTTACCCGACGGTCGATGACGGTGTGAAGGGTGTTGCCTTCGTCGAGGCCTGCGTGGCTTCCTCTAAGAAGAATGGCGCCTGGGTCAAGGTCTGATCCCTCATCCAGATATGAAATGCAACTATTGAGCGCATTCTCAGGGAGTGCGCTCATTGTCGTTTAACAATGCTGTGGCAGAAACGAACGCAACCAGATGGGGAGACGTTCGATGAAAGTTTTTGCCAGAGTCATGACCTGCGGCTTCGCGCTTGTCGCGTTTCCGGTACTGTCGCAGGACATGCCCAATCGCATGCCGAATTTCTATGCCGGGCAGCGTACGCCGGGAATGGTCAACGTGCAGGCGACGATGTCGCTCTCCGTACCTGTCGAAGCGGACAAGGATACTGCTGAGCAGATCAGCACTGCGCAGAGGGGGTTTTACCTGATGGCGGGTGGACAGTGCGATCTCATTCTGCAGACCCTGGCCGAGAGCTGCCAGATCACCAATCTTACGAGCACCGCTGATCTCAATCGCTATCCTCGAGGCGATGGCTCGCGCAATGACATAATCGTGCGCGGCACCGTCTCGATGGCAGTGAAGCTCAAGGACGCGAAACAGAACCCGTGAGCGTTGTTCGGCTCTGTGTTCGAAGCGGCAATGCGCCGCTTCGAACCGCGTATCGGTCAGGCCGTCGCCTGCTTGCGCTTCGTCACGGCATCGACGCTGAATGGTCCGGCGCCGGCAGCGACGATGTAGAGGAAGACGAAGCAGAACAGGATGGCGGCGACGCCGCCGTTCTGGGCGGGATACAGGCTTTTCGATGCGTGGCCGATGAAATAGGCAAAGGCCATCAGGCCTGACAGCACGAAGGCTGCAGCGCGCGTCTGGAAGCCGATCAGCACCAGAAAACCAAGAACAAGCTCAAGCAGCCCGGCGATCCAGGACAGGGAGCCGACATCAGGCACCCGCTCGGCGGCGGGGAAATGCAGGATCTTCTGCGTGCCGTAGCTGAAGAGCACGAGCGACGAGACAATACGCAGCAGGCTGAGAAGATGCGGTTGCAGGGAGCTGACCGAAGCGAACATGGCAGACCTTTCATGAGGAAGACTGCCTGCAGCCTTTAGCTGTGGTTGCGGCAATGACAATTCACGACTTCTGACATCAGCGTTATCGGGTCGGCGAGCTGCCGGGCGTCTCCCTCATGCGGGGAGAGCAGCTTGTTGAGGTATCCTGCTACAGCAGGCGCAGAAACCCGCGGAGCTTTTCGCGCAGGGCGTAGTTCTGCTCCATCATGCCGGGATAATCGAAGTGGCCGGCATCGAGCACGAAGATCTCGTTGTCTTTTGACACCGGCAGGGCGTTGACCACGGCGAACTGGCAGGGCGGTGCGACGGCGGGGTCGAACAGCGCGGGGGCGACCAGCATGGGTACGTTGATCCGCGTGGCGGCGGTCGCGGCATCGAACAAGCGCAGGTGATCGAGGACGTCGGGGTTTGTCTTGCGGTAGGTCTGGACTGAATCGGCACTGCCGACGGTCGGTAGCGTCAGCCATTGGGCGCGGTCACCGAAGGTCGGGACGACGAGGTAGCCCCTGGCGATGCGGGGATCGAAGGGGATGCCCAGCGCGCCGATGCCGCCGCCGAAGCTGGCGCCGATATAGCCGATCCGGCCTGATAGCCAGGGATAGAGTGCAAGCAGCGTCGAGACGGCGAGCCAGAGATCGTCGACGCAACCGCCGATGACGTATTGGTCGGGCTTGTCGATGTCATGCAGCACATGGCCCGGCGCATCTGACGGGATCGGCGGATGCTGGCTTTTCGACATGCCACGAAAGCACGGGAAGAGCAGGGCTGTTTCCTCCACTGGCTGCTCGAAATCCGGCGCATCGCGGCCGCCATAGCCGTGGCCCACGATTACGCCGCGGCGCACCGGTCTGTCGCGCGGCAGCAGCAGCCAACCGCTGATCTCAACGTCGCCGCTCGAGCGGTATGTGATGTCGAGCACATGCCAGGCGGGGTGGGTGAACGCGCTTTTCTTCAACCTCGGCTGCGGATCGATGGCAAGCGCTCGCTCATAGCGCTTCGCCCAGAACCCATCGAAACCTGGCGGTGCCGGCGGCGGGGCGATGGCACGCAACTGGTCAAGCGTCATGCCGTAGGTGGGGTCGAAGGGGAAGGGGTGCGTCTTGGGAATACTCATGGCAGCGTTGTTCCGCGAAAATTGGTGCATTGCAAGGCAAGGCTCTCGCGGGGCTTGGACGCGACTCTTCAAGCCTGTCGGGAGCAATCCCCTATCCAGCCACTGAAACGTTGCAGTCCTGTCATTTCCGCTCTGTACAACATCGGTCCGCTTGGCTAAACCGCCGTCGAAACCATGAAGAACGGGATTTCCAGATGATCGATGCGAAGACCCTCGCCGCCCGCTTTCCGGGCGATTTTACCTTTGGCGTTGCGACTGCCGCATTTCAGATAGAGGGCGCAAGCAAGGCCGATGGCCGCAAGCCGTCGATCTGGGATGCCTTCTGCAACATGCCGGGGCGGGTCTATGGCCGCCACAATGGCGATGTCGCCTGCGATCACTACAACAGGCTCGACCAGGATCTCGACCTGATCAAGTCGATGGGCGTCGAGGCCTATCGGTTCTCGATCGCCTGGCCGCGCATCATTCCTGACGGCACGGGCCCGGTGAATGAAGCCGGCCTCGATTTCTATGATCGCCTCGTCGATGGCTGCAAGGCGCGTGGCATCAAGACCTTCGCTACACTCTACCACTGGGATCTGCCCCTGCTATTGGCGGGCGACGGCGGCTGGACGGCGCGTTCGACGGCTTATGCCTATCAGCGCTATGCCAAGACTGTCATGGCTCGCCTCGGCGACCGCCTCGACAGCGTGGCGACGTTCAACGAGCCGTGGTGCATTGTCTGGCTCAGCCATCTCTACGGCATTCATGCGCCAGGCGAGCGCAACATGCAGGCGGCGCTGCATGCGATGCATCACATGAACCTCGCGCATGGTCTCGGTGTCGAGGCGATCCGTTCGGAAGCCCCGAACGTGCCGGTGGGTCTCGTGCTCAACGCCATGTCCGTGATGCCGGGCTCCGACAGTGCCGCAGACCAGGCAGCGGGTGAGCGGGCGCACCAGTTCCACAACGGCGCCTTCTTCGATCCTGTCTTCAAGGGCGAATATCCGAAGGAATTCCTGGAGGCGCTTGGCGACCGCATGCCGGTGGTCGAGGACGCGGACCTGAAAACCATCAGCCAGAAGCTCGATTGGTGGGGCCTGAATTACTACACGCCGTTGCGCGTTGCCGATGATCCGGCCAAGAGTGGTGATTTCCCGTGGACGGTCGAGGCGCCGCGCGTCAGCGACGTGAAGACGGATATCGGTTGGGAAGTCTACGCGCCAGGCCTGAAGAACGTCGTCGAAGACCTCTATCGTCGCTACGAACTGCCGGAATGCTACATCACCGAGAACGGCGCCTGCTACAACATGGACGTCGTCAATGGCGAGGTCGATGACCAGCCGCGTCTCGATTACTACAGCGAGCATCTCGATGTCGTTGCCGACCTGATCAAGGACGGCTACCCTATGCGCGGCTATTTCGCCTGGAGCCTGATGGACAATTTCGAATGGGCGGAAGGCTACCGCATGCGCTTCGGCCTTGTTCACGTCGACTACGAAACGCAGGTTCGCACCGTGAAGAAGAGCGGCAAGTGGTATAGCGAACTGGCGGCCCAGTTCCCGAAAGGCAATCACAAGGGCGGATGATGGCCCGAATCGGCGCGTTGCGCTAAGCCGGACGCATGGATCGAAAACCTCTATTCCTCTATGCGCTCTGCGGCAGCCAGCGAGAGGCCTCAACCAATCGCCGGTTGCTTGAGGCGCTCAGGGACTATGCGCCGGATGGCGTGGTCGTCGCGATATCGGATCTGATCGGCGAACTGCCGATCTTCAATCCGGATCGGGAGGGAGAAAACACGCCTGCGATCGTCGAGGAATTCGCCGCCAAGGTTCGCGCAGCCGACGGCGTCATCATTGCCTGCCCGGAATATGCCCATGGTCTGCCGGGCGGCTTGAAGAACGCACTGGACTGGCTGGTGTCGCGCGACGAGGTGCCGTTCAAGCCTGTCATGATCGCCCACGCCTCGCATCGCGGGGACATTGCGCTGGAGCAATTGACCGAGGTCTTGAAGACGATGTCATTCAACCTTGTCGGGGAGGCGTTCATCCGCGTTCCCGTGCTCGGCAAAACAGACGAAGAGCAAACGGCATCGATCTGTCAGGTTGCAGAATCTGGAGCGTTCGCGGATTGCTTTGCAAAGTTTCGAAAAGCGATCGATCGGCGTGCTGACCTTTCCACTCAATTTCCATTTATCTAAACAACTGGAAAATAACGGATATATTGATTGCGCCGCTGATGGTTTGCCGATATTCCTCGGCGCTCAAGAATCGTCGCATGATTAATCGTTACAGCGCGGCATAAACGTTTTCTGAACGCTTGGCTGGCAGTATTCCCCGATCGGGGAGTAGGAATGCCGGCACTTTTCAAGACAAAAAACAAGGGTTCAGGTATCGGTCGGCACGCGACCGTGACCGGCGTATTGTTCTCGTTTGCCGTGGTTGTTGCTGTCGTCACGATCATGGTCTTGAGCGCACTCGAGCGCGTGGCGTCCAAATCCAATGTGCTGGATGATGAGCGTTCACGCGAGACGATGTCGGGTGCCTTGCACACCTTCGCGGCACAGCTGAGCGCGACCCTCAATGACTATGCGGCCTGGGACGATGCAGCCACCAATGTCTATGCCTCCGACGGCATGGAGTGGACCGTTTCGAACTACGGCGAGATGTCGGTCAACAGTTCACTTTTCGACATGGCGATCGTTGTCGACGACAACCGCAAGTCGATCATGGCCTACCAGGAAGGTAAGCCGATGGACGGCACCCTGGACGACTTCTTCGCCCCGTCCCTGTGGGCGCTGTTCGACCGGGTCAAGGCAGCCGGACCGGGGCAGACGCCGGAGGCAACCGGCTTTGTCGATACGAAAACCGGGATTGCGGCTGTTGGCATAGCGCTGGTGAGGAAGAAGTCGGGCGAGCTCGACCTGCCTCCCGGTCAACATCGGTACCTGATCTTTGCGAGGCACCTCGATGCGGGCAAGATCGATGACCTCGGCACGACCTATGTCATCGGCGGACTGAAGCTGGTTCCGGCAGAGACGGCCGCCACCTATTTTGTGAAGATCGAGGATGTGGTCGGCGCTTCGCTGGGCAAGCTCGTCTGGGTGTCGCGTGCTCCGGGTGATATCGGCTACGGCGAAGTTCGACCGATGGTCGTCAAGGCTCTCTGCCTTGTCGGCCTTTTTTTCGTCGTGCTGCTCGTGATCGGCTTGCTGGCGGGCCGGAGGCTTCGCGCCGAAGAAGTTCGCGCTCGCGAGGAAACGCTTCGCGATCGGCTCAGTGGCCTCTTGAATCGCGACGGTCTCCGACTGGCGGTGGATAGCTTTGTCCAGCACGCCGCGCAGACCAATCGCAACGTACTGATCCTCTATCTCGATCTCGACGGCTTCAAGGAAGTCAACGATGCCTACGGCCACGGGACCGGCGACCAGCTCATCCGCGCGGTTGCGGCGGGGCTCAAGGTCCTGATCCCCGAGGGCGCCGTTTTGGCGCGGATCGGCGGCGACGAGTTTGCGATCGCGTTTACCTCCGAGGACGGGGATGCCGCGGCGCTGCAGCTCTCCGAGCAGATCCTCGATTTTCTGGCCGAGCCGCTGGAGATCGGACGCCGCGTCGTCGTTATCGGCGCGAGCATCGGCATTGCCTCTTCGGTCGGTGGTACGGTCGATCGCGAAGAACTGGTTCGCCGCGCCGATCTTGCCATGTACAAGGCGAAGGAAGCAGGGCGCGCACGGATGACGCTCTACGATCCGGCGATGGATGCGGACCGGGAGGAGCGCAATGCGCTTGAACTCGACCTGCGCATGGCGATCGAGGGTGGTGATCTGACACTCGCCTACCAGCCGCTGATCGATGCCGCCACGCATGAAATGACCGGCGTCGAGGCCCTGGTGCGCTGGAACCGTCCGGGCCATGGTCCAGTGTCGCCAGAAGTCTTCATCCCGGTCGCGGAGGCGAGCGGGCTGATCGAGGCACTCGGCCTCTTTGTCCTGCGCAAAGCTTGCGAGACCGCCAAGCAATGGCCGGAGCTTCGCATCTCGGTCAACGTTTCACCGGGGCAATTCCGAAATCCGGCCTTTGTCGACTATGTCCGCTACGTCCTGCGGCAGACCGAGATCGAAGCCAAGCGGGTCACGCTGGAAGTCACCGAAGGCTACATGATCCAGAATCCCCAGCGCACGCGCCAGGCGATCGAGCGACTGAAGACGCTCGGGGTCAAAGTGGCGCTCGATGATTTCGGCTCGGGCTTTTCGTCCATCGGCTACCTCCGCCAGTTCGGCTTCGACCGTATCAAGATCGATCGCTCGCTGGTGATGGAGATTCTGGAAAGCGACGGCCAGCGCGAAATGCTGCAGGCCACCGTGGCGCTGGCACGTTCGCTCGACATTCCGGTGACCGCGGAAGGCATCGAGACGGAACAGCAGGCTGTCGCCGTCCGCCTTTTCGGATGCGATACGCTTCAGGGGTATTTCTTCGGCAAGCCGATGCCAGCCGAACAGATCACCGAAAGGCTTCTGGACGCGCGCTCCAAGAAGATGGGCGCGCGCCGTATTTCAGTCGCTTAGGTGCCGATGTGCCGTTGTCCGCGCTTCTTGGCCAGCGCGATCTGATGCTGACGCTGCCGGTAGCGCAGCCGGTCTTCTTCCGTGCGGGTAGGGTAGCAGTTGCTGCAGGAGACGCCTTCCTCGTAATAGGGTGAGGTGACTTCGGTCGCAGTGATCGGGTTGCGGCAGGCGTGGCAGAGCTTGTGCTCGCCTTCCTTCAGTCCGTGCTCGACGGAAACGCGCTCGTCGAAGACGAAGCAGGCACCATCCCACAGGCTTTCTTCCTGCGGTACCTCTTCGAGATACTTCAGGATGCCGCCCTTGAGGTGATAGACCTCTTCGAAGCCCTGTTCCTTCATGAAGGCCGTCGCCTTTTCGCAACGGATGCCGCCGGTGCAGTACATGGCGATCTTCGGCTTGTTGTGCAGGCCGGTGTTCTGGCGCACCCATTCCGGAAATTCGCGGAAGGTCTTGGTCTGCGGATCAACAGCACCGCGGAAGATCCCGATCGCCGTTTCGTAGTCGTTGCGGGTGTCGATGACGATCGTATCAGGATCGGAGATCAGCGCGTTCCAGTCCTGCGGCGCCACGTAGGTGCCGACCACCTTGTTGGGGTCGATGTTCTCGACGCCCATGGTGACGATCTCTTTCTTCAGCTTCACCTTCATGCGCAGGAAAGGCATTTTCGATGCCCAGCTTTCCTTGTGCTCCAATCCGGCAAATTCGGGCTGGGCGCGCAGAAAGGCGAGAACCGTGCGGATGCCTTCGTCAGGGCCAGCAATCGTCCCGTTGATCCCTTCGTGGGCGAGCAGCAGCGTTCCCTTCACGCCGTTCGCCTCGCACAGCGCCTGCAGCGGCTCGCGCAGGCTTTCGAAGCGCGGCACGGAAACGAAATGATAAAGGGCCGCGACGAGGGATGGGCTCGCCGCAGACGTCGATGGGAGCAACGTGTCTGTCATGCGGCTGGAAATACAGGCTCTCGCGCCTGCTTGCAATGCGCAATAACGCGGAGAGACGGGCATTTCGCCGCAATCTCACGGATCCCGGAGCTGTTCAGGCGCGGTGATGCTTTCTCTCAGCCGAGAGCCATCAAGGCTTGCTAAGCGCGAGCCAGAGCGTCTTGATCCTGCGGGCTTCCTCGCGAGGCGGGTCGGCCAAGACATCCGCGGCCAGATCGAGCGCGGTATGTCGGTCCACCTGCTGGCGGAAGATGATTGCGGCCAGCAGCCAGGCCAGATCGTCGGAGTTCTCGAACAGACGCGGCTCCTGCTCCACCAGATCGCACAGCACATCGAGGTCATGAACCCGGCCCAGCACATCGACGAGGTCGCTGATCGCGTCGTACTTTGCAGCCATCGCCGACGGCCAAACCAGTGCGAGCAGGAGATGGTAAGCACGGTAGTCCTGCGCGCGCTTGCGCAGCGTATGGAAGGCTTCCGTGCAGCAGCGCTTCTGGCAAGCGTGCATGGCGTTCTGGGCCTTGCTCAACGTGTTGCGCCAGCCTTTCGAAATCAGCCTGGCGGCCTTCCGGCGACCATGGGGGAAGGTCACATCGTCAACTGCGGCTTCCGCTGCTTCAAGGGCCGCGATCACGTGCGCGCACTGCTCGTCCATTCCGCCTTCGGCGTCGATCATGCGGTCGCGCCGCTCTTCGAGGATCGCTATGATGCGGCAAAGTGCCTCGGCCTCCTCGTCATCGTGCGCAGACGACTTCAAGTAGGTTGCCGTTTCAACCAAGGCCGCGGCGTCGCGGACGGCCGAGATGGTTTTCGCGATATCGCGCAGGCGAGCGTTTTCGCGCTCCTGAAATTTCGGGATTTCCCTGGAGACCAGTCGGTAGAGCGAACGGACGCGCTTCAGGTTCTTGCGGACATCATGAATCGCTTCATGCGGCCCGTCAGGCTTTTCCTTGATGGTGGTGATTGCGTGATGCAGTTGCCCCTTGGCCGCTTTGCGAAATTCTGCGGTGAATTCGCGGTCAGGCCGAATGCGATAGGGCATGCCTGTCATGCTCGAATTCGGTGGCGAGCGCCTGGTTCGAATAGCGGAAGTCGCCGGTGACCTCGCGCCCCAGCCATGCCGGGAGACTCGGCCGATCGCTTTCCGACTTCATTTCGACTTCGGCGATCACCAGGCCACGATGTTGACCGGAGAAGACGTCGACTTCCCAGACAAAACCCTCGTGCGGAACGCGATAGCGTGTCTTCTCAATAACGATGCCGATCGCATCATCGAGAAGCTGCTCGGCGTCAGCGACAGGTATGTCGTACTCGAATTCCTCCCGTGTCATGGTGCTGCGGCCGATCTTGATCGTCAGCCTGGCCTTCTCGCCATTGAGGAGCCGAACGCGAACGGAACGATCGTCCATCGATGCAATGTAACCCTGCCTCAGGTTGGCTTGCGTCTGAACGCCTGCACGCCAACTATCGTTGCGTACCAGGAACTTCCGTTCGATCTCTTTCGCCATGACAGTAAACCTTTTGTGACGATCTTGGCACCGTAGCGCAATTTAGAAGGCGTTGATACCCATTCGATTCCAAACATGGCTTCGGTCTCGACAAAGTGTACCCTTGGCGCTATTTCCAACTCGGAATTCAATCGATTCAAAGGAAATATCGGCCATGGGCGAGAAGACAGAAAAGCTCCTTTCCATCCTGAAACTTCAGCCTGTCGTTCCGGTCCTGATCGTCGACGACGTCAAGTCGGCTGTATCGCTGGCGCGGGCACTCGTTGCCGGCGGTCTGAAGGCGATCGAGATCACCATGCGCACGCCGGCAGCGCTCGAGGCGGTTCGCGCCGTCGCGGACGAAGTCGAAGGTGCCGAGGTCGGCGCCGGCACGATCCTCAATGCCGCCCATTGGGAAGCGGCCGTTGCCGCAGGCTCCAAGTTCATCGTCAGCCCCGGAACGACGCAGGAACTGCTCGATGCCGCGCGTGGTTCCTCCGTCCCGCTCCTGCCGGGCGCTGCGACGGCCAGCGAAGTCATGGCGCTGCGCGAGGAAGGCTATCAGGTGCTGAAGTTCTTCCCGGCCGAGCAGGCCGGGGGCGCTGCCATGCTGAAGGCGTTTTCTTCGCCGCTCGCTGGCACGCTGTTTTGCCCGACGGGCGGCATCTCGCTGAAGAACGCCAAGGACTACCTGTCGCTATCGAACGTCATTTGCGTCGGCGGATCCTGGGTCGCGCCGAAGGAATTGATCACGGCCGGCGATTGGGCTGGCATCACCAAGCTCGCTGCCGAGGCTGCAGCGCTCAAGGGCTAAGCGGGGCGGGTGTAAGACCCCTCCCCACCCCCTCCCCACAAGGGGGAGGGGCTCATCCGGGCGCCGCCTGCGCCAAATGTTATCTTCCCCCTTGTGGGGAAGATGGCCGGCAGGCCAGAAGGGGCTTCTTCAAGCCCTCCTTTTACTCTCCATCATTTGCATTCGCTTGTCCTCACTCCTATCTCCCCAGAAGCCACAACAGGGAGATGACGACGGATGTTCGACGCGAAGAAGCTTCTTGAGCAGTTTCTGGGTTCGCAGGTGCCGGGTGTCGGCGGCAGCGTCCGCGACAGAGCAGGCGATGCGATCCAGATGGCCAAGGATAATCCGTGGAAGGCCGGCGCGCTCGCGACCGTGCTTCTCGGCACGAAGACAGGCCGTAATATTGCCGGCAACGCCGTGACGATCGGCGGGCTCGCCGCCATCGCCGGTCTTGGCTATCAGGCTTACAAGAACTATCAGGCTGGCCAGTCGCCCGCCACGCCTCCCGACTCTCCATCCACACAGCCTGCGCTTCTACCACCACCCCAGGAATCCGGGTTTGGAGCGGCGTCACCGGCGCAGAGCAACGAGTTCGTACTGGTGCTGATCCGTGCGATGATCGCGGCGGCCAAGGCCGATGGCCATATCGATGACGGCGAGCGGGCCTTGATCCTCGACAAGATCAAGGCAGCGGATGTCAGCGGTGAGGCGG
Source organism: Rhizobium sp. AC44/96 (assembly GCF_001692185.1). Classification (NCBI taxonomy): domain Bacteria; kingdom Pseudomonadati; phylum Pseudomonadota; class Alphaproteobacteria; order Hyphomicrobiales; family Rhizobiaceae; genus Rhizobium; species Rhizobium sp. AC44/96. Next base: position 126,393 of record NZ_LXKO01000043.1, read on the forward strand.
CGCAGTTCATCGAAGGCGAGCTGTCGCAGCCGACGGATCTCGACGCGCTTATCGCGGCCGCCGTGACCGAGGAACAGCGCGTGGAGCTCTACACGGCTTCGCGACTGACGATCGATCCGGATTCACGCGCGGAGCGCGGCTATCTCGACCTGCTTGCCGGGCGGCTTGGTCTTCCCGATGCACTTGTCGACCATATCGACGCCACGGTCTCGTCTGCCAAAGTCAGGCTGTGACCTGATGCGACGGCCGGTTGCCTTTCCCGGGCGGCTGGCCTAAGCCCTATCTCCTCATCTGGAGGAGTGAATGGCATGACCGACCCGAAACCCGAGAGCCGATCGTCGGCTATCGCCGCTGCGATCATTCTCGTCGCCGCGGGTCTCGTCATCTATTTCATGCCGACCGTCGTTCTGTGGCTAGGGAACTATTCGCCCTACCTTGCGACCGCCGTAGGCATTTGTCTGGTCCTGGCGTTCTTCGTCGTGTTCTGGCTCAGGGCGCGTTATCAGCGCAGCAAGGGCCGATAAGGCCTCGGGCTTATCCCTGCAGCGACGCGCCGAGCAGCAACGCTCCCATGACAATCACCAGCAGCGCGCCGAGGATCTCGATGGCGTTGCCGATCCATACCGAGGCCGCAGAGCCGCGGCCGGCAAGGCGCATGGCGGTTCCCTTGGCCGTGACGGCCAGGGTTGCGAGGATCGAGACAGTGATCGCCGTTCCGAAGGACATGGCGAAGACCGAGAGGGTGCCGCCGAGATAAAGCCCGTTCAGCATCGAGAAGGTCAGCACCAGCAGGGCGCCGGAGCAGGGGCGCAGGCCAACGGCGATAATCGCTGACCAGGCTTCGCGCACGCTGAATTTCTCCGCCGAGAGGCTGGCCGGATCGGGCATGTGCGACTGGCCGCAGGTTTCGCAGGCCATTCCGGAAATGAACTTGTGTCCGGCCGCGCGCGCCTGCGTATCGCCGAAGGCATAGTTGCCGCCGTCCTTGCCCGCGGGATTGTCCTGCCAGTCGAGCATCATGCTCACCGGTCCCGCTGGCGTTGCGGCAACAGCGTTTCGCCGCTGCATGTCCGACGCCAGCGCGTAGAGCTTGCGCAGCAGCAGCCAGCCGCCGAACAGGATGACCAGCACGAAGCTTGCGATCTCCATCGCCTGTGTCGCGGCCGTCAAGGTGATGCCGGTGCCGCGCAAGGCCACCCAGGCGCAGCCGACCAAGGCGATCGCGACGACTCCCTGAGCGAAAGCGGATACGAAGGAGATCGCCACGCCGCGCTTCAGCTCGATCTCATTGGCGATCATATAGGAGGAGATGACGGCCTTGCCGTGGCCGGGGCCGGCGGCATGGAACACGCCATAGGCAAAGGAAAGCCCGATCAGCGTCCAAAGGTGCCAGGGGTTCTCGCGCATCGCGCTGAGTGAGCCTGTCAGGGCGCGATAGAAGGCCTGCTGCTGCGTGTTGATGAAATGAAGAAGCGGCGCAAGCGGTCCGCCGATCGGCTGGAAGCTCGGCTCGGAGGTGCCGATTCCTAGCGGCGATTGCGCGTGGGCGGCAGCCAGTCCCGCGACAACCGCGATGGCGGCGCCGAGGACAATCGGCTTCAGCGCGCGCACTAGCATGTCACGTCCAGGCGCGTGGCAAAGAGCTTGGACATGTTTGTGCCCGTCGGATCATTGAAGAACGCGTCGGTGAGAGACTGCTTGTTCTCCGAAATCACCTGGTCGGCATCCGGCCGCACCACCTGATGCTTACAGCTTTTCAGGGCATCGCCGACGAGCACGAGCTCGTTGTCCGTCGGGAAGTCGATCGATGTGTAGAGCGTCGGATCGTAGACGCCGAAGGTCAACCGCCCCTTCAGCGGCATGGTCTCGGCCGGCTTGACGGCGAAGAACATCAGCAGCTGGCCCTGCTTGTAGTCGACATGAATGATGTCGGGCTTCTGAACCTTGATGTTCTTTCCGTCCATCGTGAGGTTCATGTAGTAATCGTAATCGGCCAAGGAATCGCGCACGGTTTTTCCGACTTCGGCAAGCTCGTTGGGATCGAGCTTCAGGTCGGTGTTCTTGTCGAAATCCATGACGACAGAGGAGGAGAAGACCTCATCGAAGCGCCAGACGTTGCGCAGTTCGGAGACGGTTCCATCATCACCAGCCACGACTTCCAATCGCGCTTCGACAAAGACGTGCGGGTGCGCAAACGCGGCGGCAGGTAGCAGCGACAGCATCGACGCCGCCAGAAGTATCAATTTTTTCATGCGTTCGGTTACCGCGCGATCCCGTTGTTCACCTTGATTCCTTGCGAGAAAATGGGACGGAATTGGGACCGCTCCCCGTGGTCGCCGGTCATGGATGCTTCTTGAACCAATTGTGAAGATAATCGACGAAGATACGTACCTTCGCCGGCAGGTAGCGGCGATGCGGATAGACGGCATAGATGCCGCGATCGGTCGGAATATAATCGTTGAACAATGTCACGAGTTCGCCGTTCTCGATCGGTTTGCGTGCAATGAAATCGGGGATCAGCGCGACGCCGATGCCAGCAAGGGCGGCGCGCAGCGTGGCATGCGGGCTGTTGACCTCCATCGGGCCGGTGACGGCCACGGCAAACGAGGTGCTGTCGGGATTGTAGAAGCGAATGCTACCCTGGCTACGGGAGTTGGTGTCGATGATGAAGGGAACGTTGGACAGGTCCGACGGGTGGGCGAGATCGGGATGGCGCTCGACGAATTCGGGCGTGGCGCAAAGATGGACGCGGAAATCGGAAATCTTGCGGGCGATCATGCCCGAGTCCTCGAGCTTGGTGACGCGGATGGCGACGTCGAAGCCTTCCTCGATGAGGTCGACGAAACGGTCGTCCGCGGCGATCTCCAGCGCAAGATCGGGGTTCTCCTTGGCGAAGTCGATCAGCGACTGGCCGACATCGGCGTCCACGAAGGTGCGCGGCACCGAGACTTTCAACCGGCCCTTGAGCTGCGCGTTGTTCTCACGCACGAGATCGGCGAGGTTGTCGATCTCCTTCAGGATGTCGGAAGCGGTGCGATAATAGGTGTGGCCGGCCTCCGTCATCGAGAACTGGCGGGTGGTGCGATTGAGGAGCAGGGCGCCCAGCTCGTCTTCCAGTTCCCTCACATATTTGGACAGCAGGGCCTTTGAACGTCCGGTGCGCCGAGCAGCTGCAGAAAAGCCTTCCGCTTCAACGACATCGATGAAAGCGCGTATGCGGGTCAGGGTGTCCATGACTGTCCTCCGTTGTTAAGGAATATTGAACAAATTGCGCCTGTTTGTTCAATTTATTTTTTTGAGTGTGGGTCAAAATAATTCTTGATTATGACTGCGAATATTCTTATTTCCGGATCAGCCCAAAGTCGCACGTGCCCATGGGTGTCCGCCGAACCCTCGAATTGGTGAGGAAATCGGTAAGGTACCTGGAATTAACCCCTCCAGTCGCTATTCCGGCCAACCGGAAAATGCGAGGACGCCTGAAGCAACGACGGTGCGGGCCTTTTTGTTCTCTCCCTGCTTTCCATCAGCGGGGGTTACTGAAGAGGCACACCTTCATTGCCGGAAGTGCGGTTGGGAATCTCCCTCCAATCCATGGCAGACAAAGCCGGATCCATGTCGCTTTCGCGGCGTTGATTCATCATTCGCGCTATCAAGCGCTTGCTAAGGTTCCGGGGTCTCCACCGGCTGGTTCCTATGCGAGCGATTGATTGCCCTTTGTCCTCCGGTTTTTGCCGGAGCTCTGGAATTGGAAGAGGGAATCGATATGACCACCCAGCGCATCCGCGACTTTCTCGCAACCCGACGTCCCGACGGTCCCTGCCTCGTGGTCGACCTCGACGTCGTGCGTGATAACTTCTCCGCTTTCCGTCACGCCATGCCTGATAGCGCCATCTACTATGCCGTCAAGGCAAACCCGGCTCCAGAAGTCCTGAAGCTGCTCGCCGACATGGGCTCCAACTTCGATTGCGCGTCCGTCGCCGAAATCGAAATGGCGCTCAACGCCGGTGCGACTGCTGCCCGTATCTCCTACGGCAACACGATCAAGAAGGAACGCGACGTTGCCCGCGCGCATGCGCTCGGCGTCAGCCTCTTTGCGGTCGACAGCCACGAGGAAGTCGAGAAGATCTCGCGTGCCGCTCCCGGCGCCCGCGTGTTCTGCCGCGTTCTGACCGATGGCGAAGGCGCTGAATGGCCGCTCAGCCGCAAGTTCGGCTGCGTGCCGCAGATGGCCGTCGACGTTCTCGTCTACGCGCATCAGCTGGGCCTCGAATCCTACGGTGTGTCGTTCCACGTCGGTTCGCAGATGACCAAGGTCGATGCCTGGGATTCGGCTCTTGCCGATGCCAAGCGCGTCTTCGTTCAGCTGGCCAAGCAGGGTATCCACCTGCAGATGGTCAACATGGGCGGCGGCTTCCCGACCAAGTACCTGCGCGACGTTCCGTCGGCTGAAGCTTACGGTCGTGCGATCTACCAGAGCCTTCGTGACCACTTCGGCAACAACCTGCCGAAGACGATCATCGAGCCGGGCCGCGGCATGGTCGGCAACGCCGGCGTCATCAAGACGGAAGTCGTGCTGATCTCGAAGAAGTCCGACAACGATGCCGCTCGCTGGGTTTTCCTCGACATCGGCAAGTTCGGCGGTCTGGCCGAAACGATGGACGAAGCCATTCGTTACCCGATCCGCACCGAGCGCGACGGCGACGAAATGGAGCCCTGCGTCATCGCCGGCCCGACCTGCGACTCGGCCGACGTGCTTTATGAAAAGAATCTCTACCCGCTGCCGCTCACTCTCTCGATCGGCGACGAGATCCTGATCGAAGGCACCGGCGCCTACACGACCACCTACTCGGCGGTCGCGTTCAACGGCTTCGAGCCGCTGAAGGCCTACATCATCTGATACCGCCGGCCCCGTAGCCAGCCGGGGCGGCACCCTCACAATGATCTGACGATACCGTTTGAAACGGTTTTGAGTTCGGGAGGCCACGATGGCCGCTGTTCTTGATTCTGTCCGCGCATTCTTTGCGCCTACTGCCTTCACCATCGACGCCGAAAACGCCGGCGACGTCGTGGCTCGCGAAACCTTGCTCGATCGCGCCATGGGTCCGAACCGCCGCAAGAAGTCGTCGGAAAAGATCCGCCGCGGCCGCGTGCCGGCGGAAGGCCTGGCGCTGGTTGCGCGTGATCGCGACGGTCACGTCGTCGGCACCGTGCGCCTGTGGAATGTCGAAGCCGGCGTCAATGCTGACGCAACCGCCATCAACGCGCTGCTGCTCGGGCCGCTGGCGGTCGATTCCAGCTTCGAAGGCAAGGGTGTTGGTTCGGCGCTGATGCGCGCCGCCATTCTGGAGGCGAAGAACCGTGGGCACGGCGCGATCCTGCTCGTCGGCGATGCGCCTTACTACGAGCGTTTTGGCTTCTTTGCCGAGAAGGCTCAACATCTCGTCATGCCAGGTCCCTTCGAACGCTCGCGCTTCCTGGCGCTGGAGCTCACCGAAGGCTGGCTTGACGGCGCAGCCGGCATGATCGTCCCAACGGGACGGATGCTGACAAGCGCACCGGTCCGCAGGGCGGCGTGATCGGTAGAGCCTCTCCCCTGATGGGGAGGGGCTTTTTCGTTTTCTGGTTTTAGAAAATCAGAACTCAGGGGCGCCGGAAGAGCCGGCGGACGATTATCCCTTAAACTTTACCTGCCTACCCCGAGGGGTACCCGTTCATTTTACGACGCTTGCGTCCGTCAGTTGGGTTCCGGCAGTCTGAACGACATTTTCAGGTATAGCGGCGATGAAAAACATCGTGAAAGCATAAACCGCGAATATAGTCGCTGCGGCAGTGGCCTTTAGAATCATTCATGCACTCCTATTCTCAGGAGTTCAATGTGGGCTCAAAAAGCGGCTTTCCCAAGAGTTTTCTGAACGGCAGATGAACAAAAATCTGTGACGGTAAATTTTAACGATATTTTAGCAACACCTGAGTTTGCCTCTGGCGGGGAAGGAATTCATGGTTTGTTCGAATAAATTGCAATTATTTCAATCAAGTAGCTGAAATTTTCGGCAGGAATCATACTCGCCCGACAAGCGCGCCTCTATGATCGTCTGGTCATCGAGCAGGGAGCCGGGTTCATGAACCGGTCTGCCTCCGTTCATATTCCGGCGCTCGATGACGGTCGCAAAATGGTGGGTCGGATGCCGTCAGGGCAGATGATTCGTCCGGAACAGCCGGAACGGGAGACGCTCCTGCCGCTCTGAGGAGACCGGAAACCACAAGCGATCGGGCAGGCGGCAATGCCTGACACCACACAATCAACGCCCAGCTGCCTGCCTATTCTCCCCCTAAACACACCGTCGCGGAGGCTCTTCGCGCGGTGATCAGTGCTGCCGAGAATGAGCCGGGTCGTCGGCGATCATTTCAAGTCGCGATTGTACTCGCGCCGCTTGCGCATAGGCATGTTCTGTAGGATTGTATATTAGCAAGCGATAAATTTCTGGAGGTGTTCTAATGGTGCGTGCAATCATCATTCTCGCTTCAGCCGCATTGCTGACGTCAGCACTCGATACGGCCGCCGCTGGCGCGACGCAGGTCGTGACAACGCAGCCGACATTGGCCAACATGTCGCCGGGACAATCCGTGCTCTACGACGACAAGCGTTGCCCAGCCGGTATGATCGCCAAGTTCACCAAAGCGCAGAAGCGAAGCGAGCTGAAGCGGAACTGCATTCACCACTGATATCGGCTTTGGGTCAGACAGTGGTGCACATCGACCGTTAAAATCTTAGATGTCGCTCCAATCAAATCGCAAATGTCCGCGTGTATAACGCGAGCCGTCTTACCTCGGGGTTTGCGATGCTTCTGGATCTCAGAACGATCTATGTGGTTTCTGCCATGACATGCCTGGTGTTGGGCTGCGCTCACCTCGCCGCCTATAACACCGGGCGTTTTGGGCGTTGGCCCGCATGGTGGGGCGCCAGCAATCTCCTCGTCGGGATGGGCACGGTTCTCGTGTCTCTGCGGGGCTTCGTTCCCTCCTTCTTCTCGCTCGATGTCGGCAACGTCGCGACGATCGCCGGCTATCTCCTGATGTTCTTTGCCGTTCGCATTTTTGCCGGGCGGTCGGTCGATGGGCGCCGGTGCGGGCTAGTGCTCGCCTGCATCAGTCTGCCCGTCCTGATCTTCACGATCGATCCGACGGCGGTGTCGGCGCGGATCTTCTACGTTTCGGTCGTCTGCTGCCTCTGCGATCTGGCGATCCTGCGCGAGACCATTGGCATCTATCGTCGCGAAAAGTCGTTCGCGGCCTGGCTCTTTGCCTGGCTCTACGTCCCAACGGCAGTCATGTTCTTCATCCGCAGCCTGCTTGCGGCGACCGGTGTGATCGGCGGCCCTGATGTTTTCGGCAGCAGTCCCGTTCACAGCTGGATGGCAACGACGGCCGTCGTCTTCATCGCGCTGCGCAGCATGGTGGTCGTGCTGATGGCGGCGGAGCGCAGCACGAACGAGCTGATGGAACTGGCGCATCACGATCCGTTGACCGGAGCGCTGAACCGCTGTGGCCTCGCGCAGCGCCTTCCACTCCAGACGTCGCTGCCGGTCGCGGTGCTGGCGATCGATATCGATCACTTCAAGCAGCTGAATGACCTGCATGGGCATGTTGTCGGCGATGATGTCCTCAAGCTTTTCGCGGGCGTTGTGCGCAACGTGCTTCGCCCTGTCGATCTGCTGTCGCGCCAGGGCGGGGATGAGTTTCTGGCCGTGCTCAAGGATGTCTCCGCCGAGGGGGCGGTTGCGACCGCCGAAATCATCCGGTCGGCATTCAGTGTCGCCGTTTCGCGTGTGCCGGAGCTCGCGGTATCGCCTACACTCAGCATCGGCGTGGCGACAAGCGCGCAGCCGACGATCGACTTCGAGCAGCTTTTGAGAGAGGCGGACGAGGCGCTCTATTTCTCCAAGCGGCAGGGCCGGAACCGGGTCGAGGCCTTTGTCGCCCAAGAGCACGCGGCCTGAGCCATACCGGCCATCGGCGCGTCACTCGAAAGTCCATGATTAGGCCGAAGGCCTGCGCCAGCGATAGAGGATGTCGGGTTCGCGCTCCTCGTTGTCGCCATCCGTTTCTCGCTCGGCTACAAAGCCGTGGCGTTCGTAGAAACTGCGCGCCCCGGCATTCTTGCTGAACGTCCAGAGCTGGATATCGTCCATAGCTCCCTTGGCCTCGCCAAGGAGCAGGGAGCCTATGCCCCGGTCCTGAAATGCGGGAAGGACGTACAGCTGTTCCACCCAGCCTCGGCCATGGGCGATCACGCCGACAAGGCGATGTTCGACGGTTGCGCCGAGGAGGGTGTATCCGGGGAGGAGATGGGTGCGCCAGTAATGCTCATCCTCTTCAGGGGTATGAACATCGGGCAGCCAAGGCAGCCTTGCCCAAAGTGCGACCCGCCGCAGCGCTGCCGCCTCTCCCATGTGGCGAGCCTCGAGCGAGATGATGTCGGTTGATCCCATCTCGCCCGGTCTATTCTAAGCGGCGATATCGACGACGCCGCAGTCGCCCGCTTCGGAGGCGAACGCAAGCAGCTTGCCGTTCTTGCTCCAGCTCATCGAGGTGATGGCGCCCTTGCCGGGGCGGCGGAGCAGGGCTTCCTTGCTGTCGTTGAGACGCACGGCGAGGATCATGCCGTCGATGAAGCCGATCGCGAGGATGTCCTCGACCGGATGGAACTTCACGGCGGTCGCCATGATGTTGGCGCGGGTACCGAGTTCCAGCGGCGCCTTGCCCATCGGTCCGTCCTTGCCCTGGAACGGCCAGACGATCGCAGCCGGCGCGCCCGATGACGCGAGCCACTTGCCTTTGGCGGACCAGGAGAGAGACTTCACCTTGGCGGGATAGCCGGTCATGCGCATGTGTCGAGCTTCGCTGCCCGGCTTGATGTCGAGTTTCCAGCCGTGCAACGCATTTTCCTGCATCGTGGTGACGAGGAAGTTGCCGTCGGGGGAGAAGGTCACGCCGGTATGGGCGCCCTTCCACTCGAGATCGACGGGCTTTGCTTCGGTGGCGACCCAATGCAGCGAGACGCCGTTATAACGTGCCGCGGCGATGCGCATGCCTTTCGGCGCAAAGGCAAGGCCTTCAACCGTGCGCTCTTCGGTGAATTCCTTCGTCGTGCCGTCGGCCAGCCGGACGAACGAACTCTTGCCATAAGCATAGGCAATTGCACCCTGCGGCCCGGCGGCCAGCTGGGAAATCCACTTGCGCGGCGCGTGGGCAAGTTCGGTCACGGAGCCGTCGGCTGCGATCCGCAGGACCTTGCCGTCTTCACCGCCCGAGATCAGGCTTTCGCTATAGGGGTCGCGAATGCAGCTGATCATGCCCTGATGGGCTTCGGACAGCTTCTCGCCGCCGTCCAGCCGGTGAAAGCTGCCGCTGGCATTCGCGAAGAAGGGGATATCACCTAAAAATTCGACGGCCAGAATATGGCCGTCGATATCGAATGGGGCAACTGTTGGCATCAGGCGGCGGCCTCGCACGCCTTGAAGGAGGCCTCCAGCTTTTCGCGGTCGAGTTCGCGGCCGATGAAGACGAGACGGGTCTCGCGCTTCTCGCCATCCTTCCAGGCGCGCTGGTGATCGCCTTCGATGATCATGTGAACGCCCTGAACGACGTAGCGTTCGGCGTCGCCCTTGAAGGCGATGATGCCCTTCAGGCGTAGAATGTTCGGACCCTGCGTCTGCGTGACCTTCTGGATCCACGGGAAGAAGCGGTCCGGGTTCATTTCACCGCCGCGCAGCGAGACCGACTGCACCGTCACGTCATGGATCGGCGACATGGCGCCATGATGATGGTGGTCATGATCGTGATCATGGTGGTGGTGATGCTCGTGATCATGGTCGTGGTCATGACCATGGTGATGATGGTGATCGTGATCGCAATCCGGGCCGCAGACATGATCGTCGTGGTCATGGTCGAGGAAGTGCGGATCGTTTTCCAGCGCGCGCTCCAGGTTGAAGGCACCCTGATCGAGCACTCGGGCGAGATCGACGCCAGAGCGGCTGGTCTTGTAGACGCGGGCCGAGGGGTTGATGGCGTGGACGATGTCTTCGATCTGCGCCAGTTCTTCCGGCGTCACGAGGTCCGTCTTGTTGATCAGGACGACGTCGGCAAAAGCGATCTGGTCCTCGGCTTCGCGGCTGTCCTTCAGGCGCAGCGGCAGGTGCTTGGCGTCGACGAGAGCAACGACGGCGTCGAGTTCCGTCTTGGCGCGGACGTCGTCGTCCATGAAGAAGGTCTGCGCGACAGGCACCGGATCGGCAAGCCCCGTCGTTTCAACGATGATGCCGTCGAACCGGCCCGGGCGGCGCATCAGGCCTTCGACGACGCGGATCAGATCGCCGCGCACGGTGCAGCAGACGCAGCCGTTGTTCATTTCATAGATCTCTTCGTCGGATTCGACGATGAGATCGTTGTCGATGCCGATCTCGCCGAACTCGTTGACGATGACGGCGTATTTCTTGCCGTGGCTCTCCGTCAGGATGCGGTTCAGCAAGGTCGTCTTGCCGGCGCCAAGGTAGCCGGTGAGAACGGTGACAGGGATAGGCTTCTGCTGAGTGGGGATTGCGTCGGTCATGAGAACCTCGAGAGTGGGGGCTTGCCCAAGGACCGGAGGACCCGGGCATAAAAATTCGTCGGTCTCATATAAGGAGTTGCGACGGGCAGTTCAAAGGGTTTCGTATGTTATAAGATCACATTGCGTAAGCGAAACGGCTACGCCAGCTGTGACAGGTCGAATGCATCGACATCCTGCAGCAGTTCCACCAACCCCGTTACCGCATGCGCGATCAGCGCTTCGCCCTTTTCCGCTGTCGCCAGAGCCGCGTTGCCGGCGACGCCCTGTCGGTTGAGATCCGACATCTTCCAGCCGAAGGCATGCGGGCCATAGGCGCGCAGGTGTTTGAAGCGTTTGGTGAAGTCGCTTTGCCGCGAGGGGAAGTTGGCGGCCTTGCCCATGTCCACCTTGTCGGGGTTCAATGCCAGCATGACCGAGGTTTCGATGTCGCCGCCGTGGATGTCGACCGCCTTTTCCTCGAGCGATATGGTCCCCGGCGGCAGGCCGAAGCGGGTCCAGCTGGTGGCGACGGCGAGCATGTTGAAGCGCACGCGCGCTTCGGTCGCGACGATCGTCATCAGCGGCGAATTGCCACCATGGGCATTGAGCATCACGAATTTGCGGATCCCTTGAGCCGCGAGCCGTTCCGCAATGCCAAGCCAGCGCTCGACGGCCTCGGCGTAGCCGAGGGTTTGCGTGCCTGTCACATCCATATGCTCGATTGAATAGCCGACCGATTCGGTGCGCAGGAACGTTACCGGCAGCTGCTCGGGCAGGGCGGATTTGAGCCGGGCAACGATGCCGCTGGCGATCAGCGTGTCGGTGTCGAAAGGCAGGTGGGGGCCGTGCTGCTCGTGGGCGCCGAGCGGCAGGACAACGATCCACCTGCTCCGTTCGGCGGGCAACAGGGTCGGATCGTTGTCTTCGAAGTCGTGTGAAGGCGCAATCATCCGGCTAATGCCTCTTGTTTATGACGAGATCATGCGCAATGTCATAACGCAGCGCTCTCAATGCTTAAAGATCAAAGGGATGGCGATGGGCAAGAAGCACAAGGACGGCAAGAAGCAAAAGTCCAAGAAGAAGGATCAAACCGAATATACGGTGGTCGATCTTTCGCCGGCTTTGACGCAGGCCGCCCGATCGATGCGCACCGTGCTCTCCCGAAACCTGCTGGATAGCGGGCTATACGCCGGGCAGGACGGCGTCATCCTCTCGCTTGCTGAAGCCGACGGCATGACGGCTGGCGCTCTGGCGCACAAGCTCGGCGTGAAGGCGCCAACGATGACCCGCACCATCGGGCGCATGGAGGCGCAGGGCTTTCTCGAGCGCAAGGCCGATGCCGACGACGCACGCCTGACCAAGGTCTATCTCACGGAACTCGGGCGCAGCAGCGTCGCGGCGATCGAAATGGCGTCGTCCGCCTGCGACAGGCTGGCCACGCAGGAGTTCTCCGAAAAGGAGATCCGCAACCTCGTTCGGCTTCTGAAGGCAATCGACGGCAATCTTCAGGCGGAAGCCATACCTCTCGAAGAGCCCGAGGAAATTTGACAGTTTCATGAAATTACAAATTGCGCCCTCGGATTTAATCTTTTAATTAAACATTTTAAGAGCTCCCGTCTTTCCGATCGGCCGGGTGCAGAGAAACCCGCGCGTTGCCTGGGGAGGACACGTGGCTCAGAAGATCAAGCTTTCGACCATCGCCGAAACGCTCGGCATTTCCACCGCAACCGTATCTCTTGCCTTACGCGACAGTCCGCTGGTCGCCGGCGCCACGCGCGACAAGATCAAGGAACAGGCCCGGGCGCTCGGCTATATCTACAACCGTCGCGCCGCCAGCCTTCGCACCTCGCGATCGGGGATTATCGGCGTCGTCGTGCACGACATCATGAACCCGTTTTACGGTGAAATTCTCAAGGCGATCGAAAGCGAGCTCGACCGGAGCCGGCACACGTTCATCCTTTCCAACCATTATGACTCGGTCGAAAAGCAGCGAACCTTCATCGAAACGCTGCTGCAGCTCGGCGGCGACGGTGTCATCATGTCGCCTGCCATCGGCACGCCGCCCGAAGACATGCAGCTTGCCGAAGATAACGGCATGCCGGCTATCCTCGTTGCCCGCTCGATGGAGGGGTCAGATCTGCCGACCTATCGCGGCGACGACAGCTACGGCATCTCGCTTGCCACCAATCATCTGATCGGCCTTGGCCATCGCTCGATCGCGATGATCGGCGGCACCGACCAGACGTCGACCGGGCGTGATCGCTACCAGGGTTACGTGAACGCGCTGCGCAAGGCCGGCATCGATGTCGATCCGGGGCTGCGCATTCCCGGCCCGCGCTCGATGCAGGGCGGCTTTGAGGCTGCCGTGCACTTCCTGTCCCTGCCGCAAAAGCCTACGGCTGCCGTCTGCTGGAACGATCTCGTTGCGATCGGCCTGATGAACGGTATCGCTCGCGCCGGCTTGGTGCCGGGCAAGGATATTTCAGTAACCGGCTATGACGATCTCGAGGAGGCATCGATTTCGATGCCGGCGCTGACGACCGTGTGGAATGGTCAGGCCGAGGTTGGGCGGCTTGCCGCTCGCGCGCTACTTGATCGCCTTGCCGGCAGTCACGAGCCCGATGGTATCCATCTCATCAAGCCGGAGATGCGGATCCGTCAATCCACCAGCCCATACCGGGCCCGCCTGTAATCACAGAGGAAATGCCATGTCCCGCATCGCTGTTCTCGTCCCGGGGAAGATACACGAGCGCGTTCTTGCGCACCTGAAGGAAGCCTTCGATATCATCGAAGCCGATCCCTTGTCGCTCGATGCAGCGACCGCCGGGCGCATTCGCGGCGTTGCGGTTTCCGGAACGTTTGCCGCAGCATCCATCGATGCACTGCCGATTGTCGAGCTGATCTCGAGCTTCGGCGTCGGCTATGATGGGGTCGATGCAAAGCATGCGGCGTCCAAAGGCATCATCGTCACGAACACGCCTGACGTGCTGAACGACGAAGTGGCCGATACGGCGATCGGGCTTCTGCTCAACACCGTTCGCGAGTTCCCCCGTGCGGAGAACTGGCTGCGCGAAGGCAACTGGAAGCCGGGGCAGAACTATCCCCTGTCTCGTTTCTCGCTGAAGGGTCGCCATGTCGGGCTTTATGGCCTCGGCCGCATCGGCCAGGAGATTGCCAATCGCCTTGCGCCGTTCAAGGTGAAGATCAGCTATCACACGCGGTCGCGCCATGCCGATGCCCCCTATGACTACTATCCGACATTGAAGGAACTGGCGGACGCCGTCGACACGATGATCGCCATCGTTCCGAAAACGCCGCAGACCCACAAGACGGTGAATGCCGAAGTGCTCTCAGCGCTCGGCCCGGACGGCGTCTTCGTCAATGTCGGGCGCGGCTGGACGGTTGATGAGGAGGCGCTCGCCTCGGCATTGTCTTCCGGCAAGCTCGGAGCCGCGGGCCTCGATGTCTTCTATGACGAACCGCATGTACCTGCGGCACTGCTGAACCTGCCGAACGCCGTGCTTCTCCCGCACCTAGCTTCCGGCTCGGTGCCGACCCGCAATGCCATGGCTGATCTCGTCGTCGATAATCTCGTCGAGTGGTTCGGGAAGGGCAAGGCGTTGACGCCGGTTCCGGAAACGCCCGTGAAGGGCTGACGATCGAAGGCGCGCGACGATCGGGCGATCGTCGCGCGCTTATCGTTGCCGGCGGTTATTTGGCGACGTGCCAAACCCCGCCCATGCCTTCGCCGTTCATGTCGCCGCCCTTCTTGTCGCCGCTGAATGTGTAAAGCGGCTTGCCGCCATAGGCCCACATTTCCTTGCCGTCGGCAGCCTTGACCAGCGTCCATTCGCCTTCAGCCTTGGACTTTGCTGCGGCATGGAACGCCGGCCATTTTTTCAGGCAGGCCTTGTCGCAGTTCGATTTGCCGGCAGTATCTTTGTCGAAGGTGTAAAGCGTCATGCCCTTTGCGTCGGCCATGACCTTGCCCATCTTCGTGTCGACCATCATGGCCGGTTCTGCTGCGACAGCCGAAAACGCGGTTGCGGTCAGCAAACCGATAGAGAGAATCAGCGTTTTCATGATTACCTCCAAAACGGGAGTGCCAGCGGGATGCTGGTAGTGCTCGCTCTGCTTCAGAAAACGCTGCGGGAAAGTTGCGGTTCCATCCCTGCACGCGAGGCGTTGCCAGCAATGCGGGTCTGGCTAGGATGTTGCGGAATCAGTGCCCATAAGGACCGGAGAAGCGCATGCTGACCATCAGGACTTATCGTCCGGCTGATAGCGAGGCGACTGCGGAAATATTCCTGAGGTCGATCCGCGAGGTTGCGTCAAAAGACTACGATCCGGCACAGGTGGACGCCTGGGCCAAGATGGAAGACCTGGAGGCCTGGGCTAGGCGGCGGGCAAGCCGACCGACATGGATTGTCGAGCACGATGCGGTGCCTATCGGCTTTAGCGACCTGGAGCCGGATGGGCATCTCGACATGATGTTCGTTCATCCCGAGTATCAGAGCATCGGCGTGGCCTCGCTGCTGCTTGCGACCGTGGAGGCCGCAGCGCGCGATCAGGGACTGGCACGTCTGTTCACCGAGGCGAGCCTGACGGCACGGCCCTTCTTCGAGAAGAAAGGCTTCGTCGTGCTGGCAGCTCAGAGCGTTGAAAAGCGGGGCCAGCTGTTGCAGAACTTCCGCATGGAAAAGTCGCTGCGCTAGATGCGCCGACTGAAACCGAGGAGGGGTGGAGACGCATGAGCGAGACGCAGCGGAAGCTTACGACGATCTTTTCCGCCGACGTTCAGGACTACACCCGCCTGATGGGTGCGGACGAGGAGGGGACGCTTGCGACGCTGAAGCGTTACCGGGACGCGATGTCGCGGCTGATCGGCGTGCATGGTGGGCGGGTGATCAATACCTGGGGCGACGGGCTGATTGCCGAGTTTCCGAGCGTCGTTGAAGCGGTGCGGACGGCGGTGGACGTCCAGAACGAATTGGCCGGCTTGAACGCCGCACGCCCCGCCGACGGCCGGATGCTGTTTCGGATCGGGATCAATCTTGGGGACGTGATCGTCGAGGGCGACGACATCTATGGCGATGGCGTGAACATTGCGGCCCGGCTGCAGGTGTCGGCGCCGGCCGGCGGAATCGTGATCTCCAATACCGTCTACGACCAGGTGCGCAACAAGGTGGCTGTCGGCTTCGATTTCCTGGGGCCGCTGGCGGTGAAGAACGTGGCCGATGCCGTGCCCAGCTATGCGGTGCGGATCGGCGAGCGCGAGGATGCGCCACAGCAACCGAGGACCGATGACGTCCGCCCTGCTATGGCGCCTGTTGCGCAGGCTCGCCGACCGGCGATCGTGGGCCACAAGCCTGTCGCTTTCTTCGCGGTGATCGCCATCGCGCTGGTCGTGATCAACATCCTGACCTGGCAGGGGGTGTTCTGGGCAGAGTGGCCGCTCCTTGCCATTGTCTTCCTTGCGGCGATGAACTGGAGCCGAAGCCAGAGCTGGCTGGACCCGCGCCTTGCGGGCCTGGGGGTTGTCGCAGCGGGCCTGGTCTGCATCAACCTTCTGTCGTGGCACGGCGTGTTCTGGGCGGTCTGGCCGCTTTTGGCCATCGCCGTTGTCGTGAGCCTTCGATGGATGAAGCGCCGCTAGCGAGGGTTCAGGCGATCGCCTTTGACGGTGCCATCGGCAGCTTGCCGGTGGCGTAATCTCTGACCGCATCACCAAAGGCGGAGAAGATCTGGTTGGAGGGCTTGTCGGTTTCGGCCCAGTATTCCGGGTGCCATTGCACGCCGACCGCAAAGGCTGGGGCGTCGATGACGGAAACGGCTTCGATCGTGCCATCCTCGGCCACGGCTTCCACCTGCAGGCGCGGCGCGGTGTTTGCAATCGCCTGGCGATGCAGCGAGTTCACCTTGATCTCGCCAGGACCGATGATGCGGGCGATGCAGGATCCTTCCTTGACGAATACGCTCTGGCGGATCGCATACATGCCGTCGCGATCGACGTCCGCCGGCTTGCGATGATCCCAGATGCCGGGCTGGTCCTGAATCTCGCTGGCAAGCGAGCCACCGAGCGCAACATTGAGTTCCTGGATGCCGCGGCAGATCGCCAGCAGCGGGATCGCACGATCGATCGCCCGGCGGATGAGCGGCAGGGTGGTCATGTCGCGGGCGACGTCGAACGGTCCGTCGGCCTCGGTGGCCGGCATTCCGTAGAAGGAGGGGTGAACGTTGCTGGCCGAGCCGGAAACGAGGACGCCATCGACACGATCGAGGATCGCATCGGTGTCATATCCCTCTTCGAAGGCTGGAATGATGAAGGCCATGACGCCGGCGGCATTCAGCGCCGCGCGGACATACTGATGTTGCACGGCATGCCAGCTCGCGCCGTCGAAGGTGCGGATGTCGGCTGGAACGGCGACGATAGGCTTCGTCATGTCTACCCCGGAAAATGATGCGCTTGGCTAATGTGTGAAACCAGAAAGCCTTCGAAGTCAACGTTTCGATCCAATCGCGGGCAAAATTGCGGCAGCTGCCACTCTCCCGCTCGCGGAATCATTTTCTAACCTGCTGATTTCGATGGAAATGATCAGCCCGCCACATTGGCGTCGTGATCCCAAAGACTAATAGTGCACCGCTTGAAACACATGCGTGCACATGCTTAGCTCCACACCATTGTGCGGGTAGGGATGAGGGTTCGCCGCGCAGTACCATCTATTGGGAGGTTTTTGATGGATCGTCGTTCATTCATGAAGAAGGCAGGAACCGCCGGCGCCGGCGCGGTTGCTGCGACTGCGCTTGCGGCCCCGGCGATCGCACAGGAGAACCCGAAGATCTCGTGGCGCATGACATCTTCGTTCCCGAAGAGTCTCGACACGATCTATGGCGGCGCCGAAGATATTGCCAAGCATATTGCCGCATCGACCGATGGCAATTTCACTATCCAGCCCTTCGCCGCCGGCGAGATTATTCCGGGCCTGCAGGCGGCGGATGCCGTCAGTGCGGGCACCGTCGAGGCCGCCCATACCTGCTCCTATTATTTCGTCGGCAAGGATCCGACCTATGCGATCGGCACGGCCATTCCGTTCGGTCTCAACGGGCGCCTGACCAATGCCTGGTTCTACCAGGGCAACGGCAATACGCTGATGAACGAATTCTATGCCACGCAGGGCATCTACGGCCTGCCCGCCGGCAACACCGGCGCTCAGATGGGTGGCTGGTTCCGCAAGGAAATCAACACGCTCGACGACCTGAAGGGCGTCAAGATGCGCATTGCCGGCCTTGCGGGCCAGGTGATCAGCAAGGTCGGTGTCATTCCGCAGCAAATCGCAGGCGGCGACATCTATCCGGCGCTGGAAAAGGGCACCATCGACGCGTCCGAATTCGTCGGGCCGTATGACGACCTGAAGCTCGGTCTGCACAAGGTGGCGAAGTACTACTACTATCCGGGTTGGTGGGAGGGCGGTCCGACCGTTCACGCCTTCTTCAACCTGGAAAAGTGGAATAGCCTGCCGAAGCACTACCAGGCGGCCCTCAACGATGCCTGCGCCTTTGCGAATACCAACATGTTGGCAAAGTACGACCTCAAGAACCCACCGGCCTTGAAGCAGCTGGTTGCCGAGGGCGCGACGCTGCGTCCGTTCAGCCAGGAGATCATGGAAGCCTGCTTCCAGGCGTCACTTGGGATTTACGGCGAGATTTCGGCCTCCAACCCCTACTTCAAGAAGATCTACGAGGACCAGACGGCGTTCAAGCGCGACGCTTATCTCTGGATGCAGCTGTCCGAATACACCTTCGACACGTTCATGATGATCCAGCAGCGCGCCGGAAAGATCTGATCGCCACTCGTGACGCCTAAAGATGAAAGCCCCGGATCGCCGTCCGGGGCTTTTCTTTGTCATTTGATCTGCGGCGGCTGGCTCAGGTCCGTTGCCGGCGGCGCGGGCTTTGCCGGGGCCGGTGGTTGTCCGGGCAGGCCATTCATCGGGGGCAGGGTCAGCCCGGGCAATTGCGGCGAGGCTCCGCCCGGCGCGCCCAGGGGCGGCAGCGAAAGGCCGTTGCCGCCGAAGCCCGGAACCTCGATCTTGATCGAGTTCGGATCGACTTTCGCTCCCTTGTCCAGCCAGTAGGTCACCGATTGCGGCCAGAAGATCACGATCGCGACGAGAATCAGCTGCATGCCGACCCAGGGCAGGGCGCCCATGTAGATGTCCGAGGTCTTGACGTTACGATCGGCGATAGAGCGCAGGTAGAAAAGCGCGAAGCCGAAGGGCGGGTGCATGAAGCTCGTCTGCATGTTGACGCAGATCAGTACGCCGAACCAGATCAGGTCGATGCCGAGCGCCGAGGCGACCGGCGCCAGCATCGGGATGACGATGAAGGCGATCTCGAAGAAATCGAGGAAGAAGGCCAGCACGAAGATGAAGATGTTCACGAAGATCAGGAAGCCGACGGGGCCGCCGGGAATGCCCGACAGCATGTGCTCGATCCAGCGCGAGCCATCCATGCCCTGGAAGACGAGGCTGAAGCAGGTGGAGCCGATCAGGATCATCACCACCATCGAGGTGATGTGCATGGTCGAGCGCATCGCCTCCTGCATCAGCGGCCAGGTGAGGCGGCGATGCATGGCGGCAAGCGCCATGGCGCCAACGACGCCGAGCGCGCCGGCTTCGGTCGGCGTCGCCAACCCCATGAAGATCGTGCCGAGAACGAGGAAGATCAGCACGATCGACGGCACCATGCCGCCGAGAACCTTGAGGAGCAGCGCCCAGCTGAAATCGCCGCGCACCTCCTTGGGCAGCGGGGGCACTGAACTCGGCTTCACGATCGACAGGATCAGGATATACCCCATGAAGATCGCGACCTGCAGGATCGAGGGGCCGATGGCGCCGAGATACATGTCGCCGACCGACTTGCCGAGTTGGTCGGCAAGGACGACGAGCACAAGCGACGGCGGGATGACCTGAGTGATCGTTCCGGAAGCGGCGATAACGCCGGTCGCGAGCCTTGGGCTGTAGCCATAGCGCAGCATGATCGGCAGCGAGATGACGCCCATGGTGATGACCGAAGCAGCCACGGTACCGGTGATCGCGCCGAGCACGGCACCCACCAGGATCACCGCATAGGCAAGACCGCCCGGGACCCGGCCGAAGAGCTT
This sequence comes from Rhizobium sp. AC44/96, assembly GCF_001692185.1. NCBI lineage: Bacteria > Pseudomonadati > Pseudomonadota > Alphaproteobacteria > Hyphomicrobiales > Rhizobiaceae > Rhizobium > Rhizobium sp. AC44/96. The sequence goes on from NZ_LXKO01000043.1 coordinate 146,144, forward strand.
GCCCATGCCTTCCAGCAGGTCCTCGGCCAGACCGCAGCGCTCAAGGATGGCGCCCATGAAGGTGAAGAAGGGGATGGCGAGCAGCAGGTCGTTGGAGACGATGCCGAAGAAGCGCAGCGGCAGCGCCTGCAGGAAGGCTTCGCTGAAATGGCCGGTGTAGATGCCGATGATGCCGAAGAATAGGCCGACGGCGGCCAGCGAAAAGGCGACCGGGAAGCCGTAGAGCATGAACAGAACCATGCCCACGAACATGGCCGGCGGAATGATGCCGAAATCAAACAAATGCTATTCCTCCCGGTCCTGATTACTGCAGCGGCTTTTCGTATTTCGTGTCGATATCCACGTGGCCTGTCAGGGCCGCGATCCGCTTGATCAGCTCGGAGACACCCTGCAACGCTAGAAGGCCGAAGCCGCAAAGGAGGACGAGCTTGACCGGCCAGCGGATGAGCCCGCCGGCATTGGCCGAGACCTCGTGCTGCTGATAGGAGGAGAGGAAGAAAGGCCAGCAGAGCCAGGTGAGAAAAATGCAGGCCGGTATCAGAAAGACGATCAGGCCGATGATGTCGATCCAGATCCGCGCCTTGTCCGACGCGGCGCCGTAGATCAGATCGACGCGGACATGTTCGTTCATGCGCAGCGTGTGTGCCGCACCGAGCACCACGACGAAGGCGAAGAGATACCACTGGATCTCAAGCCAGCCGTTGGAGCTGTAGTTGAACGAGTAGCGGATCAGGGCATTGGCGGCGCTGATCAGGCAGCATAGCAGGACCATGTATTCGGACAGCTTGCCCATGAATTGGCTGATCGCATCGATCAGCCGGCTGACGGTCAAAAATGCCGACATGCCTCTCCCCTTTTTTCGTGCCTTTTTCGGCACGTTCTCCCCTCCCAATTGGTAGACCAGGGTTTTTCAAATTGGAAGGATAAAGCCGGGATGTTGGATTATAGTCTTATACACGCAGCGGCCTATGCAAGGTGTCCCAGATAACCAGGGATAGAGCTGGTTCGGAACCAAACATCTCTTTTTAAGTGCGTAAACCTTTAAGAAACCACGATATTCGCGTTATGGTTTTAAAAAATTCAACAAAATCTATGGTGTGCCCGAAATCAATTTTTAAAGGGTTAGCAGTAAGGTTTCGCCGCACAGGGAAAGTATGGATGAAGCCAGATAACCCGAACAGGGTCCCAACGGATGTGTATCTGTCGTTTGTGAGTTCTCTTTCCGGGAACCGCATGACGTTGCTCGTTGGCGTTATCGTCCATGCCGCGACCTGCCTTGCGATTGCGGCCAAGACCCATTCCCTCCTCTATGTCATTCTGGCGATCGGTTTTATCGTCGTCTTTCTAGGCCGCATCGCGACCTTCCGTGCCTACGACCGCGTGAACAAGGCGGCGTTGTCCTATGACGACATAAAGCGGTGGGAGCGCATTTTGGTGACCGGTGCCGCCGGCACCACGACGCTTCTCGGCTTTGCAAGCGGTTACGCGATATTCTTCCTTGGCGATGGGTTCGCGGAACTTGCGTGTATTGCCGTGACCATGGCCACCATGGTCTCCGTCGTTGGGCGCAACTACGGATCGCGCATGGCGATCGACCTGCAGACGTTCTCCTGTTGCCTGCCGATGATCATCTGCAGCCTGATGGTGCTGGATTTCTATCGCGGCATCCTGTCGATCTTTCTCATCCCCTTCTGGCTGACCACGCGCGCCATGGCCAACGGCGTGCGCGAGTTTCTTTATGAGAACGTCATTGCCCGCCGGGAAATTACCGAGATCGCCGACCGTTTCGATACGGCGCTCAACAACATGCCGCACGGGCTGGTCATGGTCGATCCCGAGAACCGGATCCAGGTGATCAACCGCAAGGCCTGCGAACTGCTGAAGATCGGCGATCCGGAGCGGTTGAAGGAGCGCGATCTCAGCGCGGTGCTGCGCTACGGCGCCCGCTACAGCTTCATGGATTCCACGCAGCCGGAGCTTATTCTTCGCCAGATGACGCATGTGGCGGATGGCAAGCTGTCACGGATGCTCATTCATTTCCCCGAGGATCTCTCGCTCGAATTCTCCGCAAGCCGCCGCCCCGATGGGGGCGCAGTGCTGATTTTCGAGGACGTCTCGAGCCGCGTGAAGGCGGAGCAGAAGATCCTGCACATGGTCCGCTTCGATGCGCTGACGGGCCTGCCGAACCGCGAGTATTTCAGCCACCTCGTCCAGGATTACCTGAACAAGCATCCGAAGCGGCGCGGCCCGGTCGGGTTCATGGTTCTCGACATCGACGAGTTCAAGCATGTCAACGACATGCGCGGCCATATCACCGGCGATCATCTGCTCTGTGCGATCGCAAACCGGGTCGAAGAGGAGGCCGGCAAGGCGATCGTCGGTCGCCTGATGGGCGACCAGTTCATCCTGTTCTTCCCGCATGCGAAGGACAAGGAAGCGCTGGACGCGGAAATCCGCCGCGTGCACACGGCGATCCAGGGCAATTACGAAGCCGATGATGTCACCTTCCTGGTCTCGCTGAGCGGTGGCTTTGCGATTCTCGAAAGCGACGCCTTCGCCATGGAAGAGTGGAGCGTCAAGGCCGACCTCGCCCTGTTCGAAAGCAAGTCCAAGCAGCGCGGCGGCATTTCCGGCTTCGAGCGCGAGATGGATGGCCGCTACATCGAGCAACAGAAGCTCAAGGCCGACCTGCGCGACGCCGTCACCACGCATGGGCTCAGCATCGCCTACCAGCCGATGTTCAAGTCCGATGGTTCCAGGATCGAGTGCGCCGAAGCGCTTGCGCGCTGGGTGCATCCCGAGAAGGGCGCCATTCCGCCTGACGTGTTCATCCGGCTTGCCGAGGAGATGGGCATCATCTCCGACATCACCCGCTTCATCCTCATGAAGGCCTGCGCGGACTGCATGACCTGGCCGGAGCACATCGCGATCTCGGTCAATCTCTCCGCCCGCGATTTGAGGGATGCGGATATTCTTTCCGTCGTTTCGGAAGCGCTGGCGACCTCGGGGCTGGAGCCGGAACGGCTGCATCTCGAAATCACCGAGAGCTGCCTCATCGACGAACCGGCTGCCGTTCGCGCCATCCTGGCGGAGCTGCGTGCGCGCGGCATCACGATCGCGATCGACGACTTCGGCACTGGCTTCTCGAGCCTCAGCTACCTCGACACGCTGCCGCTCGACATCGTCAAGATCGATAGGTCGTTCCTGCGCAACATCGTCGAGGACGAGCGTCGCCTCAAGCTTCTGCGCGGCACCGTCAACCTGGCGCGCGAGCTTGGCCTGAAGATCGTCACCGAAGGTGTCGAGACCACAGAGCAGCTGGCTCTGCTCAACAAGTATCACGCCACCGATCTCGTGCAGGGCTACGTCTTCTCGCCGGCTGTTCCGGCGCAGAATATCGCGATTCTTTCACAGAGCCTCATACGCCGCCCCACGCCGCGTCGTCGCCCCAAGGTTGCATGAATCTCACGCTTTTAGCTGGTTGATCCGCACCCGCGCGACGCCGCGTCCTATGGGGCGCCGTTAACCTTAATAATTCAAATATAATGCAAATTGTCTTTGTTCTCCTTGCCCTCGGATAAGTTTTCGGATGATTAATGAATTATTAACCGATCAGCCGAGGCACTATGGTGGATACTCCTGTAACAACGAGCGATTTCAGCAATAAGCTTCTTGAGGTTCTAGACCATATTGAATACCGCCGCATGGAAAGCAGCGAGGACATGGTCGAGGTAGAGCGCCTGCGCTACAAGGCTTACAAAGCCCACGACGTCCTGGCGCTCGCTCCGAAAGGACTGCTGGATGCCACAGATTTCGACAGCCACGCGCACGTTTTCGGCCTGTACTATTATGGGGAATTGGTCAGCACCATACGGCTCCATTATGTGACACCCGAGCATCGCGTCAGCCAATCGGCCGGTGCCTTCCCATGGGCAATGGACGCGCTGCTCGATGCAGGGCTGACCTTGATCGATCCGGCGCGTTTCGCCGCCGACCCGGATCTGACGGCCGACCTGCCATGGATTCCTTACCTGACGCTGCGGCCGAGCATCGTGGCTGCTGCCTATTTCCGCGCCGACCGCGTCCTGCAGTTCTGCCGCCCGCCGCATGCCGCTTTCTACAAGCGGGTCTTTTACGCGGACACGATCGTTCCCGGCCAGCTGGCGAAGAACTACGGCATCGACATGACGCTGATGGCGACCAACGTCATCGAAGTCGGCCGCAAGCTTCTGACGCGCTATCCGTTCTTCATCTCCAGCGCCAGCGAGCAGCGCATGATGTTCTCGCGCAATCCCGAAGATACGCTGCCGCCGCTGACGATCATCCCGACCGCCCGCTTCGTGCCAACCGGCCAGTTCGGCACCGACCTCCCGCTCTAAGCTGCTGCTGGAAATGCAGAATGTCGCACCAGTTGCGGCATTCTCCTGCATTGCGCTTTTCCCAGGCTTTGTGTAATGCCTGACATGGGAATTTCCTGGCGCTAGCCTCGGAAATAATGGCGTTCGACTGGCCGTACGTTAAACCGGCCAGGCATTTGAGGGAGACGATATTCATGGCCGAGCATCATACCGGACCTGCCGAAGTTGGCGCGTCGATGGACTACAAAGAACATGAGCAGACCTACAACATGTTCCTTGCGGCCACGAAATACGGCACGCTGTTTCTGGTTGCCCTGCTCTTGGGCATGACGGCCGGCTTTTTCGCCGGTGCGGGTTTCCTCGGTGGCCTCGTTGTTCTCTTGATCGTCTTTATCGCCGGCCTCGTTCTGCTGCGCTAGCCGCAGCCGGGGAGGGGCGGTTTTCAAAGCTTTGTGAATGCATTGCTTGAGCTGAGCAGGGAGACCTGCTGCGGCCTTGCTGACCCGGAGGAGGGGGCGGTTGGGCAATATTGTTTTCGTGGCGAAAGAAACCACGGGGGATGAGACGCGTGTTTCCGCGTCTCCTGAAACCGTCAAGAAGATGAAGGCTCTGGGTCTCGACGTCGTCGTCGAGGCAGGCGCCGGTAAGCTTTCCCGGATACCCGACAGCGAATATGAGGCTGTCGGCGCACGGATCGGGTTGGCGGGGGCTGCGGCAACCGCCGATATCGTGCTGAAGGTGCGACGCCCGACCGAGGCGGAGATCGCTGGCTACAAGAGCGGCGCTATCGTCATTGCCATCATGGATCCCTACGGCAACGAAGAGGCCATTGCTGGCATGGCCAAGGCAGGCCTTTCGACCTTCGCCATGGAGCTGATGCCGCGCATCACCCGTGCGCAGTCGATGGACGTTCTGTCGTCGCAGGCCAATCTCGCGGGCTACCAGGCGGTGATCGAAGCGGCGGCTGTCTACGACCGCGCGATGCCGATGATGATGACCGCGGCAGGAACCGTTCCTGCGGCGAAGGTCTTCGTCATGGGCGCCGGCGTTGCAGGCCTGCAGGCGATCGCCACGGCGCGGCGTCTCGGTGCGGCGGTGTCGGCTACGGACGTTCGCCCGGCTGCGAAGGAGCAGGTCGCGTCGCTGGGCGCCAAGTTCATCGCCGTCGAGGACGACGAGTTCAAGGCCGCCGAGACGGCTGGCGGCTATGCCAAGGAAATGTCCAAGGAATATCAGGCGAAGCAGGCGGCACTGGTTGCCGAGCATATCGCCAAGCAGGACATCGTCATCACCACGGCGCTCATTCCCGGTCGACCGGCGCCGAGGCTCGTGTCCCGCGAGATGCTGAAGTCGATGAAGCCGGGCGCGGTCGCGGTCGATCTTGCGGTCGAACGCGGCGGCAACATCGAAGGCGTCAAGCCGGGCAAGGTTGCCGATGTCGACGGCGTGCGGGTGATCGGCTTTGCGAACATGGCCGGCCGGATCGCGGCCAGCGCCTCGGCCCTTTATGCCAAGAACCTGGTCACCTTCCTCGAGACAATGGTCAACAAGGAAACCAAGGCGGTTGCCCTCAATCTCGACGATGAATTGATCAAGGCGACCATCCTGACCCATGCCGGCGCGGTCGTGCATCCGGCATTCGGCGGCGCCAAGAAGGGGGACAACTGATGGCTACGGAACAGATGGACCGGGCGCTGGAACAGCTCAACCAGGCCGTCGGTGCGGTGGCGTCGGCCGCCGCGAATGCGCCCGAGGTGGCAAGTGCCGCCACCGGTGGCGTGATCGATCCCTTCGTCTTCCAGTTCGCGATCTTCGTGCTGGCGATCTTCGTCGGCTACTACGTCGTCTGGTCGGTGACGCCGGCGCTGCATACGCCGCTGATGGCGGTTACCAATGCAATCTCCTCGGTCATCGTGGTTGGCGCGCTGCTTGCGGTCGGTATCTCGACCAGCGGGCTTGCGACAGGCTTCGGCTTCGTCGCCCTGGTGCTGGTCTCGGTGAACATCTTCGGCGGCTTCCTTGTCACCCAGCGCATGCTGGCGATGTACAAGAAGAAGGACAAGTGAGGACCGCATGACCAGTATCGCAGCCTTCCTCTATCTCGTTTCCGGTGTCCTCTTCATTGTCGCGTTGCGCGGGCTTTCCCACCCGGCGACAAGCCGCAAGGGCAATGTCTACGGCATGGTTGGCATGGGGATCGCCATCCTGACGACGCTAACGCTGGCGACGCCGTCGTTCGGCGGTCTCGTGTTGATCATTCTCGGCCTTGCCATCGGCGGCGGAGCGGGCGCCTACATCGCCCGCGTGATCCCGATGACCTCAATGCCGCAGCTGGTCGCCGGGTTCCACTCGCTGGTTGGCCTTGCCGCCGTGCTGGTGGCGGCGTCCGCGCTTTATACGCCTGCGTCCTTCGGCATCGGCAACATCGGTGAGATCCACACCGAGGCGCGCATTGAAATGGCGCTTGGCGTGGCGATCGGAGCCCTGACCTTCACCGGTTCGATCATCGCCTTCCTCAAGCTCGACGGGCGCATGTCTGGCAAGCCGATCATGCTGCCGTTCCGCCATGTGATCAACGCGGCGCTGCTTGCCCTGATCATCTTCTTCATTGCCGGGCTGGCGGTTTCCGAGAGCCATATCGACTTCTGGGCCATCGTGGCCCTGTCGCTGGCGCTCGGCGTGCTGCTGATCGTGCCGATCGGTGGCGCCGACATGCCGGTCGTCGTGTCGATGCTCAACTCCTACTCGGGCTGGGCGGCTGCCGGTATCGGTTTCACGCTCGGCAACCTCGCCCTGATCATCACCGGCGCGCTGGTAGGCTCTTCGGGTGCGATCCTGTCCTACATCATGTGCAAGGGCATGAACCGCTCGTTCATCTCCGTCATCCTCGGTGGCTTCGGTGGCGAAACTTCGTCGGGTGGAGCGGACAATTCCGACAAGACCGTGAAGCTCGGCTCGGCCGAGGACGCAGCCTACCTGATGGCCAACGCCTCCAAGGTCATCATCGTGCCGGGCTACGGCATGGCCGTGGCTCAGGCACAGCATGCGCTCCGCGAACTTGCCGACAATCTGAAGAAGAACGGCGTCGATGTGAAGTATGCCATTCATCCGGTTGCGGGTCGTATGCCCGGCCACATGAATGTGCTGCTTGCCGAAGCGAACGTGCCTTATGACGAAGTTTTCGAACTCGAGGACATCAACTCGGAGTTCGCGCAGGCCGACGTCGCCTACGTCATCGGCGCCAACGACGTGACCAACCCCGCGGCACGCGACGACAAGACCTCGCCGATCTACGGCATGCCGATCCTCGATGTCGACAAGGCGAAGACCTGCATCTTCGTCAAGCGCTCGCTGGGCTCCGGCTACGCCGGTATCGATAACACTCTGTTCTACAAGGACGGCACGATGATGCTGCTCGGCGACGCCAAGAAGGTCACCGAAGAGATCAACAAGGCGATCAACCACTGAATGGTCGCCGGAGGTGGAAGCATTTGATGAATTGAGGCGCGACTTCGGTCGCGCCCTTTTCATGACCGGCTGGGGCTATGCACCTTTCCGATCAGAATGCGCTTCCGGGGTCGCCGTGCGCTCGAGTGTCCGGCGCGGCGCGGTCAGCTCCCAGCGAAGGCCCTTGGCCAGAAAGTCGACCTGTACGGTGCCGCCGAAAGCTGCCGCGGCATGCGTCTTGATGACCGTGGTCCCGAAGCCCGATCGCGTTGGGGTCACGACCGGCGGGCCATTCTGCTCTTCCCAGACGAGGCGCAGCATCTCTTCGTTATGCGACGCTTCCTGAAGGTTCTGCCAATAGAGCCTCACGCGGCCCTGCGGCACGGAAAGCGCGCCATATTTGATGGAGTTGGTGGCCAGCTCGTGCAGGGTGAGGCCGAGGTTCTGGACCGCATCAGGCTTCAGCATGAAGTCCTTGCCGATGATGTCGATCTGCTGGATCGACTGCGGAAACGCCTGGAAATGGCTGTCGATGACACGGCGCAGCGAGGCGCCGGCCCATTGCTCGCTGGTCAGGAGCTCGATCGAGCGTGACAAGCCGTCGAGACGATCGGCGACCGCTGCCTGAAACTCCTCGACGGTCGTTGCCTGTCTGGCAAGCTGGCGGATCATCGCCTGCGCCAGCGCCAGCAGATTCTTGGTGCGATGCACGAGCTCGTTCATCACGAAGTGCAGGCGATCTTCCGTCTGGCTGCGGTCGAAGGAGGCGTTGGAGAGTGCCACGGCCACCTGGTTTGCTTCGATGACGCTGGTCTCGATCGGCGCGACGATGTGGCCTTCGCCCATGCGGTTGGCCATGTCTGCAATCGAGCGAATGGTGGTGCGAACCTGTCGCGCCACGGCGTAAGCGGCGATGACTGCGACCGTCACAAGGGCGATGCCGCCGATGATCAGGAAACGCCAGGTCGTGAGGATCGATTCCTGCGCGGTCGCCACCGGCCCCCAGATGATCGCCTTCCAGGACCAGCCGGGGATCTGCGCGTAGCCGAGGAGCATTCTCGGCATCACGCTGCTGTTCTCATAGACGCCGCTCGAATCGACCAGATCGGGCAGCACGCGCGGGTCGAACGGCTGGCCGTAATCGATGCTGTTTGCGCCGACCGAGGCGACCACGTGGCCACCCTGATCGACAACGGCCGCGGACCAGCCCGAGGGAAGGCCATCCGTCGACAGGAGCTTGGCAAGGTCATTGGCGTTCTGGGTGATGATCAGCGCTGCGACCCGGTCGAGCTGCAGCGGCATGGTGACGTTGTAGACCCATGCGCCGCTTGTCCTGCCGCGAAACACGTCGGAGGCTTCAATGCGGCCCGATTTGATCACGGCTTCGACGGAGGGCATGTTTGCGGCCTGGCCGAGCGGCGCCCCATACTCGACGCGGGTGTTCAGCAGCTGCTGCCCCTTGGCATCGACGGCGATGATATAGAGGGTGTTTGCCCTGAGAGCCGTGGCGGTGCGCTTGTGAAACGCGGCGAAGTCGTTGCTTTCGAGTTCGGGCGATGTCGACAGCAACCTCAGGGTGGTAGCCATATCCTGCAATTGCCGGTCGATGGCGCGGGCGAGGGCCGTGGCGTCCTGCGCGGTCTCGCGTTTTTGGATGGACCGCTGGTTGTCCTCCAGCTGGCCCAGCAGTAGCGCGACCAAGGCAAAAATCGGCAGCGAAGTCGCCAATGCCATGGCGATCAGGTAGGTGCCGATCGAGGCCTTGGGAAAGAATCGCGCCGACATCTTCATGGGCATATGCTCCCGATGCCGGGCGCAAAACCGCTGGCACCGCAGGCCCTGACGAGCTTGTACTGGTTCACCACAATCGCCCCCGATGCGCCCTCTGGCTTGCCGATAGCCTGCTATCGAACCAGCTGTATGTTAGGGACAGGTCCAAATCCTTGCAACACACTAAAACATGTCGCCGGCATTTCTCGGAGTTTAGTGTTGCAGAAATCTAACTGAACCTGGAGAGCGCGAAGGGTGCAAGCGCTGCGTCCTTCTCTCCGGTCAGAATCTCGTTAGACGCGAGTAGGCCGGCAAGCGGCGCGAGTGTGACGCCGGAGTGCATGACGGCGATATAGAGGCCCTTACAGGCGGCATCGATGATCGGAAAGCCGTCTTTCGGCGTCGGTCGGTATCCGACGGTGAAGAAATCCATGGCCAGCGAAGGGCTGTCCAGTAGGCTGCCGCGCAGCTTGTCGAACAAGGCTTCCGCCGTCGCTTGCTGATCCTGTCCCGGATCAGCGCCGCCAAAATCGCTGCCGGCGATGATGCGGCCATCGCCCGTCTGGCGCATGTGAAGCTCGGGTGCCATCACCAGTCCGTTCAGGCGGCGGGCGTGCGGCCGGCTATGAACGATCAGGCCGGGTGGTGTGTCGATCGGAATGTGGAGGTCGATCGCGGCGGTCAACGGCGTGGTGCCAGCACCGGTCGCGAGCACGATGTGATCGGCTTCAAGCAGCCCGGCGGAGGTGACAACGCCCGAGATGCGTTCTCCGGTGCGAATAAGGCTGTGCACGGCCGCATTCACGAATGTTGCGCCCCGCGCCTTTGCATCGGAGAGCATCGCGAGGGCGGCTGCGACCGGCTCGACGGCGCCTTCTTCGGTCACCGACAAGGCAAGATCAGGGAGGTTGGCCAGATACGGCTCGCGCGCCCTGACAGCGTTGCCGTCGATACGGTCGATGCCGTAGCCCCATCCAATATGCTCGGTGGCGAAGGCTTCCAGATCGTGCGGCGGGAGATCCCAGCAGAGGCCTCCGCACCATGCGAGAGGCAGACCTGGCAGTTCCGTCGCCAGTCGTCGCCATTCAGCCATGGCTCGCAGCCGGAAACGGAAATAGAATTCCGGGTTGCCCCAGCTGGCGTTGATCCAGGCAAAAGAACAGGGCGTGGCAACGCCACCTTCGTCTTCGGCAACCACGGTGACGGCGGCGCCGCCACGGGTGAGATGCCAGGCGATCGAGGCTCCGATGATGCCAGAGCCGACGACGATTACACTCTGCTTGGCTGCCATCGTCGTCGAGTGCCCGTTAGCCTGCGGTCGGCGCGCCTACGCGGGCAAGACCCTCTTTCGCCGGCTGATACTTGGGATCAAGGCCAACGGCGTGGCGATAGGAACGTGCCGCCTTCTGCTTGTCTCCCTTGCGCTCGTAGACAAGCGCCTGGTTCGCCCAGGATTCCGCGATGTTGCCGTTAAGCTCGATCGCATGGTTGAAGTCGGCGAATGCGTTGTCGTCGTCATTCAGCGCGATATAAGAGATGCCGCGACCATTGTAGGGTTCGGGCGAATTCGGAGACAGCGAGATCGCCTTCGAGAAGTCGTCGATCGCCTTGTCCTGCTGATTCCGCTTCTGGTAGACGAGGCCGCGATTGTGGTAGGCGCGGCCGTCTGTGGTGCCGAGCTGGATCGCCTTGTTGAAGTCGTTGAAGGCGGCGTCATCCTGGCCGACGGTGCGGTAGACGTTGCCACGGCCGATCAGAGCCACATCGTAGTTGGGATTGATCTGCAGGGCGGAGTTGTAGTCCTGGATTGCCTGCTGCGGCTGACCCATGTTGCGATAGATGAGCGCGCGGTTGGCGTAGGCCTGGTAGAACTTCGGATTGAGCTGCAGTGCCGTGTTGAAATCGTTCAGGGCCTGGCGGAAATCGCCGCCGCGACCGTAGGCGGAGCCTCGAACGTTGTAGCCTTCCGGATCCCGCGGATTTGCATTGATGACTGACGTGAGCGAGGCGATATTTTCCTGCGAGCCCTGCGCCTTGTCGATGCGAATGACGGCATCGGAGGTGTTGTTCGTCGTGCAGCTGGAAAGACCAAGTGCGGTAACAATCGCCAGTACCGGCAGAACGGCAATTTTCGGCGAACGCAAGGAGCGGGTATTCAACATGATATCAGCCATGCGGGCTCGTTTTCCCCCAGTGCAGCCGGTCCGGATGGTGGACGGCAGGCTTCAGCAGCAAATTAAAAAGGCGGCGGCGAACAGATCGCCCCCGCCAACATGCATCTGAAAACGTCGAAATAACGACAGCACGCCGATTAGCGCGCTACGATACCTTCGCGCTGTGCCCGCTTGCGAGCCAGCTTGCGAACGCGGCGAACGGCTTCAGCCTTTTCGCGAGCACGCTTCTGCGACGGCTTTTCGTAGTAGTCGCGCATCTTCATTTCGCGGAAAATGCCTTCACGCTGCATCTTCTTCTTGAGAGCGCGGAGAGCCTGATCGACATTGTTATCGCGGACAAGTACCTGCACGAGAATCACGTTCCTTTGGTTTGGTTGATGCCGGCGTCAGCACGGCGCCAGAGGCAAAAAAAATATGGTTCGCGCAGCCAGAGCTTTGCGATTGGTGAGGCGAGATAGCAGATGGATTGGCCAAAGTCCAGCAGGGATATGGGATTGAGGTGGAAAAATGCTGTGATCGGCAGATCGGGCAGCTTGTTTTCCAGCACCGTGATTGGCTGAGACGCCGGCGAGGATGGTGGTGCCCGGCTTTTCAGTCGAGCACCGTGTTCCCACCATTCTATACCCGATCTTCCAATCCAGCCCAATGGGAATTGGCAGAACGCTCACTGGGCCGTGACCTGCTGGAGCGCCTGGATCATTTCAACGGCCGGTGGGTTCCATTTCCCGGTCAAAGCCTGGCTCTCCGGCCCGTAGAGGCGCATGGTCAGGTTGAAGGGCCCGGCGGGCGCCGGCAGCCAGTTGGCTTCCTTGTCTGTGCCCGGGCTCTTGTTCTGGAAGTAGAGATCAAGCGACCCGTCCGCATTGTAGACGAAGGGCATCCAGCTGCTGACGGCAAAGCGGTTGAGGCTGTTGCCAACCTGGAATCCCTCGGGGTCGTAGAGCGTGACGGACCAGAATGCCTTGACCGGCGGCAGGTTCGCCTTGTCGAAGTGGAGTTTGTAGCTGTTGGCTCCGTTCAGCGGATTTCCCTTCTCGTCGCCGAGGTTGAGGGGATAGATCGCGTCCTCCGGCAGGTTGGCGCCAAGTCCGAGCTGTGCGACGATCGCCCGCTTCAGATAGTAATTTCCGTAGACGCCCAGCGTGTCTGTGTTCATTGACCAGTTGTTGGCGACCCGGGCGAGCGTCGGGATTTTCCATTCCATCAGCTTCTGGGCCTCGGCCGGGACATCCTTCAGGGCCTCGGCGACGTCGGGCGCGACCTTGCTCTTGTTGAAGCTCTTGCCCGCAACCAATCCGATCCGCTGCATCCGGCTGATGATCGGCTGGTCGGTGGCGTGTGGCGGGTTGACCTTCAGCAGCTCGGCCGCATAGGCGAAGAAGTCCTCGGCCGCCATCCCGTCTACCGTCTTCTTCGGTGGGGTTTTCATGTCGATGGCAGGGTTGATCGTGACCTTGGCCGGCTCGACCTTCTTGCCCCACTGCGACAGCGGCGTGACCGTGTAGCCGGCCTGGATCTTGTGAACGGCGTCATAGTCGGGTGGTCCGTCGGTTTTGGTGCGGCCGATGACCCAGACATAGGGTGTCGGCGCATCGATCCGTTGTGTTCCGGCCGGCAGCTGTTTGCCTGTCCAGCCGGGTGGGACGACGGCGAAGTCGGCCTTCGCGGTTCCCGTCGTCCGCCAGCCGGGCGAGGCAAATACATCGGTCCACATGTCAAGCATCGGCAGCAGGTAGTAGCGTCCGTTCGTATCGGGTGCCGAGACGATCATCGGCTCCTTCGTCATGTCGAGCCAGGCGACCGAATAGAGCGTATCGAAATTGGGGCGAACGACATCCCTAAAATCGGCTGTCGGAAACGCCGGAACGTTGACGAACATATTGGCCGGTCCTCGTCCCATCGTCTTGCCGGCCTCGACGTTTGTCGCCTGCTCACGGGTCAGGTTCATGGTGACCAACGGATAGAGATAGAGATAGGCGTCGACGCCGATCGCCGCCGCTTCTTCCTTGGTCACGGTGCCATCGGCAGCGGTGACGGGGCTGATAAGGCAAGCGCCCGATAAAAGCACGCCAACAGTAAGGGTGATGAAATGCGATTGCATGGCTAATCCTCCCTGAGACCAGACAGCAAGCATCCTGCCCTGCCGGCCTGTTTTCTTTTGATGTCAGGTCGCACACGGGCTTTGCCACGCGTGTCGAAATTTGGATTATGAATGCTCCCGTTGCTGCAGGCGCGAGACCCTTGAGGCGCAAAGCCGCCCACACAGCAGAAGAATTATGCGCTCGAAAATTGTAAGTGCAATTACTCTAAAGTAATAAGGATGGCAGGCTGCAAGCCATCGCGGGATCGGCCGCCTCAGCTGTGCGCGTTTGCTACGCTCCAGACAGCAGGCCAAGCGTCTTCATTCTTGCCGAGTGTCAAAACAAAAGCCTGCCGGCGTCGCAAAAGAAACGTTGTGCCGCATTTGGATTTGCGATTTGTATGGCCGACGAGAAGGGACCTTTCCCTTGAAGGAGATGAAGGCGGATGCGTAGATACTCGGTTTTTGCCGTGGCACGAGAGGCTCTGAGGGGCCACAAGGGCTGGGAGAAGCAATGGACTTCGCCGGAGCCGCGCGCCGAATACGACGTCATCATCATCGGCGGCGGCGGACATGGCCTGGGGGCTGCCTATTATCTGGCCAAGGAGCACGGCATCACCAATGTCGCGGTGCTCGAAAAGGGCTGGCTCGGCGGCGGCAATACCGGCCGCAACACGACCATCATCCGCTCGAACTATCTCTATGAAGAGAGCATGCACATCTACGAGCATTCGATGAAGCTTTGGGAGAACCTCTCGCAGGATCTCAACTACAATGTCATGTACTCGCCGCGCGGCGTGATGATGCTGTCGCACAATGTGCACGACCAGCAGTCCTTCAAGCGCCATATCCATGCCAACCGTCTCTACGGCATCGACAATGAATGGCTGACGCCGGAACAGGCCAAGGCTTATTGTCCGCCGCTGGATATCTCCGCCAGCGCCCGCTATCCGATCAACGGTGCCGCACTCCAGCGTCGCGGCGGCACGGCCCGCCATGATGCGGTCGCCTGGGGCTATGCGCGTGCGGCGTCCGATCGCGGCGTCCATATCATCCAGAACTGCGAAGTGACCGGCATCCGCCGCGGCCCCGACGGTCGCATCACCGGTGTCGAGACATCGCGTGGCTTCATCGGCGCCAAGAAGGTCGGCGTCTCGGCTGCCGGCCACACGACCACGGTCATGAAGATGGCCGATGTGCGCGTGCCCTTGCAGTCGAGCCCGCTGCAGGCGCTGGTCTCCGAGCCTTTGAAGCCGATCTTCCCCTGCGTGGTCATGTCCAACACGGTGCATGCCTATATCTCGCAGTCCGACAAGGGCGAGCTCGTGATCGGCGCCGGCACCGACCAGTACAATTCCTACAGCCAGACCGGCGGCCTGCAGATCATCACGCATACGCTCGATGCCATCTGCGAGCTGTTCCCGATGTTCCGTCGCGTCAAGATGATGCGCCAGTGGGGCGGGATCGTCGACAACACGCCGGATCGTTCGGCCATCCAGTCGAAGACCCCGGTTCCGGGGCTCTACGTCAACTGCGGCTGGGGCACCGGCGGCTTCAAGGCGACACCGGGCTCGGCCAATCTCTTCGCGCATCTGATCGCCCGCGACGAGGCGCACAAGTTCAATGCCGGCCTGACACTGGACCGCTTCCGCACCGGCCGTCTGATCGACGAAGCCGCCGCCGCAGCCGTCGCGCACTGACACGAGGACATCATGCTTCTTATCTATTGCCCATACTGTCAGGAAGAGCGCTCCGAGCTCGAATTCCGCGGCGCCGGCGATGCGCATATCGCCCGCCCGACCAATATCGCCGAGATCTCCGACGAACAGTTCGAGGAGTTCTTCTTCCTGCGCGACAACCCCAAGGGGCTGATCTTCGAACGCTGGCGCCACCAGCACGGATGCGGCCGCTTCTTCAACGCGGCGCGCGACACGATCAGCGACAAGTTCATCATGACCTACAAGGCCGGCGAGCCGAAGCCTGATATCGGTGCGGCCGCAACGCCCCATGCTCCCGTCGAGACCTATGAGCAGCTCGAAGGAGAAGCGAAATGAGCACGACGAACCGTATTGCAGGCAAGGGTCGCCTGACGCCGGCCAGAACCGCGCGCTTCACCTTCGACGGCAAGAGCTATACGGCGCTCGAAGGCGATACCGTCGCCTCGGCGCTGATTGCCAACAACATCCATCTGGTAGGCCGCTCGTTCAAGTATCACCGCCCGCGCGGCATTCTGTCGGCCGGTGCCGAGGAGCCGAACGCGCTGATCGACGTTTCGCGTGATGCCGCCCGCAAGCAGCCGAACGTGCGCGCCACGGTGCAGGAAGTGTTCGACGGCATGATCGTCGAATCGCAGAACCGCTTTCCGTCGCTCTCCTTCGACATCGGCGGCATCAACAACCTGCTCTCGCCCTTCTTCGCGGCCGGTTTCTACTACAAGACCTTCATGTGGCCGAAGGCCGCCTGGAAGAGCATCTACGAGCCGATCATCCGCCGTGCAGCGGGCCTCGGCGTCGCGCCGAAGGAAGCGGATCCGGATCACTACGCCGGGCGTTACGCACATTGCGACGTGCTTGTCGTCGGAGCCGGCGTCGCTGGCCTGTCTGCGGCATTGGCCGCAGCACAGACCGGCGCCAAGGTCATCCTCTGCGACGAGCAGGCCGATGTCGGCGGCGCGCTGCGCTACGATAGCGGTGTGACGATCGACGGGCTTTCCGGCTATGAGTGGGCGCAGAAGACGGTTGCCGCTCTCAAGGCAATGGACAATGTGCAGGTTCTCACCCGCACCACCGCATTCGGCTACTACAACCACAATTTCGTCGGCCTTGCCGAGCGCGTGACCGACCATGTCGCCAACCCCAGCCGCCACCTGCCGCGCGAGCGTCTGTGGCAGTTGCGCGCCAAGCGCGTCATCCTCGCCAATGGCGCCATCGAGCGCCACATGGTGTTCCCGAACAACGACCGTCCGGGCATCATGCTGGCATCGGCCGCGCGCATGTATCTAAACCAGTACGGCGTTGCCGTCGGCCAGAAGGTCGGCGTCTACACCGCGCACGACTCCGCCTATGAGGCGGCCTTCGACCTGAAGCGCGCGGGCGTCGAGATCGCGGCGATCGTGGATTGCAGGCAGACGCCGGGTGCTGATGTTCTGGCCGAGGCCCGTTCGCTCGGCATCGATGTTCTCTCTGGCCAGTCGGTCGTCAACACATCCGGCAAGTTGCGCATTTCGTCGATGACGGTTGCCCGCAACGGTGGCGGCTCGCCTCGCAAGATCGCGGTCGATGCGCTGCTCGTTTCGGCGGGCTGGACGCCTTCGGTGCACCTGTTCTCGCAGTCGCGCGGCAAGGTGAAGTTCGAGCCAGAGACGCAGCGCTTCCTGCCCGGCACCTATGCCCAGGATTGCCTCTCCGTCGGCGCCTGCAACGGCACCGACGATCTGCAGCGCACCATCGAGGAATCGCTGGCGGCGGGCGAACTGATGGCGCAGGCTGCCGGCAAGACGGCGGCGGGCAAGATCAGCATCTCGGCCGAGCAGGCGCATCAGTGGACCGGCGGGATGATCGGTGCCGCCGAAGGGGCGGGCCCCGAGACCAGCGCCAAGGCCTTCATCGATTTCCAGCACGACGTCTGCGCCAAGGATATCCGCCTTGCGGTGCGCGAGGGGATGCACTCGATCGAGCACATCAAGCGCTTCACGACCAACGGCATGGCCTCCGACCAGGGCAAGCTCTCCAACATGCACGGTCTGGCGATCGCCGCCGAGATGCTGGGCAAGGAGATCCCGCAGGTCGGTCTCACCACCTTCCGCGCGCCCTATACGCCAGTGACCTACGGCACGCTGATCGCGCATTCGCGTGGAGAGCTGTTCGATCCGACGCGCAAGACGCCGCTGCACCAGTGGGAAGAAGCCCAGGGTGCGGTGTTCGAGGATGTCGGCAACTGGAAGCGTGCGTGGTTCTACCCACGTGCCGGCGAAACCATGCACCAGGCGGTCGCGCGCGAATGCAAGACGGCGCGTGATGTGGCCGGCGTGTTCGATGCCTCGACGCTCGGCAAGATCGAGGTCGTCGGCCCTGACGCCGCCGAGTTCATGAATCTGATGTACACCAACGCCTGGGACACGCTGAAGCCCGGCAAGTGCCGCTACGGCATCATGACCCGCGACGATGGCTTCGTTTATGACGATGGCGTCGTCGGGCGTCTGGCCGACGATCGCTTCCACGTGACGACGACGACGGGCGGCGCGCCGCGCGTGTTGAACCACATGGAAGACTATCTGCAGACCGAGTTCCCGCATCTGAAGGTGTGGCTGACGTCGGTGACCGAGCAGTGGGCCGTTATTGCCGTGCAGGGACCGAAGGCGCGCGAGATCATCGCGCCGCTGGTCGAGGGCGTCGATATCTCCAACGAGGCCTTCCCGCATATGAGTGTTGCCGAGTGCACGGTCATGGGTGTTCCGGCACGTCTCTTCCGCGTGTCTTTCACCGGCGAGACCGGCTTTGAAATCAACGTGCCGGCCGATTACGGCCAGTCGGTGCTCGAAGCCGTCTGGGCCAATGCCGAGCCGCTCGGCGCCTGCGTCTACGGCACGGAGACGATGCACGTGCTTCGCGCCGAGAAGGGCTACATCATTGTCGGCCAGGACACGGATGGAACCGTGACCCCTGACGATGCCGGCCTCAACTGGGCTGTGTCGAAGAAGAAGACGGATTTCGTCGGCATTCGCGGACTGAAGCGGCCGGATCTCGTCAAGGAAGGCCGCAAGCAACTGGTCGGCCTCGTCACCAAGGATCCCACGCTGGTGCTCGAAGAGGGCGCGCAGATCGTCGCCAACCCGAACGAGCCGAAGCCGATGACGATGCTCGGCCACGTCACCTCGTCCTACTGGTCGGAAAACCTTGGAAGGTCGATCGCGTTTGCGCTGGTCGCCGGTGGTCGTAAGCGGATGGGCGAGACGCTCTACGTGCCGATGCCCGACAAGACGATCGCAGTCGAGGTGACGGATATGGTGTTCTTTGACAAGGAAGGAGGTCGCATCAATGGCTGATACGGCAGTTCGCACATCCGTTCTCTCGGGCAAGCAGGGCGGCTCCGCCAGCGTACGGCTGACGCCCGCACCGTTCGCCACGCGCGTTGCGCTTCGCGCACCGGCCGAGTCGCTCAAGGCGCTTTCCTCTGCGCTTGGCGTGACCGTACCCAACGCACCGAAGACCTCGGGCCGCAAGGGTGGCCGCGCCGCCCTCTGGCTCGGCCCGGACGAATGGCTCGTCGTCGACGAGAGCGGTGCAGACCTGATGAGCGCTCTCGCGAAGGCGGAAGTGCTTCATTCGGCGACGGACGTCTCACACCGCAACGTCGCGATCATCGTCTCCGGCCCGGGTGCCGAGACCACAATCTCCACCGGCTGCCCGCAGGATCTGTCGCTCGAGGCATTCCCCGTCGGTGCCTGCTCGCGCACGCTGTTCGGCAAGGCCGAGATCGTGCTTTTCCGCACGGAAGACGATACGTTCCGTGTCGAATGCTGGCGTTCGTTCGCCGATTTCGTGTTCGGCCTGCTGGCCGAGGGCGCGGAAGACGCGGCGCACTAAACGCTGCTGATCTGCAATTTATGACCGGGGACGGTACTGTCGGTGCCGTCCCCGATTGTCTTTGCGTTGCGGGATCGCCGCGACTGATGCATCATCCACCAGCGGCGTTCGCTCCTGATTGGAGCTCTAACGGGCGGGGTGTCTTTCATGATGCTGCATCACGTTTCCATTGTCGTCACGGATCTTGGCCGGTCGGTCGCTTTCTATCGCGAGGTCTTCGGGCTTGAACAGATCGCCAGGCCGGCGTTCAGCTCGGTCGGAGCATGGTTTGCCTGCGGGGCGCTGCAGGTCCACATGATCGTCAATCCGGCAGGAACCTTCCGGCGTGATGCCACGATCGACACCACTGACGGGCATTTTGCGTTCCGCACGGACGATTTCGAGGGATGCATCCGCGGCCTGATCGCCAAGGGTTTTCGTGAGGATGTGCCGGAGGGAGATCCCTGGCGGCTGCGTCTGAGGCGCGACGGGCCGGCAGGGTTTCCGCAAGCCTATCTGCTCGATCCGGATCGCAATATCGTCGAAATCAACGGGGCGCCGTGATCAGGCGTTGTGTGGCCGGTCCTTCGGATCGAACTGGATGATCGTGATCCATTTGGCGGTGAGTGCCGCTTTTCGCTCGTTTTCGATCTCGATCGTCACGTCATAGCTGGTCATCAGCATGCCGGCGCCGCGAAAGCGCGCTTCGGACAGAACGAAATGGCCGCGGATGCGGGAACCAACCTTCACCGGCGAGAGAAAGCGGATGTTCTCGAAGCCGTAGTTGATGCCCATCGTCTGCTCGCGGATCCTCGGCAGGCAGTTGTAGTTCATCGTCGAAAGTAGCGAGAGGGTCAGGAAGCCATGGGCGATGGTCCCGCCGAACGGGCTTTCGGCCGCGCGCACCGGATCGACGTGAATGTACTGGTGATCGTCCGTCGCATGGGCGAAAGCGTCGATCATCGTCTGGTCGACAAGAATCCAGTCCGAGAGGCCGGTTTCGGTGCCGACCAGTTCCCGTACGTCTGCAAGCGAGATTTCCTTGACCATTGATTCCCCGTGAGAAAGCTGCGACCAACAGCCTTACGACTGGTTTGTGACGATTGCGATAAGGATTTTGATATCTGGACGGTGAGGCTCAATTTTCCAGATAGAATGAAACTGAACGTGGTGGGACGGTGGTTTGTGCTGCTGCTTTCTTCTCGCCGGTCGCCGTCAGCTGGCGCCAGGCGGCGGGGAGCGGTCCCGGCAGCGAAAAGGTTTGTGCAACCTCGGATCGATTGAAGAGGACGGCGATCCGCACCGTCTTTCGGCTGTTGTTGTCTGTCGTCGACAGGACCATGCCGAGCGTCGCGAAATCAGGCGTTTCCCAATCGGAAACGGTCATCGGCTGGCCCGACGGCGCGATCCAGGCGACATCGCCGTCACCGGAAAGAAACGTCGCCTGCGAGAACACGCTGAAACGCTTTCGGAGTGCGGAGACAAAGGCGGTGTGGGTGATCAGCTCGTCGTCGAGCGTCGACCAGTCGACCCAGGTTATGTCGTTGTCCTGGCAATAGGCATTGTTGTTGCCGCGCTGCGAGCGGCCACCTTCATCGCCGGCCGTCAACATGACACTGCCGCGGGTCACGAAGAGCGTGGAAAGCAGCGCCTCCACGTCGTCTCGGCGCCTGGCGATGATATCGGGGTAGCGGGTGTCGCCCTCGACGCCATTGTTCCAAGAGTGGTTCTCGTTGTGACCGTCCCGGTTTTCCTCGCCGTTCGCCTCATTGTGCTTGCCGCTATAGGAAACCAGGTCCTTCAGCGTGAAGCCGTCGTGGGCGGCAAGGAAGTTGACACTGCGCGTTGCCGCACCGCCGTTGCGCGAGAAGATATCGGAGGAGCCTGCCAGTGCTGTAGCCAGCGGTCCCGTCTTGTAGGCGTCGCCGCGCCAGTAGCAGCGAAGGTCATCGCGGACGCGGTCGTTCCACTCGAGGAAAGGCGCCGGGAAGTTGCCGAGCTGGTAGCCCCCGGGGCCGATGTCCCATGGTTCGGCGATCATGACCCGGTCGGCAAGAACATCGTCGGCGAGAATGGCCGTCAGCGTCTCGCCGTGGCCCTCGAAACCGTTGGCCGTGCGGCCGAGAACCGGCGCGAGGTCAAAACGGAAGCCATCGATGCCGGCGCCGAGCACGAAATGGCGCAGGCTGTCGATGATCAGCTGCCTGATGTAGGGATGGTCGCAGGCCACGGTGTTGCCGGTGCCTGTGTCGTTGATCAGTTCGCCCGGGCGATGCTGGGCATGGCGATAGAAGCACAGGTTGTCGAGACCTCGGAGCGACAGCGTGCTGCCATACCGGTCGCTTTCGCCGGTGTGGTTGAACACGAGGTCGAGGATCACGCCGATGCCCTCGGCGTGAAGCCTGGCAACGGTGTCGCGCAGTTCCGCCATGCCGCCTGGAACGAGGCGCGGATCAAGCGCCATGAACGCGATGGGGTTGTAACCCCAGCCGTTGTGTAGACCGAGCGGCGGCAGGTGTCGTTCGTCGATCCATGCGGTGATCGGCATCAGTTCGATGGCATCGACGCCGATGCGCTTGAGATGGCTGACGACGGCGGGATGCGCCAGTGCTGAGACGGTGCCGCGCTGAGCCTCCGGCACATCAGGATGGAGCATGGTGAAGGGGCGGACCGCGACTTCGTAGATGAAGCCGCCGGGCTTGAAGAGCGGTTTTTGTGGCGTGACAGGCGTATCGCGGGTGACAATCGCCTTCGGCACGAGATGGCGCGTCTCCTCACCGAAGACACCGAGTAGGGGATCATACCGGAATGGCCGGTCGAGTTCCTTTGCATAGGGGTCGACCAGGAGCTTCGCAGGATCGAACCAGAGGCCGTTGTCGGGGGCGTAGATCCCGTCGGCACGGAAGCCGTAGCGAGCGCCTTGTTTCAGGCCGTCGACGAATAGGCGGTGAACATGATCGTCATCACGCGCCATCGGCAGGCGCGTGAATTCCTTGTCGTCGTCATCGAAGAGGCAAAGCTCGATCTGCCCTGCGTGGTGTGACCAGACGGCAAAATCGACGCCGGTCTCGAAGATCACCGCTCCGCCTTGCCCCGATTGTTTTGCCGCCATGGTGCTCCGGTCAGGTTATGACGGAAGGGGCATCGCGCCCCGTGCGGCTGCGAATATCGGCGATGGCCTCGGCCGCGACGATCAGATCGGCAAGCGCTTCCTGTGTCTCGATGTTGTGAAGGGTCGAATCCGGTTCGTAGCGCTCGATGTAGACGCGCAGCGTCGCACCCGAGGTGCCGGTACCGGACAGGCGGAAGACGACGCGGGAGCCGCCTTCGAACATGACGCGGATGCCCTGATGCTCGCTGACCGACTTGTCGACCGGATCATGGTAAGCGAAATCGTCCGCCTTCTCGACCTTCAGCGGTCCGAAGGTCTTGCCGGGCAGGCTCGCCAGCTGGTCGCGCAGGTTGGCGATCAGGCCATTGGCGGCTTCGGTGTCCACGCCTTCGTAATCGTGGCGCGAATAGTAGTTGCGGCCGTAGGTCTGCCAATGCTGGGTGACGATGTCCTGCACGCTCTCGCCGCGCACGGCCAGGATGTTCAGCCACATCAGGACCGCCCAGAGTCCATCCTTTTCGCGCACGTGGTTGGAGCCGGTGCCGGCGCTTTCCTCGCCACAGATCGTCGCCATGTTGGCGTCGAGCAGGTTGCCGAAGAACTTCCAGCCGGTGGGCGTCTCGTACATGCCGATGTTGCGCTTCTCGGCGACGCGATCGGCGGCACCCGAGGTCGGCATGGAACGGGCGATGCCGGTGAGGCCGCCGGAATAGCCCGGTGCCAGGTGTGCGTTGGCGGCGATGATCGCCAGGCTGTCGGATGGCGTGACGAAGATGCCGCGGCCGATGATGAGGTTGCGGTCGCCGTCGCCGTCTGACGCTGCGCCGAAATCGGGCGCGTCGTCGCCCATCATCTCGTCGTAGAGTTCCTTGCAGTGAACGGGGTTCGGATCCGGATGGTGGCCGCCGAAATCCGGCAGCGGCATGAAGTTGCGGACCGAGCCGGACGGGGCGCCGAGGCGGTTTTCAAAGATTTCCTTGGCGTAGGGGCCGGTGACGGCGCTCATCGCATCGAAAGCGATGCGAAAACCGAGGCTGACGAGATTGCGGATCGCCGTGAAGTCGAAGAGCTCTTCCATCAGAGCCGTATAGTCCTCGACCGAGTCGAGAACCGCAAGCATCATGCCGCCCGGCAGTTCGTCCTTGCCGATGCGGTCAAGGTTGACGTCTGGGAAGTCGGCGATCTTGTAGCTGTCGATCACCTTGGTGCGCGCATAGATCGCGTCGGTGATCTTTTCCGGTGCCGGGCCGCCATTGCTGATGTTGTACTTGATGCCGAAGTCTTCGGTCGGGCCGCCGGGATTATGGCTGGCCGAGAGAATGATGCCGCCGAAGGCCTTGTACTTGCGGATGACGTGGGACGCCGCCGGCGTCGACAGGATGCCGCCCTTGCCGACGATCACCTTGCCGAAGCCATTGGCCGCAGCCATCTTGATCGCCTTCTGGATGACTTCCTTGTTGTAGTAGCGCCCGTCGCCGCCGATGACGAGGCATTTGCCCTGGTAGCCTTCCAGCGAATCGAAGATCGACTGGATGAAGTTCTCGGCGTAATTCGGCTGCTGGAATACGGGAACTTTCTTGCGAAGGCCCGAGGTTCCGGGCTTCTGATCCTGGTAAGGCGTGGTGGGTACGGATTTATTCATTTTCTGTCACTTGCCTTTCGGGGCGAGGCTTGAATAGAGGGCAGCATAGCGCTCGGCGCTCTTCTCCCACGAAACATCCGATTTCATGCCCTGCTTTTGCAATTGGGTCCAGACTTTTTGATCGGTGTAGAGATGTAGCGCGCGCCGGATTGCCTGCAACAGACTTGCTGCAGTCACTGGAGCAAATTGTATCCCGGTTGCCACTTTGGCCGCAAGTGCAGCGTGATTGGCATCGATGACGGTGTCTGCGAGGCCGCCCGTATGTGCCACGATGGGAACGCAACCATAGCGCAGCCCGTAAAGCTGCGTCAGGCCGCAAGGCTCGAAGCGGGAGGGGATGATGATCGCATCGCTGCCGGCCTGCATCAGGTGCGACATCGGTTCGTTGTAGCCGATCGAGACGCCGATTCGGCCAGGATGGCGGGCGGCGGCGGCGAGCAGCGAACCTTCGAGCGCCGGGTCGCCGGAGCCGAGGATCGCGAGCTTACCGCCCATCGCGACGATCTCGTCGGCGGTAGCGGCGATCAGATCCATCCCCTTTTGCCAGGTCAGCCGGCTGATGATGCAGAAGATCGGGGCGTTGTCGTCGTGAAGGCCGAAGAATTCGGAAATCGCCAGGCGATTGGCGGCGCGGTTCTTGAGCGTTGTTCCGGTGTAGTGGGTGTGGACGACAGGATCAGTCGCCGGGTTCCACACGTCGGCGTCGATGCCGTTGACGATGCCGTGCAGCGCATCGATGCGGCTTGCGATGACGCCCTCAAGCCCCATGCCGAACTCCGGGGTCAGAATTTCGCCTGCATAGGAGGGGCTGACGGTGGTGATGGCGTGGGCGGTCTTGAGGCCGCCCTTGAGGAAGCCGATATGCCCATAATACTCGATCGCATCGACCGAGAAGGCCTGCGGCGGCAAACGCAGCCCGGAGAAGATTTCGGCGCCGAACTGGCCCTGGAAGGCAATGTTGTGGATCGTCATGACGCTCGGCAGCTCCGGCGTCGGGTAGTAGCGCATGTAGACGGGAGTCATGGCGGCCTGCCAGTCGTGCGCATGCACGATGTCGGGACGCCATCCGGGCATCAGGCCGGCGGCGATTTCGGCGCCGGCCAGCGACAGGGCCGCGAAGCGCCGCCAATTGTCGGTATAATCCCGTCCGGTCGGATCGAGATAGGGGCCACCGGATCTGTCGTAGTAAGCGGGGGCATCGAGCACGAGGATATCCAGACCCTCGTGCCGGACTTCCAGCACCGTCGCCGGCTCACCCAGGAGGTCATCGAACTGCAATCTGACAACCGGGTCGCGAATGGCCTTCATGACCGCGGGGTAGCCGGGCATGAGTGTCTTCATTTCGACGCCGAACGGCTTCAGCGCAATCGGCAGGGCGCCGGCCACATCGGCCAGCCCGCCTGTCTTGACCAGTGGGAAGACTTCGGACGAAACCGAAAGAACTTTCATCTGTCACATATCCAGCTTGTCGATCATTGGCTGCGTGATGAGGCAAATGCCGCCTTCGCTTCGGCGGAAACGCTTCGCATCGAGCTCCGGATCCTCGCCGACGATCAGCCCTTCGGGAATGATGACGCCGTGGTCGATCACTACGTTGCGAAGCTGTGCGTGCCGGCCGATCTTGACGCTCGGCAGGACCACGGCGCTCTCCAGCTTGGAGTAGGAGTTGGCGCGCACGCCGGTGAAGAGAAGGCTGTTGTTCAGCGTCGCACCCGAAATGATGCAGTCGCCGGCGACGACGGAAGAGGTTGCCGAGCCACGGCGATTTTCGTCGTCATGGACGAACTTCGCCGGCGGCGAAATCTCGGCATAGGTCCAGATCGGCCAGGACTTGTCGTAGATGTCGAGCTCCGGAACGATTGCCGTGAGGTCGATGTTTGCCTGCCAATAGGCATCGATCGTTCCGACGTCACGCCAGTAGGGCTCATGCTCGAAGTCGGAGCGGACGCAGGAATTGGCGAAGCGATGGGCGATCGCCTTACCGTTCTTGACGATATAGGGGATGATGTCCTTGCCGAAATCCTTGCTCGAGTTCGGGTCGGCCGCATCGCGACGCAATGCCTCGATCAGGAACTTGGTGTGGAAGACGTAGATACCCATCGAGGCCAGCGCGAAGTCCGGCTTGTCGGGCATGCCGGGCGGGTTGGCGGGCTTTTCGATGAAGTCGATGATCCGGTCGTTCTGGTCGACATGCATGACGCCGAAGCCGACGGCCTCCATGCGCGGCACTTCCAGGCAACCAATGGTCACGTCTGCGCCGGAATCGACATGCTGCTGCAGCATGTATTCGTAGTCCATCTTGTAGATGTGGTCGCCGGCGAGGATGACCATGTATTCCGGGCCGTAAGGCTCGATGATGTCGATGTTCTGATAGACCGCGTCGGCGGTGCCTTCGTACCACTGCGTCTCCGAGACGCGCTGGGAGGCCGGCAGAATGTCAAAGCTCTCGTTTCGCTCGGGGCGGAAGAAGTTCCAGCCGCGCTGCATGTGGCGGATCAGCGAGTGCGCCTTGTACTGGGTGGCGACGCCGATGCGGCGGATGCCTGAATTGAGCGCGTTGGAGAGCGCGAAGTCGATGATGCGCGACTTGCCGCCGAAATAGACCGCGGGCTTGGCACGGCGGTCGGTGAGTTCCTTCAGACGGCTTCCCCGGCCGCCGGCAAGAACATAGGCCATTGCATCGCGGGCAAGTGGCTGAATGCGTTTTTCTACCATTTTTATCCTCCCACCAGTCTTCAAGTCTCAGGTTCAAGCATGATTGTCGCCAGCGGCGGCAAGGTAATCGATGCGGCAATGCTCCCGCCGGCGTTGACCGCCTGCACGCGCCCGCCGTTGCCCTTGCCGCTGCCGCCGTAGATGTCGGCATCCGTGTTCAGGATCTCGCGCCAGCGGCCCTCGGTGGGCAGCTTCACGGCATAGTTCTCGCGGTAGACGGGCGTCAGGTTTGTGATCACCGCGACCGGCTTCTCCCCCGGCGCCTTGCGCAGCCACGCAAAGACCGAGTTTTCATGGTCGTCGGCAATCAGCCATTCGAAGCCGTCGCCTTCGCAGTCGCGGGCGTGCAGGGCCGGCTTGCTGCGGTAGGTGAAGTTGAGGTCGCGCACAAGGCGACGCATGCCCTCATGCATCCTGTACTGCAGCAGGTTCCAGTCTAGCGAGCCTGCTTCGCTCCATTCGCTCCACTGCGCGAATTCCTGCCCCATGAAGAGCAGTTTCTTGCCCGGATAGCCCCACATGAAGGCGTAGTAGGCGCGCAGGTTGGCGAATTTCTGCCAGTCGTCGCCGGGCATCTTGGCGATCAGCGATCCCTTGCCGTGCACGACTTCGTCGTGGGACAGAGGCAGCACGAAGTTTTCCGAATAGGCATAGAGCAACCCAAAGGTCAGCTCGTTGTGGTGATGCTTACGATGGATCGGCTCGCGGCTCATGTAGCTCAGCGTGTCGTGCATGAAGCCCATGTTCCACTTGAAGCCGAAGCCAAGTCCGCCTTCATGGACCGGCTGGGACACTTTCGGCCAGGAGGTCGATTCCTCCGCAATCGTCATCACACCCGGATGTTCGGAATAGATGCGGGTGTTCATCTGCTGCAGGAAGCGGACGGCCTCGAGATTCTCGTTGCCGCCGTACTCGTTCGGGATCCACTCGCCGTGCTTGCGGGAATAGTCGAGGTAGAGCATCGAGGCCACGGCATCGACGCGCAGCCCGTCGAGATGGAATTTCTCAGCCCAATAGAGCGCGTTGTTGACGAGGTAGGAAACGACTTCGGTGCGGCCGAAATTGTAGATCGCCGTGTTCCAGTCGGGGTGGAAGCCCTTGCGCGGGTCCTCGTGCTCGTAAAGCGCGGTGCCGTCGAACCAGCCGAGGCCGTGTTCGTCCGTCGGGAAATGGGCGGGCACCCAGTCGAGGATGATGCCGATACCCACCTTGTGGGCGCCGTTGACGAAACGGGCAAAGCCCTCCGGCTCGCCGAAGCGGGCGGTGGGGGCGTAGAGGCCCGTCGTCTGGTAGCCCCAGGAGGGATCATAGGGATGCTCGGTGATCGGCAGGAATTCGATATGGGTAAAGCCCATGTCGACGCAGTAGGGGATCAGCCGCGAGGCGAGCTCATCCCAGGACAGGAACGAACCGTCGTTGCGGCGCTGCCAAGAGCCGGCATGCACCTCGTAGATCGAGATCGGCTGGCGGCGCTTATCGGTCTCGCTCCAGTGCTTGAGGTGGGCTTCGTCCTCCCAATCCTGCAGCAGTTCGGAGGTGGTGACGGAGGCCGTCTTCGGACGCAGTTCACTGCGTCTGGCAAAGGGATCAGCTTTCAGCGGCAGCAAAACGCCGTTCTGGCCGCGGATCTCGAACTTGTAGGCGACGCCCGTGGGGACGTCGGGCGCGAATATCTCCCAAATGCCGGCGCCAGAGCGGAAGCGCATGACATGGCGGCGGCCATCCCAGTTGTTGAAATCGCCGACGACGGAGACGCGCTGTGCGTTGGGCGCCCAGACAGCGAAATGGATGCCCTGTGCACCCTCGTGCTTGATCCAATGCGCGCCCATCTTGTCGAAGAGGCGCAGGTCGGAGCCTTCGCGGGCGAAATAGTCATCCATCGGTCCGAGAACGGGGCCGAAGCTATAGGGGTCGGTGACCGCCCATTCGGCATCGCCGCGCTGCGCACGATAGCGCACCGCCTGCTGCTTCGACAAAGTCACGGGGCCTTCAAAGAAGCCGTCCTCATGTTTCCGAGCAAGTTCGCCGATGACGCTGCCATCGAGCGTCATTGCCGTCACTTCTTCCGCGCCGGGAATGAAGCATCGCGCGACATAGCCGTCGCCGGACTTGTGGACGCCCAGCACCGCAAAGGGATTTGAATGCGAACCGGCGAGGATTGCCGCTATCTCGTCTGCCGAAATGTCCCGGGGAAGCTTGCCTTCAGGAGTGGCTTTCGGCGTTTTCATCCGGCTCTCCAGATTTCCTTGGCATACTGCCGGATCGTGCGATCGGACGAGAACCAGCCCATGCGTGCAGTGTTGCGGATGGTCTTTTCGTACCAGGCCGGCGTATCCGTCCAGATCTGGTCGACCTCGCGCTGTGCCTGAGCATAGGCGTCGAAATCGGCGGCGACCATGAACCAGTCATGGGCATAGATGCCGTCGATCAGCTCGGAATAGCGGTTTCGGTCATCCGGCGAGAAGACGCCGGAGCCGATGGCCGAGAGCGCCTGCGACAGCTCGTGCGAGGCCTCGATGATGGCGCGCGGATTGTGGCCGTCGGTGCGCAGATTGGCGACCTCGTCGGCGCGCAGGCCGAAAATCTTGATATTGTCCTCGCCGACATTGTCGCGCATTTCGACATTGGCGCCATCGAGCGTGCCGATGGTGAGCGCGCCGTTGAGCCCGAACTTCATGTTGCCGGTGCCCGACGCCTCCATGCCGGCGGTCGAGATCTGTTCGGAAAGATCGGCGGCCGGTACCATGACCTCGGCGAGCGTGACGTTGTAGTTCGGCACGAAGACCACCTTGAGCAGGCCGCGTACGGCCGGGTCGTTGTTGATGGTGCGCGCGACGTCGTTGATCAGCTTGATGATCAGCTTGGCGTTGTGATAGCTCGGCGCCGCCTTGCCGGCGAACAGCTTCACGCGCGGCACCCAGTCGAGCTCGGGACGGGAGCGGATCTGATCGTAGAGCGCGACGGCCTCGATGACATTCAGGAGCTGGCGTTTGTATTCGTGGATGCGCTTGATCTGGATGTCGAACATCGCCGACGGATCGATCTTCACGCCCATGCGCGATGCAACCAGATTGGCGAGCGCCACCTTGTTGTTCCGCTTGACGGCGGCGAACTTCTCCTGGAAGGCGCTGTCGGTGGCGAACTTGTCGAGCGCACGCAGCTTTTCGGCGTCGTCGAGGAAGTCGTCGCCGATCGCCTCGCGGATCAGGCCGGTCAGACCCGGATTGCACTGCTGCAGCCAGCGGCGCGGGGTGATGCCGTTGGTCTTGTTGTTGATGCGGTCGGGATAGAGCTTGTGCAGGTCGGCGAAGACGGTGACCTTCATCAGGTCGGTGTGGAGCGCCGAGACGCCGTTGATCGAATGCGAGCCGACAAAGGCGAGGTTGCCCATGCGCACGCGGCGGCTGCCGCCTTCCTCGATCAGCGAGATCGAACGGATTTCGGTGTCGGAGAAGTTCTTGGTCTTGCGGGCCTCGAGCAGAACCTTGGCGTTGATGGCGTAGATGATCTGCATGTGGCGCGGCAGGAGCCGCTCGAACAGCGGCACCGGCCAGCTTTCCAGCGCTTCGGGCAGAAGCGTGTGGTTGGTGTAGGCGATGGTGCCGCGGGTGATGTCCCAGGCTTGGTCGAACTCCAGCCCGTGCACGTCGCAGAGCAGGCGCATCAGTTCGGCGATGGAAACCGCCGGGTGCGTGTCGTTGAGCTGAATCGCCACCTTGTCCGGCAGCGAGGTGAAATCGTCATACTGCTGCAGGTGGCGGCGCAGGATGTCCTGCAGCGAGGCCGAGGAGAAGAAGAACTCCTGGCGCAGGCGCAGCTCTTGGCCGGCAGGTGTCGCGTCGGCAGGATAGAGAACGCGGGTCAGGCTTTCGGCCTTGTTGCTCTCGCGCAGCGCGCCGATATGGTCGCCGGCATTGAAGGCATCGAGCAGGATCGGATCGATCGGCTGCGCGGACCAGAGACGCAGCGTGTTGACGCGCTTGCCGCGCCAACCGACGACAGGCGTGTCGAAGGCAGCAGCGATGACGCGCTCGGCCGGCTTCCAGACATAACGCGGCTCGCCATCGGCGCCGGTCACGACATCGACGCTGCCGCCAAAGCCGATTTCATAGGCGCTTTCGCGGCGTTCGAATTCCCAGGGGTTGCCGTGGGCGAGCCAACTTTCCGGCAGCTCCACTTGCCAGCCATCGGCCAGCTGCTGGCGGAAGAGACCGTGGACATAGCGAATACCGTAGCCATAGGCGGGAACGTCTACGGTTGCCATCGATTCCATGAAGCAGGCGGCGAGGCGTCCAAGACCGCCGTTGCCAAGCGCCGCATCGGGCTCCAGGCCGGCGATGACCGCCACATCGACGCCGAGCGAGGCCAGCGCGTCGCGCACCTCTTCCATGAGGCCGAGGTTCGATACGGCGTCGCGCATCAGGCGGCCGATGAGGAATTCGAGGGATAGATAATAAACGCGCTTGTCGCCGGTGGCGTAAACCTTGCGGGTCGACTCCATCCACTTGTCGATGATCCGGTCGCGGATCACGAGAATGGTGGCCGTCAGCCAGTCATGCGGCTTTGCGACCTTGGCATCCTTGCCGATGCGGTAGGTCAGGCGTTCGATGATTTCTTCTGCGAGGATTTCGGGCTTGGAACTGCGGGGCGCGGGGGAGGGAATACTCGGCTTCGCAACGGTGTTCATCGTCAGTCCTCGCCAATTGTGATTGGGTTTCAGTAACTTAAGTCGACTTCAATCGATTAGTCTTACGCACTAAAGATGCAGTTTATGCACCGTTACTACGCAGTTGCAACAAA
Organism: Rhizobium sp. AC44/96; assembly: GCF_001692185.1. NCBI lineage: Bacteria > Pseudomonadati > Pseudomonadota > Alphaproteobacteria > Hyphomicrobiales > Rhizobiaceae > Rhizobium > Rhizobium sp. AC44/96. Next base: position 177,806 of record NZ_LXKO01000043.1, read on the forward strand.
GGAATTGTGCAAACGAAAAAATTGGCCGAGCCCGGCGGGACGTCGCTGAAAGGACTTGATTTCAATCGGTTTTCCGATTTTGATGCGCGGGATTTGCAAAACAATGAAAAGCCGCTCCGGTTTGTTCCGGAGCGGCTTTTTTGTTGTTTGATGACGGTTGGCTCGAAGCCGGTCGCTTAGTTGGTCAGTCGTGTCAGCGAGCTCGTCGCCTTGGCGGCGATATCACCGAAGTCCGACACCAGTTTTGCCATGTTGTCTGGCTGGTAGGCGTTGCTCGGGCTGCTGGCGCAGAAGCTGAGCAGATCCTTGCCCTTCTGCGGTGCCATGAAGGCAACCGTGAAGATCTGGATGCCGTCTGCTTTCGCAGCGGTGCAGATATTTCTGACCTTGGTGTCGATGCTGCTGCTCCAGGAGCTGCTGCTACCGGTCATTTCGCCGTCGGTCATCAGAATGATGTAGCGCGCAAAGCTCGTATGGTTCTTGCTCTTGTGGGCTACGGTTTCGGCGTCGGTGCCATTGGTGGAGGCTTTGAGCGCATCGAATGCCGTTTGCATCGCCTTGCTTGCGTCCGTGCCGCCGGTGGGCAGGGCCGGGAGTGCCGCGACATAGTTGGCTGCGTCGGTCGTACCCCAATTGATGGCTTTCGCCGTCTGCATGACGTCAGTGTAGGAGACGGCACCCATGCGGATTAGGTCGTGATTTGTGCTCGTATCGGCGGCGTTCAGCGCGGCGAATAGGCCAGTAGCGGCCGTTTGGAGAGCCTCGATCTTGCGGACGTAGCATGGCTTCGTCGATGCGAGGTCGGGATATTCCTTCCAATTGTCAGAGGTATAGTTCTGGCACTTGGTCGTCTGGCTCTTGATCGTGTCGGTAATGAAGGACATCGAGCCTGAGCGGTCGAGCGCCATATACATCGACAGGGCGCCTTGCGTATCGGTCTGCCCGTTTTGCGCCGAACTTCCGGCCGCGACACTTACGTTGGTGTATCCGAAGATGCGGGTGAACGCACTCGTTGGCATTTTATAGGTTGAGTTGACGCTGACGTCGTAAATATTGCTCTTCGCACCATTGGCCGTCGCAGTGACGTTCACGCTCGTCGCGTTCCTGACGGCGGTCAGCGCTGTCGCATCGTTACCGAGATAGTTCGCCATCTGGCCGGCCACGAAATCGACCGCGAGCGTTTGCGCCGCCGCATTCGTCGCGACCTTGCCGTTTGCCAGCGCCGTGGCGGCAGCCAGGGCTGCAGAGTCGGTCGCCTGCTGCAGCTGATGCTTCGCAGCGGCGCTATTGGTCAAGTCCACCGCTACGCCCGCAGCGCCGATGGAAACCGGTATAAGAATGGCAGTTATCATACCGAAATTGCCATACTTGTCATTCCGCAGTCGAGACAGACTCGACTTCAGCCACTGTACGGTGCTCATCATGTTCACCTGAGTTAGTTACCCCAACAATGTGATCATTGATGCGCCGTATGTCTTGAAGTCATCTTTACGCGATCGCTAAAATTCGAACGAATTGTTGCTTTTCTGCGCGTTTCGTATCGGATCAACATCTTATGGGTGCATAAACCACGCTGCGCGCGATTTGGCTGTGGCTGCGCGTTGCTGCGCAAACGCAGCGTCCTTGTCACGGAAGCGGAATCACATCCACCGCCTGGACGGCGCGCTGGCCGCCGTAGCTCTTCAGCACGCCGATAACGGGGGCCACATCGGCGTAGTCGCGGCCGTAGCCGACGACGATGTGGTCGGTTCCGGCAGGGATGTTGTTGGTCGGATCGAGTTCCACCCAGCCGAGCGTCTTGCCGCACCAGACCCGCACCCAGGCATGCATCGCATCGGCGCCTTCGAGCCGTTCCTTGCCGGGTGGAGGGATGGTGCGCAGGAAGCCGGAGACGTAGCCCGCGGGAATGCCGAGGCTGCGCAGCGCCAGAATCATCACGTGGGCGAAGTCCTGGCAGACGCCGCGCTTCAGCCGGAATGCCTCAAGTGGGGTCGTGTCGACGGTCGTCGCGTCGGAATCATAGGTGAACTCAGTGTGTATCAGCGCGCAGAGGGCGGTGGCGATCTGCAAGACAGTAAGCGATGGGCCGAGCGCGCTCCTGGCATATTCGGAGATCGCCGGCGTCTCGATCAGCCGTGGGCTGTTGCCGAGAAAATGGTGCGGCGAGCCGGCTTTCAGCGACCATACGCCGGCAACTTCGTCGGCCAGACGCGAGAGTTCGGGCGAGAAATCGGCGGCGATCGAGTGGCTTTCGACCTGCACACGGGCCTGCATGCGAATGTCCAGTTTCTCATGCGGCGCGCGCACCATGAAGGAGGTCGCCGGATGTTCGAAGAAGTCGACGAAATGCGATTGCTCGTCCGGTGTCGGCGAGACCTTGATGGAGCCGGCGATCAGGCGCTGCCGGTCCGGCAACGACAGCGGCATCAGCCGCATGATGTGGCGCGCGCCCGATGCCGGCGTATCGTAGATGTAACCCATGTGCAGCGAGAGATCGTATAACACAGGCTTATCCGAGATAGGTTCGTGCGAGGAGATCGGAGAGATGCTCCAGTTCATGTTCGAGCCGGCGATAGACATCGCCGTTCATCGCTTCCGGGGTCATCACAGCGAGGCCGGAATGCAGGCGTGTCGCCTCGCGGTAGAAGGGCGACATCTGCCCGTTCACGAAGGCGTTCGGCAACTGCTCGACCTCGTGATGGATCTCATTCATCTGGAACAAGATCGAGCGCGGGTTGAGCGGGTCGAGCGCCAGGAGGTCCGTCACCGTCAGCGGCGCGGTGTTGACGTTGTAGCGGCGGCGATGGGTCATGACGCTGTCGCCGATCTCAAGTAGCATGTCGAGGGCGCCATCCGGGGCGTCTGCGCCTGACATGTGGCCGAGCAGGCGGGTCATGTGCAGGCCGCGTTCGATATGCCGGCCGAGCGAGAGGAAGCGCCAGCCGGTGAAGCGGTACATGTTTTCGTGTACGAGGCCGGCGAAGCCCGCAAGCTTGCGCAGCAGGATCGTCATCGCATGGCTGGCATCGTCGCCGGGCGACACGGTGCTGTGAAAGCGGCGCGCGGTCTTGGCCAGATCCGTCAGCGCCAGCCAGCCATCCGGCGAGAAGCGGTCGCGGATGTTGCTGGCGGAATAGACGGCGCTGTCGATGTTGCGCAGCAGCGTTTCCGGCACGGCGTCTTCGGTATCGATATCGACGGCGGCGAGATAGGCCGAAACGTCGGCCAGAAGCGGCTGGTTCGGATCGGCAGCTTCGGCGAAGCGGGCGTGCCAGGCGCGCAGGATGCGCAGCGCCCCTTCGGCGCGCTCGATGTAGCGTCCGAGCCAGAACAGGTTGTCGGCCGCGCGGCTCGGCAGGCTGCCCGGCATGTTGCGGGTGAAGGTACTTTCACCCGGAAGCAGCGTGTGGCGCTCGACCGGCTTGTCGCTGACGATCCAGACGTCGGCTGCCGCACCACCCGATTGCATGGCAATCGCGGCGACATCGTCGCTGCCGCCGATGCGGGCAAAGCCGCCCGGCATGATCTGCCAGCCATTGGCGGTTCGTGCCGCGAAAACGCGGAGCGACATCGGGCGCGGCGTCAGCTTGCCACCGATCCAGGCCGGCGTGGTCGACAGCGTCACCGCTTCCTGGCCGACCAGTTTCTGGCCGTCGGAGTTCAGCCATTCGCTGATCGAATCCTTGGCGGTGGCGCGCAGCGCCGAACCGAGGACCGATTCGCCGTTGTCGTCGAAGAACGGAGCACGTGAATAGGCCGGGCCAATCACCATCTTTTCGATGCTGGCGGCGACGTGTTCGCGCTCACTCTTCTGTCCGCACCACCAAGTCGCGATCGACGGCATTTTCAGGTCTTCGCCGAACAGCTTGCGACAGATCGTCGGCATGAAGGCCAACAGGGCACGCGTCTCGATGATACCGCTGCCGAGCGCGTTGACGATGGTGACGCTTTCGGCGCGCAGCGCTTCGACGAGGCCGGGCGTGCCGATATGCGAATTCTGGTTGAGTTCCAGCGGGTCGGCATAGGCGGAATCGAGGCGGCGCCAAAGTACCGTGATGGGTTTCAGACCGGATACCGTGCGCACCATGACCTTGCCGTTCACCACGGTCAGGTCTTCGCCTTCGAGCAGCATGAAGCCGAGATAGCGGGCGATATAGGCGTGTTCGTAATAGGTCTCGTTGGCGGGACCTGGTGTGAGCACGGCGATCCGGTCGTCGCCGCTGTGCTTCATGCCCTGCAGCGCATCGCGGAAGGCGCCGAAGAACGAGGCGAGGCGATGAACGGGCGTTTCGGCATAGATGTCGGAGAAGGCGCGGGTCGTCGCCACGCGGTTTTCCAGCGCGAAGCCGGCACCCGATGGCGCCTGCGTGCGATCCGCCAGAACCCACCAGTTGCCATCCGGACCGCGGCCGATCTCGAAGGCGCAGAAATGCAGATAGTGGCCGCCCGCCGGCGTCACACCAGCGACGGGACGCAGGAATTCTGGATTCGCAGCAACCAGCGCCGGCGGCAGGATGCCCTGTTCGATCAGCTGGTTGGGGCCGTAGAGATCGGCGACGATCGCCTCGAGCAGGTCGGCGCGCTGAACGAGGCCGGCGGACAGGGTCTGCCACTCGCGCTCGTCGATCAGCACCGGAATATGTGAGAGCGGCCAGGCGCGCTCGGCGCTGCCAGTGCTGCCATAGGCCCGGTAGAAGACGCCGGCGTCGCGCAGATAGCGGTCAGCGCGGGCGAAGCGCTCGGTGAGATCCCGCTCAGGCATGCCGCTCAGGTGCGACATGAAGCGCTGCCACACGGGGCGGATGGCGCCGTTGTTGTCCACCATCTCGTCGGCAACGCCAGGCAGCGGGCGATAGCCAAGGACAGCATCGTTGCCGATCTGGTCCTTGATCTCGTTCCGCAGCTCTCTTGCCGGTTTCTTGCCCATGAAGCCCTAGTTCAAATTCCTGCCGGTCGTCTCAAATCCAGCGTCAGCGGAAACTCCGGCGATCGTGTTTCCACCTGCGGGATATAGCCGCCCGATGTATGCCCCCACGGCTCGAATCGCGCCAGGCGCCTAGCTTCCGCTTCGTTACCATTGACAGGGAAGGTGTCATAGTTACGCCCGCCCGGATGGGCAACATGATAGATGCAGCCGCCGATCGAACGCTTCGACCATGTATCATAAATGTCGAAGGTGAGCGGCGTGTTGACCGGCAGTAGCGGGTGCAATCCCGACGCCGGCTGCCATGCCTTGAAGCGAACACCGGCGACCGAGACGCCAGCGGTGCCCGTCGGCGTCAGCGGCACGGTGCGGCCGTTGCAGGTGACGGTGTAGCGGGACGCATTGCTGGTCTCGAGCCTCACCTGCAGGCGTTCGACGGAGCTGTCGACATAGCGCACGGTGCCGCCGATCGCGCCTTCCTCGCCCATGACGTTCCAGGGCTCCAGCGCCTGACGCAGCTCCAGCTTCGAGCCCTCGTATTCGACCTCGCCGCAGAAGGGGAAGCGGAATTCGAGCTGCGCCTTGAACCATTCCGGGCTGAGGTCGAAGCCGTTCTGTTTCAGGTCGGCCAGCACGTCCTGGAAATCGGCCCAGACGAAGTGCGGCAGCATAAAGCGGTCGTGCAGCGTGGTGCCCCAGCGCACGAAGCGGCCATCGGCGGGGTTTTGCCAGAAGCGGGCGATGAGGGCGCGCACCAGAAGCTGCTGTGCGAGCGACATGCGCGCATTCGGCGGCATTTCGAAGCCACGGAACTCGACCAGGCCGAGGCGGCCGGTCGGGCCGTCGGGCGAGAACAGCTTGTCGATGCAGATCTCGGCGCGGTGGGTGTTGCCGGTGACATCGATCAGGAGGTTGCGGAACAGGCGGTCGGTGATCCAGGGCAGGGGCGTCGGTCCACGGCCGGGCGCAGGAATCTGTGCGAGCGCGGTCTCCAGCTCGTAGAGGCTGTCGTGGCGGGCCTCGTCGATGCGCGGCGCCTGGCTGGTCGGGCCGATGAACATGCCCGAGAACATGTATGAGAGCGAGGGATGGCGCTGCCAGTGCAGCACGAGGCTCTTCAACAGGTCGGGCCGGCGGAGAAACGGGCTATCGCCGGGATTGGCGCCGCCGACCACCACATGGTTGCCGCCGCCGGTGCCGGTGTGGCGGCCGTCGATCATGAACTTGTCGGCGCCAAGGCGCGACTGGCGCGCTTCCTCGTAAACGAGGCTGGTGATCGCCACGCAGTCCTGCCAGTTGGAGGCAGGGTGGATGTTGACCTCGATCACGCCGGGGTCGGGCGCGACGCGGATGACGTTGATGCGCTCGTCCTGCGGCGGGGAGTAGCCCTCGATATGGACGGGCAGGCCGAGTTCGGCAGCGGCGTTTTCGGCGGCCGCGATCAGCTCGAGATAATCCTCGATGCGCTCGACCGGCGGCATGAAGACACAAAGCCGGCCGTCGCGCGGCTCCACCGAGATCGCGGTGCGCACGGCGCCGCCGATCTCGCCCAGCGTCTGCTCGACGCGGCTCTGGCCGGCCTCCTCGCTGTGGCGCGAGGCTTCCGGCATGGCGCGGCCCGAGGGGACGAAGACATCGGGCAGAGGCGTGCGGGGGATCGAGGGGTCGGCAGGGTGGATATAGGGGAAACGCGCCGGGGGCACGTAAGGCAGCGTGCCGAGCGGCAGGCGGTAACCGACGGGGCTGTCGCCGGGCACGAGGAAGATCTTGCCGCGACGGGTCTTCCACCGCTCGCTCATCCAGCGCTGGCCGGATGCCCGGGCGTTCCAGGCCTGGACGGGGAGGATGTAGCCGGTCGGCGTCGTAAGGCCGCGCTCGAAGACGCGGGCGATGCGGTTGCGTTCTTCCGGGTCCTTGAGCTTGGAATTGGAGGGATCGACATTCTCGGGGAGACTACCTTCCTTGATGATCCATTCGGCCGGATCCTCATAGGCCGGCAGCACCATGTCGGTGTCGATCGCCAGTTCGCGAGCGATGGCGCCGAGCAGGTTGGCGGCGTCGTCGGCGGCAACGCCGGTGTCCTTGCCTTCGCCGGCGATGAGCTCGGGATTGCGCCAGATCGGCTTGCCGTCCTTGCGCCAGTAGAGCGAGAAGGTCCAGCGCGGCAAGCTTTCGCCGGGATACCACTTGCCCTGGCCGTAATGCAGGAAGCCGCCGGGGGCGAAGCGCTCGCGCAGCTTGCGGATCAGGATATCGGCCTTTTCGCGCTTGGTCGGGCCGACGGCCTCGGTGTTCCATTCGGCGGATTCGAAATCGTCGATCGAGACGAAGGTCGGCTCGCCGCCCATGGTGAGGCGGACATCTTCGGCCTGCAGGATGCTGTCGACCTTGGCGCCGAGCGCGTTGAGCTCGTCCCAGCTGTCGTCGGAGAAGGGCTTGGTGATGCGCGGATGTTCGGCCACGCGCGTGACCTTCATGTCGAAGGCGAATTCGGTGTTGGCGTGGCCGTAGAGCGCGCCGGAGATCGGGGCGGCGTTGCTATAGTGCGGCGTGGCGGCAAGCGGGATGTGGCTTTCGCCGGTCAAGAGGCCCGAAGTCGGATCGAGCCCGATCCAGCCGGCGCCGGGGATATAGACCTCGCACCAGGCGTGGAGATCGGTGAAATCGACCTCGGTGCCTGAGGGGCCGTCGAGCGCCTTGAGATCGGGTGTGAGCTGGATGAGATAGCCGGAGACGAAGCGGGCGGCGAAGCCGAGGTTGCGGAGGATCTCGACCAACAGCCAGCTACTGTCGCGACAGGAGCCGAGCGCCAGCTTCAGCGTCTCCTCCGGGGACTGCACGCCGGGCTCCATGCGGATGACGTATTCGACGTCGTTCTTCAGCCGGGCATTGAGGCCGACGATGAAATCGGTAGTCCGCATCGGCGTTCGGTCGATGCCCGCGAGGTAGGCTGCCAGCGCCGGCTCCACCGGCTGCGGCTGCATGTAGATCTTCAGGTCGTCCCTGATCTCCTCGGGGTAGGAGAAGGGCCACATCTCGGCGCTCTCCTCGATGAAGAAATCGAAGGGGTTGTAGACCGTCATGTCGGCGACGAGATCGACCTCGATCTTGAACTCGGTCACCGGGTCGGGAAAGACGTAGCGGGCCAGATAATTGCCGTAGGGATCCTGCTGCAGGTTCACGAAATGGTTCGCCGGCGAGACCTTCAGCGAATGGCTGATCACCAGCGTCTTGGAATGCGACGCGGGCTTGAGGCGGATGATCTGGGGCCCGAGGCGGACCGGCTTGTCGTATTTGTAATGCGTCAGGTGATAGATGCTGGCTTTGATCGACATGTACTGCCTTGTCCGCTGCCGTATCGTTGTACGGCATTTGCTGTTCCCAAAAGCAGTGTGTGCAATGCAGCGAAAGAATGCAAGGCGGAAAGGTTAATGCGAGTAAGCCTTTAGGCCCTGAAGAAAGCGACTGTCGCCTTGACGCCTTTACCGTCGAAAGCAGGCTCCAGCGTCAGAGTCGCATTGAAAAGCGCGGCGATTTCCTCGACGATCGGCAGGCCCAGACCGGCGCCGGGGGTGGCGGAGTCGTTGCCTCGCGAGAAACGCTGCCGCACGGCAGCGAGCTTTTCCGGCGCAATTCCGGGGCCGTTGTCCTCCACTTCGAGACGGACCATCTCGTCTGCGGAATGGATGCGAACCGTCACCTCGGCTCCACTGCCGGCATAGGCGATGGCATTCCCTACGAGATTGCGCAGGAGTTCGCCGATCAGGAGCGGTTCGGCGCGAATCATCTCCTGTTTGCCGCCGTCAAAGCCGAGATCGATGCCGGCGGCGGCTGCAGCCGGAATGAGGTCGCCGGTAATCTCCTGGGCGACCGCCGTGAGATCGATGGACGAGGCGGTCAACGCCTCCTTCGCGCTCGCGGCATCGATCTTTGCCATCAGTAGCAACTGCGCCAGAATTCGTTCGGCGTGGGCGACTGCCTGGTCGCCTTTCACGGCTGCATCCTGGGCATCGGACAGGCTGGTGGCGCGTGCCGAGAGCGCTAGCTGGGTACGGATGATGGCGAGCGGCGTGCGCAGTTGGTGACTTGCATTGCCGGTGAAGTTCCTGAGCGCGTCGAGCGCCGATTGCAGGCGCACCATGAAGCCGTTGACCGTATCGACCAGCGGCTGCACCTCGCTTGGAACCGATTGATCGATGGGATGCAGATCGTCGGGGCTGCGTTCGCCGATCGCGTCGCGCAGCTTGTAGAGCGGGCGAAGCGCCACGGTGACCGAGATCCACACGATGGTCGCCGCACCCACAATCATGAAGGCAAGCCGCAGCGCCGAGCGCAGCAAGATCGCGCGCGCAAGCTGACGTCTGGCGATCGTCGTCTCGGCAACCGTCACGGTGAACGGAACGGAGCGGATGCCCGTTGATGCCGAGCGGCGGAGCGTTGCGACGCGGATCGGCTCGCTGCGAAACGTGTCGTCGGCGAAAGCCGCAGTATCTCCGTGCATCCCCTCGAGCACCGGCAGCGACTGATAGCCGGTGATAAACCGTCCAGGCGGACCGTCTACGCGGTAGAAGACGCGATCCTGCGCAGCCGACGTCAGCATTTCCAGCGCGACATAGGGGATATCGACTTCCAGCGTTCCGTCTTCCGCGACGACGACACGCTCGGCGATCGCCAAGGCAGACCCGGCCAGCACGCGGTCCGAGACGATGTTGGATGTCTCGACGGCCTCCCGGTAGGTGTCGGCAAGGGCCACGACACCGAGCACGGCGGTCGATATCAGCAGCCAGAAGAGTAGCCTGCGCCGGAGCGAATAGACTGCCGTCATGAGGCCTCTGGCAGCTTGTCGAGATAGTAGCCGATGCCGCGCGCGGTCTTTACCGTCAGGCCGTGGGGCGACAGGCGCTTTCGCAGGCGGCTGACATATTGCTCGATGGCATTGGCCGAAATGTCGTCGTCAAAGGCCGTCAACGACTGGATGATCGCCTCCTTGGCAACGACCTTGCCGGCGCGCATGAAGAGGATTTCCAGCAGGCCGAGTTCGCGCGCCGGAATATCGAGAGGGGTGGAGCCTGCGAAGAATGCGCGCGAATTCAGGTCGAGCGACACGCCGCCGAAACTCACCGTTGCCGAATGAAGGCCGGCTTGGCGCCGCAGCAAAACGCGCACCCGCGCTTCGAACTCCGAAATGTCGAAAGGCTTGATCAGATAGTCGTCGGCGCCGAGGTCGAGACCTTTGACACGCTCTTCGGGCGCGCCGCGCGCCGTCAGGATCAGCACTGCCGCCTGGTTCTGTCGGGAGCGCATGGCGCGCAGGACATCGAGCCCGTCCATCTCGGGAAGGTTCAGATCGAGAACGACCAGCTCGAAATTCTCCGCACTTGTCGCGGCATTGGCCGAGGCGCCGTCGTGGACGACGTCGACCGCATGGCCTGTGCCACGAAGGATGGCCGACAGCCCGTCGGCCAATGCGATGTTGTCCTCAACGAGCAGGATGCGCACGGATGTTCCCTTTTTCCATCAAGATTATAGGGGCGGGGTAGCGATGTCACCGTGTGAAATCGAATATCGCGGTGCCGTCAAATCGTCCTCCGGAGGTGGTGTCCGTTTCTTGCGCGCCGGCAAAGGCTGATGCATTGTCGTGCCATGAGGAGAGCATTTCTTTTACTGCTGGCGCTGTGGCCGAGCTTTGCCGCTGCCGATGAAACGTTTTACCCGGCGCGCTCGGGAGATGCCGATGCCCCGACGCTGGTGGTCTATTCGTCTCTCGACGAACCGCTGGCGCAACCGATGATCCACGGCTTCCAGGAAGCCAATCCCGATGTCGCAGTCAAATACGAGGATATGCTTACCGGCGAGATCTACGACCGCATCGTTCGAGAAACGGATGCCGGCAAGCGGACGGCGGATTTTGCCTTCTCTTCGGCCATGGATCTGCAGGTCAAGCTTTCCAACGATGGCTATGCCCAGCCCAGCAACCTGCCCATGAGCGGGCGCTGGCCCAAGTGGGCGAACTGGCGCAACACCGCCTATGCGCTGACGTTCGAGCCTGCCGTTTTCGTCTATCACAAGCCGAGCTTCACCAACGAGCCGCCGCCCAGTTCTCGGGCCGAGTTCATCGCCTACCTGAAGCGCAAGGGCGATGCGGTCCACGGCAGGATCGGTACCTATGATATCGAGCGCTCCGGCGTGGGTTTCCTCTTCATGGCGCGCGACCAGGAACAGTTCGGCGACATCTGGTCGGTGGTCGGGGCAATGGGCGCCGCCGGAGTGAAGCTCTACTCTACAAGCTCGGCGATCCTTGAGCGCGTGGCGGATGGCCGGTTCGTTCTGGGCTACAATATCCTCGGCTCCTACGCCGCCGACTGGGCAAAGCGCCACCCCGATGTCGGCATTGTCTTGCCCAAGGACTATACGGTGGTGATGTCGCGTATCGGGCTTGTGCCGCAGGCGGCTGCGAACCCGGAGCTTGGGCGGCGATACCTGTCGTTCTTCATGTCCAAGGAAGGCCAGACGATCATGGCGCGGGAGTTGCAGATCCCTGCCGTCAGCCCCGACGTGACCGGCGAGAACACGGCCAACACGATGCAGGAGCTGCTGGGAGCGCAGTTGCGGCCGGTGCCCGTCAGCCCGGGTCTGATGGTCTATCTCGACCAGGTGAAGCGCGCGCGCTTGATCGCGCACTGGAACGAGGTGCTTCGCACCCAGTAGCCGGACGCTCCCAATTTGAGAGGAAACACGGCGGGTCTCCCCATAGGTGTGACCGATGTCAGCTAAATGACAGCTTGTTGTGGTCCGTTTCTCTGAACTTCAGCTCCGTGGAGGCGGACAGGTGAAGTTTCGGGAGGAGACTTGCCACACAGATCGGACACTTGGTGTCCGCTTGCGGTGTCCTTCCTGATTCCATCGAGAACAATGCGCGGTTCCTCAGCCGCGTTCATGGAGGACATATCGTGAAGCACACTTTCCTTGCGACCATTTTTGCAGCTGCGATCGCGCTGCCGGCCTATGCCGCCGATTACACCATCATGGCGCCGGCCGCCCCTGGCGGCGGCTGGGACCAGACCGCCCGCTCGCTGCAGACCGTAATGCAGAAGGAAGGCATCTCGGGCAACGTCCAGGTGATGAACGTTCCGGGCGCCGGCGGCACCATCGGTCTCGCCCAATTCACCGGCCAGAACAACGGCAACCCGAATGCGCTGATTGTCGGCGGGTATGTCATGGTCGGTGCGATCCTGACCAACCAGTCGCCGGTCACGCTGAAGGACGTCACGCCGATCGCCCGTCTCACGGGTGAATATGAAGCGATCGTCGTTCCGGCGGCCTCCGACATCAAGACGATGGGTGATCTCGTCGCCAAGCTGAAGGCCGATCCGGGCTCGGTTTCCTGGGGTGGCGGGTCTGCCGGCGGCACCGACCACATCGCGGTCGGCCTGATCGCCAAGGCATCGGGTGTTGATCCCACGAAGATCAACTACGTTGCATTCTCTGGCGGCGGCGAAGCGCTGGCGGCCATCCTCGGTGGCCAGGTGACGGCGGGTGTATCGGGCTACGGCGAGTTCGAATCGCAGGTGAAGTCGGGCCAGCTGCGCTTGCTTGCCGTTTCCAGCGATGCTCGTATCGAAGGCGTGGATGCGCCGACGTTGAAGGAAGCCGGCGTCGACGTCGCCGTGCAGAATTGGCGCATGGTCGCGGCCGCTCCCGGCCTGACGCCGGAGCAGACCGCTGCCGTGACCGCCGATTTCGACAAGCTTTCGAAGTCCGCCAGCTGGCAGGAACTGCTGAAAACGAAGGGCTGGGCTGATACCTACCTCGCCGGCGACGCGTTCAAGGCGCAGCTTGACAAGGATGTCGCGTCAACCGAGAGCATCCTCAAAGAGATCGGGCTTGTTCAATGAGCATGGGTCACCAACCCGTGGCAGAAAAGCGTCGCCCTGATTGGGCGGCGCTTATCATCGCCATCTGTCTTTTCGCTGTCGCTGCCGTCATGCTGTGGGATGCCTCGCATATGCGTATCATCGCCCAATATGACCGCATCGGCCCGGCGACCGCCCCCAAGGTCGTGGCCTTCGGGCTGATCGGGCTCGGGATCTGGACCGTGTTCGAAGCATTTCGCGGCGAGTTTCCCGAGCGCGAGCGCCAGGAAATCGCCCCGGTCGTCTGGGTAGTTGCCGGTCTTGCGGCGCAGATGCTGCTTCTGAAGACCGCTGGCTTCTCTATCGCGACGGGGCTGCTGTTCGCCTTCACCGCGCGCGGCTTCGGGCAGCGCAAGCTGTGGTACTCGATCCCCTTCGGCATCGTCTTCAGCTTCGTCGTCTGGGCGATCTTTTCGCAGCTCCTGAAGCTCACGCTGCCCGCGGGGCCGCTCGAGCGACTGTTTTTCTAGGATAGGCCAGCGATGAATACCTTCGAATTCCTGTTCCAGGGCATCCTGGTCGCCATGCAGCCGATGAACCTGCTCTATGCCTTCATCGGCGTGACGCTGGGCACCGCCGTCGGCGTTCTGCCTGGTATCGGGCCAGCGCTGACAGTGGCGCTTCTGTTGCCCGTGACTTACCAACTCGATCCGGCGGGATCGCTGATCATGTTCGCCGGCATCTATTACGGCGGCATGTACGGCGGCTCGACCACCTCGATCCTGCTCAACACGCCGGGCGAAAGCGCCTCGATCGTGACCGCGCTCGAGGGCAACAAGATGGCGCGCGCCGGGCGCGGCGGGCCGGCCCTGGCGACAGCCGCCATCGGCTCTTTCGTCGCGGGCCTGATCGCCACGCTCGGGCTCGCCTTCATCGCTCCCTATATCGTCAAGCTGGCGCTGGTGTTCGGCCCGCGCGAATATTTCGCCCTGATGGTGCTTGCCTTCGTCACCGTGTCGTCGGCCTTCGGGGATTCGGCGCTGCGCGGTCTCACCTCGCTGTTCATCGGCTTTGCGCTCGCCATGGTCGGCATTGACCAGCAGACGGGGCAGGCGCGGTTGTCCTTCGGCATTCCCGACCTGCTCGATGGTGTCGAGGTGACGACGCTTGCGGTCGCGATGTTCGCGATCGGCGAGACGCTCTACATCGCGGCCCAGGGCAACAGCATCGAGGAGAAGGTCGAGGCCGTGAAGGGCTCTCTGTGGATGACGGCGGAAGACTGGGGCCGCTCGTGGAAGGCCTGGCTGCGCGGCACGGCGATCGGCTTCCCGATCGGCGCGATGCCAGCCGGCGGCGCCGAGATCGGCACCTTCCTTTCTTATGCCACCGAGAAGAAGCTGGCGAAGAACCCCGAGGAATTCGGCCACGGCGCCATCGAAGGCGTCGCGGGACCGGAGGCCGCCAACAACGCGTCGGCCGCCGGTACGCTGGTGCCGCTGCTGACCCTCGGCCTGCCGACGACGGCCACGGCGGCGATCATGCTGGCGGGCTTCCAGCAATACGGCTTGCAGCCGGGGCCGCTGTTGTTCGCCAACAATCCGCAGCTCGTCTGGGGCCTGATCGCCAGCCTGCTGATCGCCAACGCCATGCTGCTCGTCCTGAACCTGCCGATGATCGGGCTCTGGGTGCGTCTGCTGACCATTCCGAAGCCTTGGCTCTATGCCGGCATCCTGCTCTTCGCGACGCTTGGGACCATCGGCGCCAATCCGTCGGTGTTCGAGCTCGGCATGCTGCTCGCCTTCGGCGTGCTCGGCTACATCATGCGATTGTTCGGTTATCCGATCGCGCCTGCTGTCGTGGGGTTGATCCTCGGGCCGCTGGCCGAGCAGCAGCTGCGCCGGGCGCTTGCCATCAGCCAGGGTGACGTGACGACGCTGGTGATGTCGCCGATCGCGGCCGGGCTGCTGATTGTTGCCGCTGCGGCGTTCCTGATCCCGCTCATCCTGCGCATCCGCGGGCGCGGGCAGGTGCTGTCACAGCTTGCGGCAAACGAAGACTAAGAAAAAGACTGCAAAGCCTTCCGACTTGGGGCCGGCGATGGAAACATCCGCCGGCCTCACTGTGTTCGCCTCTCCCGGAGGGGCGAGGGTCACAGGCAAATGGCGAGCTGCGCGAAAGACGAGACAAACGCCACGTTTTTCCGGGCGAGCTGTGAAACAAGCTTCAAGACCATGCTCTGGTCGACATCCTTCAGCGGGCGTGCGCGTCCGCTGCGATAGACGATGGTCAACCGGTGCCTGGTTTCATTGTACTGAAGCTCCGCAATCCGCCGTGCGTGAATCAGCAACCGTTGCATATCCGTATCCAGCCTGTCGTTTCGAATGCCCTGCATTCTACCACCGGTGAACCGTTTTATCGTGTCATGAAAATGGATTAGCCGCCTACCCATGCTGCCATGAATAAAGGCCGGCGATGGGGACATCGCCGGCCGCGCTGCGCTTTAGCTGAAAAGCCGAAGACGATATGCCTACTGACCGTGTTGCTTGCGCATCGCCTCGTCAATCTGGGCTTTGACAGCACTCAGGCCGAAACTCGCCCCGTGCTGCATCGGCGGAAAGTCGATGGCGGTCTTTGCAAGCTCTTCCACCTTTTGCTGTACGAGAACGAAGCGCCAGAACTCAAACTTGTACCACTCCATATATTCAAGCGATCCGGTGTTTCCGCCTCTGTAGAAAGCCGTGCGCTCGAATGGGTCGAGACGAAGGTTTACCACGGTGGGTGCACCCAGCGTGATGGTATCACCCAGCCAACCGTCCGGCTGTTCCTTGAAGGTATATTTGTAGTCGTCGATACGAGCAGCGCCGAGCGTGCTTTCAGCAAAGTACCAGATCTCGTGGCGGTTCGAGGGTCCTGTGCCGGTGATCATGCTGGTCTGATCGTAGCCGTCGAGGTGAACCTTGTAGTTTTGCCCGTTCAGCTCTTTGCCAACGCGCAGTTCGACCACGATGTTGGCGTTGCCGGCGGCGGCCACCAGCGTCGGAAACCAGTCGAGACCCGATATCAGACCATTGCTGATCGAGCCCGCGGGGACGTGTCCAGGCCAGCGGATCATGGCCGGTGCACGGAAACCGCCTTCGAACGTCGTTCCCTTGCCGCCGAAGAACGGCGTCTGGCCGCCATCGGGCCAGGTGAAGTTCTCCGTGCCGTTGTCGGTGGTGAATACGACGATGGTGTTCTCGTCCTCGCCGATGTCCTTCAGCTTCTGCATCGTGTCCCCGACGATATCGTCAAGCTGGGCCATGCCTGCCTCGTGAATCGTCCATCCGTTCTCGGAATTGCGCATCTTCTCGTACTTGTCCGAGAGGTGGGTCACGATGTGCATGCGCGTCGGGTTGAGCCAGAGGAAGAACGGTTTGCCATCGGCCTTGGCCTTGTCGACAAATCTGAACGAGAGGTCTCGGATCTCTTCATCGACCGTCTTCATTCGCTCTGGAAAGAGGGTGCCAGCATCCTCGATCTTCTGCTTGCCGATCTTGCCCCAGCGCGGCTGTTCCGTGGGGTCATCGACATCGGTGGCCCAGGAGTGGACCATGTTACGCGGTCCCACGACGTTCAGCTGATCCTGCGGATAGCCGGGATGTGCCGGGTCTTCCATCGCATCCAGATGGTAGAGGTAGCCGAAGAACTCGTCGAAGCCATGAACCGTTGGCAGGAACTCGTTGAGGTCACCAAGGTGGTTCTTGCCGAATTGTCCCGTGGCATAGCCCATGGACTTCAGGACCGTTGCAATGGTGGGGGCTTCGGCTGGCAGACCAATGGGTGAGCCTGCCTGGCCAACCGTGGTCATGCCGGTTCGAACCGGAAGCTCGCCGGTGATGAAGTTCGCACGTCCTGCGGTGCAGCTCGCCTCCGCATAGTAATCGGTGAAGAGCATTCCCTCCGCCGCGAGCTTGTCGAGATGTGGCGTTCGGCCGGCCATCATGCCCCTGTTGTAGGCGCCGATGTTCCAGATGCCGATATCATCGGCCATGATGACCACGATGTTGGGCTTCTTGCCGGTGGCTTGAGCCATCGCGCTCCGGCCCATCGTGGTGGCAGCGGTGGTGGTGATCGCGGACAGGGCGAGCAGAGACCCGCCGGTCAGAAGGACATCTCGTCTTGTTGGATTCGCATTGTCTGCCATGCTCATTCCTCCCCTTTGGTCAGGAAAAAACAAAAGCACGCGCGCGAAGCGACGGTAGTGTTGTTTGGACAGGGCCGTGGCTTGCGGAGTGCTCTGTGGAGATAATCGTGCAGATTGCGTAGCAGTCGGTTTCAACGGGTCCGTCGGCGCAGCACTGGGCGACCACGATTAAACCAATTGCAAGTATACTATGTTACGCGGAATATGCAATTAATGGTATTATTAGAAATATCGTATGTATTGTCGATGAGCGATCCACCCGGGCGAATAGGGCGCTCATGACCCATGCGCCGAGCATGTCGCGGCAAGCAGCGCCCTTGGTCCATGTCTCATTTGCCGATGAGCTTTATGCGTGCGGCCCACCTCTTTCTGCATGGCAGGGCTGAATTTCCGCCTGTTGTTATCCGGCAGGCGCGAGCGCATATGTAAGCGGTCAATTATAAAGCAAGAGAGAAGAAAATGTCCTTCCGTCAGTCCATTCGTGATGGCTTCCTTGGCCGCGCCTTTGCGATGATCGGTGCTGCCAATGCGGTGAGCGCGACCATCGAATCCGGGCGTCGCCCGAAGTCCCGCGATCTGCGCGAACTCGGCATCGATCCGAGCATGTTCGGCAGAATCAACCACTAATAGCTTCGATGCATCGGGCGGCTGCAGGTCGCCAGGTATGAAATAGCCCGCAACCGGATGGTCGCGGGCTTTATTTTTGTCAGGACGGGCCGCAGCGCGGGCTGCGGCCGATGGGATGATCAGGCCTCGACCTGTTCGCCCTTGCTCACCTGAGCATCTTCCTCGGCCTGTTCCTTCCTGTTGTGGCGGATGGATGACCAGAGCGAGATGCCGATCAGCGTCGCACCGCCGAGACCGGTGATGACCTCGGGAATGTGGACCATCGTCTGCACATACATGATCACCGAGAGGATCAGGATGGCGTAGAAGGCGCCGTGCTCGAGATAGCGGTATTCGGCAAGCGTTCCCTTTTCCACCAGCATGATCGTCATGGAGCGCACGTACATGGCGCCGATGCCCAGTCCGATGGCGATGACGAAGAGGTTCTGCGTCAGCGCGAAGGCGCCGATGACGCCGTCGAAGGAGAAGCTGGCATCCAGCACCTCGAGGTAGATGAAGGCGCCGAGGCCACCCTTGGCGGCAGCGCTCATCGTCTGCTGCGAGGCGTCGAGCAGACCGCCAACCACTTCGACCGCGAGGAAGGTCAGAAGACCGTAGATCGCGCAATGAACGAAGGTACTGGCTTCCTCCTCACCCAGGAAGGACGAGAAGACGAGCACGAGCGCCAGGACAAAGGCGATTTCGATGCCCTTGATGGTGGCGGAGCGCGCCATCAGCTTCTCGAGGCCGGCGATCCAGTGCACGTCCTTCTCGTGGTTGAAGAAGTAGTTGAGGCCGACCATCATCAGGAAGGTACCGCCGAAGGCCGCGATCGGCAGATGCGCGTCGTTCATGATGCGGGCGTATTCGGCAGGCTCGCGGGCAGCCAGGACCAGCGCTTCCCACGGCCCGATCTGCGCCGCGATGGCGACGATCGCCAGCGGGAAGACGATACGCATGCCGAAGACGGCGATCACGATGCCCCAGGTGAGGAACCGGTGCTGCCATTCCGGCGTCATTTCCTTGAGCTTGTTGGCGTTGACGATGGCGTTGTCGAAGGAGAGCGAGATCTCGAGCACGGCAAGGACCGTACAGATAAAGAAGACGGTCGCCATGCCGCCAATGGTGCCCGTGGTTTGCCAGCCAAGTGCGGCACCCAGGATGAGGCCGACAGCGGTAACGATGAACGCCCAGGTGAAATAGCTGAGCGCCGATTTTTGGGAGGTTTTATTCATGACCGCACCTCGCGGCCAGAAACGGTGTTGTTCAGAGAGGATACGTGGAAGGAACGCGACATACCACAACGGGCATGCGCGCAAGGCATGGTGTGCTTTTTCATCGAATGAAAATCCGCCGGCTTATTTGCAGGCGGTACCGACATCACGAGAGCGCCGTAAAAACTCTCGCCAGAGGGGCCCGGCACCAGGTTGTCCCTTCAGCCGATGTCTGAGGCTGCGGGATATTGCGAAGGTAGTCATCCTTGCGCGCCAGTCAAGGTCGCCGGTGTAGCGGCGTGCGCTTTTCTTCGGAACCATCGCGGCGGTTCGGCCGTTTGCAACTGGTTGAGCAATGAGAAGGCTGCGAGCCTGCAGCCGAGGAGGCGCATCATGCATAATTCCCCGCACATTCCAGGCAAACGCCCTGATACGTCCGAGCGAATGAAACGGGCACGGCCCAACCGCATGAAGAAGGCGCAGGTCATGCCGCCGCATCATGTCGACCTGACGCTGGCACCTGATGTCCTGCACGATGTGCATGTGCCCGCCCACGTCAGCGGCGCGGACCTTTCGAAGGGCGGACCGGAGCCAGCCGTGAAGGACGACGAGGCGACGGTTTCAAAGCCCAGTCGCTAAACCGCAATTCCAGCCAGGAGACGATATGAACAAGACATTCGTGCCGCACGACATCCATGTGAAGCATGAGATTGAATGGCAGGCGCTTCGCCAGGGCAGCCAGGCGCCCGACGATCTGGAATGGGTCGAAATGGCGACGTCACTGAACCCGCCTTGGAATGCCGATGCTGGACAAAGTGCCGGTGATCGGCGGGCGCAATCCACCTGCGGCTAGAGAGGATCAGCTCAGAAGCCGATCGTTTCCTCGTAGTCGTCCCACGAGCGGTACATTTCATAGCGGCCAACGCCGGGGATGGCGAAGTGGCCGAAATAGGGGCTGAGCTGGAACTCGGCGAAGGCCTCGCTTCCCTTGTTAACCGCCCCGACATAGATCGCCGAGGCAAGCCCGGTGCGATTGGCGCCGTGCTCGCAATGGATGAGAAGCGGCTTCGGTGCATCCGCCATCAGCTTCGCGAGGCGTTTGGCCTCGTCGCGCGGCAGCTCCTTCGACGAGGAGATCGGAAAATCGATCAGCGTGATGCCGTTGCGGGCCGCAGCCTGTGCTTCTTCTCGGTACCAGCCCGTCCGCTTCTCGTCGCGAAGGTTCAGGATGGTCTTGATTCCATATGTTTTCGAGTAGGCATTGATGTCGGCGCCGGTCGGCTGGGCCGAACGATAGAGTTCGCCGGGAATGACTTCGTGGAAATTGCCGGAGAGCTGCGCGATGCCCGCATGCGCAAGGGTCAGGACCACCGCCGCGCATACCAGCCACACGGGCCATTTCAGAAATGCAAAAACTCTGAGTTTCATACTCGCATCTTCAAAGCAGATTGACCGCCGGCTCCCATATAAAGTCTCGTCGCCTTCGTTGCCAGAGCTAGGCAACAATGATCGCTTCCCGCCCGCGTATCAACTGATTGTGGTTGTTCGGGGATGGTCGCATAAACTTCATGTTGACGGGCTGCTTCGCCAACCTTTCGGAAAGGATTGGCCAGCGATAATCCGATGCTCACAGGATTCGGATATATGGCCAAGACAGCGACACGCCGCCGCAAATCATCGACACGATCAAAGGGCAGGGGAAGCAGCAACAGCAGCGCGCTGCCCTGGGCCATCATCGGTGTGCTCGCCGTCGGAGGCATCGCGACCTATGACAACTGGAAGAGCGTGAAGCCGATACTCGTCGCCCATACGGCGACGCAGCCGGTCGCGCGCACTCGTCCGGTGACGCCGGTCGAGCCGGCACGCAACGCCGGTCCAAGGGAAACGGCGTCGATCGCTTTGGTATCGCGTGTCGTTCCTCCGGAAGCCGTGCCGATTCCGGCAAAGGCGCCAAGCGTGCCCGAAAAGGCAGTGCCGGTTTCGGTCTCGCCCGCGCAGACGCAGGCCGCCAAGGCTGCGTTCGGCTATTGCGGACAGGGCGAGCACATCAACTGCGTCGCCGACGGCAGCACCTTTTGGTACAAGGGCGAGAAGATCGTCATCGCGGACATCATCAGCCCCGGTATCGACACGGCGCGCTGCGACGGCGAAAGACGGGTGGGCTTTGCCGCCAAGCTTCGGTTGCTGACCCTGTTGAATGCCGGAACTTTTGCGATGAACCCGGCCGGACAGCCGAGCAAGGCAGGTGCGCCGCGCGTCATCTCGCGCGACGGCAGATCGATCGGCGGACAGCTCGTCGATGAAGGGCTTGCGCGCAAGCCCGGCAGCGGCGCTTGGTGCGCCTAGCGCTCCTAAGGCCTACTTCTGTTTTGGTGCCTTGCCGCTTGTCTTGAAGCTGCCCGTGAAGGCGGTATCCGTGCTCTTGGCCGAGCATTCGATGGCGATCGGCTTGCCGTTGTAGGGGTTGCCGAGCGTGCAGCTGCCGGTCACCTTTACCTGACCGGTCATCTTCTGGCCGACGCCGGTGACGATCAGGTTGAGCGGCAGTGTCACATTGCCGGCGGAGCCGGGCTTGATCTGCGTACCATCGCCCTGGAAGCCGAGCATCTTGCCGCCCGAGGTGAAGATCAACGTCACCTGGCCGTTGACGAGAGTGACGCTTGCGAGTTCGCCCTGGCAGCCTTTCGTCGCATCCAGCTTGCCGACCACCAGCTTTGCGCACTTGCCCGCAAGTGTCAGAGCGCCAGGCGCGCCCGGGAAATTCTGCGGGGAGGCGGCGCCAGCGGCCGAAGCAAGGGTTGCCGCACACAGTGAAGCGGCGACAAAAGTTACCAGTTTCATGTCTTTACCTCGTGGTCGAACCTTCAGGCGGAATGCGGGGCGGGCATCCCGATCGTCAGCCCAATCGCATTCTTCTGTGTTCGAAATTGGTCGCGTCATCAGCCGGCGCAACCGTGTCATCGATCTCTCGCAGGATTTTCGCCAGCATCAGCCGACCATAGTCGGCGTTGGCATGATAGTCGCCCGGAGATAGTGCAAATTCGTCGCGCATGGCGCCATGCTCGTCGTAAATCTCCCTTGGGGGAAGATGATAGGCAATGCCGAGCGCATCCAGCTTGGCGCAGACCCGATCGCGAAACCGATCGTAGATGAAGCTGATCTCGTGCTCCTCGAACGGATCGTCGGCGCCGGTCTTGTAGCTCGCCGGCACGGGGCAGCAGGAGGCGACGGAGAAGCGCACGTCCATCGACAACAGTTCCTCGAAGAATGCCATGGGTTGGCGCGTCAGGTCGTCGATGATTGCGTCGAAGGCGGCCTGCGAGACGAACTGCCGGTCTTCTGCCCAGATCGCGGCTGTATGCGTCTTCCAGTATTTCTGATTGAAGCCGAGGCTCGGATAAAGGCCGAAGACGAAGACGAAGCTGCGACTGTCGTTCGGCTCAATCACCGGCGCCCCATCGAAGTTCAGTCGCGTGAACACGGCTCTGGCGGTGTCCTGCGTGAAGCCGACGCCGTCGTCGCGCACTTCGAAGAACGGTTCGAGAAAATGATATCCGTAGCCGAGTTGAGCGATGCGGATATCGCCGCGATTGCTTCGGAATTCGTTAGCGTCCTGGCGCTGCAGGAACGCGTCGCGCATTGCGCTGATGTGGGAGTCGCCGACGATTACCAGCATGTCAGATCCCCTGAGCCAAGAGCATTTCCTCGCAGACCGCTTCCATCGCGCCAGCGTCCGGTCGTGCAGCGAGACTCGCTGGGCTGGCCTTGCCGGCTGGCGGTGCATGTTCGGCGAAGAAATGAGACATGACGTAGTCGACGCCCGCCGCGTTTACGGTGCGCATGTTCGGATCATAGAACATGCCGCGCATCGGCGCGGCCGCGATGATCTCGTAGGAGGGGAAATAATCGACGAATTCGATTTCCGAGGCGATATGGCCGGCGACCGCCCGCAGGACGGACTTGGAATAGGTCGTTGCCGCCAGCACATGCTCTCCCGACTTCGTCGCCGTCAAAGGGACCGGGGAAACGGTCAGGATGAAGTGCATGTCGGGATTGATCTGCCGGACCTTGCCGAGAAAGGCGATCAGATCTTCGAAAATTTCGAAGTAGGTGAAATTCTTGAACTCGTAGGCGTTCTCGTCAAAGGCGCCTGCCACGGTGCCGGGGCAGAGCGGGAAGACGGCACCATCGGCCTTCGACACCCAGGCCTCCGTCAGCCCGAGCGTGAAGATCAGCACGTCGGTGTTGACGATGAGGTCCTGAACCGCGGCAAAGTGCGACTGTCGGCTGCGCTTGAGTTCTTCAACACTGGCAAAGGGCTCCGGCTCGAGAACGGGACGGAAGGGGTCGGCAAAGCCGCTGCCTTTCGTCCAGGCGTTGTCCACAGGCAGGAACTCCCCGAATGCCCGATCGAAGGTCTGCAGCAGCTGCCGCGCTGTATAGATGTTGCAGTAGCGCGCGGAATAGACGCCGTAGTTGAAGCTCTGGCTCAGCGCCGGCGGAAACAGCGGCGGGGCCGGCTCGAAATCGCGGAAATTGAAGCCGCTGTTCTTCAGGTGCCTTGCGATGTGCTGGGCAAAGCAGCTGCCCGCCGTCGCGATTCGCGCTTCCGGAGAAACCTGGAATTTCTTGCGGTAGAGCCCTTCCAACGAAAAGGGGCTCCGTTCGCCTACCGCCTTCTTCCAGAGGAAGCGATCCTCCAGATTGCTGTAGGGGTGCTTATTGTCTGCCTGATTGCCTTCCGTCACGCCCGGACTCCCATCTTGGACTTCCGGTTAGCCAAACAGGCTTGTGGCAGGCTTGTGCAGGATTCTCCGCCAACTGCTCCGAGAAGGACAGGGGAGGCGGATCATAGCCTCACCGCGAGACCGCGATGACGAGTTCAACAGATTTTTGGGAGTTGAGATGGTTTCGTTAAGTCATTGACTTATTGAAGGAACCGGATGGTGGGCGTGACAGGGATTGAACCTGTGACCCCTACGATGTCAACGTAGTGCTCTCCCGCTGAGCTACACGCCCATCCGATGTCGGCGCATAGACCACAAACCTATTTGGCCGTCAATAGGCCTTTTTCAGATTTGTGACACGCGCCGCGCGAACGCCTATGCGGCAAGCATTTTGTTGACCTCGTCGACGAGGTCGCGGAGGTGGAAAGGCTTGGAAAGGACCTTCGCATCCTTCGGAGCCTTCGAATCAGGGTTCAATGCGACGGCTGCAAAGCCGGTGATGAACATGACCTTGAGGTCCGGATCGAGTTCGGTCGCGCGACGCGCAAGCTCGATGCCGTCCATTTCGGGCATGACGATATCGGTCAGCAGAAGGGAGAAGGGTTCCTCGCGAAGCCGGTCATAGGCGCTGGCGCCGTTGTCGTAGGACAGGACCTTGTAGCCTGCCTTTTCGAGCGCCTTCACAAGGAAGCGGCGCATATCATTGTCGTCTTCTGCAAGAAGTATCTTCTGAGTCATTATCCAGACCGCTAATCAGTGGAATTTATGCGTGGGGCTAGGTCATTTACACTAGTGTGCAGCCAGTAAACAACCGGTGAACTGGCTGCTCCAAGCGTCATCCCCATGAGATAGTATGGACTTGGCGCGCGGCAACTGGCAACATGGGCGAAGAAATGGCCTTCTGGCATGGTTAAGAGGGAAAACGGTGCACGAAATCCCCGTATACGAGCTTTTTGAGATCCGGGAGCCCGTGTCGCATAGCATTCCCTTCGTCTTCAACTCCCCTCACAGCGGTCGCATTTATCCACCGGAATTTATCGCCCAGTCGCGGCTCGAAGGCATTTCGATCCGCCGTTCGGAAGATCATTATGTGGACGAGCTGTTCGGGGCGGCGAGCGCGCTTGGTGCGCCGCTTCTGCTGGCCAACTTCCCCCGCGCCTATCTCGACGTGAACCGCGAGCCATATGAACTGGACCCGCGCATGTTCGACGGGCTGCTTCCGCCCTACGCCAATGTCAATTCGCTGCGGGTTGCGGGCGGCCTCGGCACCATTCCGCGCATCGTTGCGGAAAACATGGAAATCTACGCGCGGCGTCTGCCGGTGCGGGAAGGTCTCGAGCGCATCGAGAGTGTCTACAAGCCCTATCACGCCGCGTTGCGCCGGCTGATCGCGCGCACGCACGTCCAGTTCGGCTTCGGTGTGCTGATCGATTGCCATTCCATGCCTGGCAATATCCGGGTCGCCGGCTCCCATGCCCGTCCGGATTTCATCATCGGCGATCGATACGGCACCAGCGCGTCGGCCGAGCTTTCGCGTACGGCAGTCGGCATCTTCGAGGAGATGGGCTTTACGGCGATCCGCAACAAGCCCTATGCGGGCGGCTTCATCACCGAGCATTACGGCCGCCCGGCGCGGGGCCTGCATGCGCTGCAGATCGAGGTCAATCGGTCGATCTACGTGGACGAGGTAACGCTCGAGAAGCGCGCCGATTTTGCGAACGTGGCTGCGGCCATCACATCGTTCATGCGGCAGATGGCCGATTATGTCGCGAAATTCTCTCTCACCACCGCGTTTGCGGCCGAGTAGCAGCCTCCGAAGTCCTCAAAAAAAGACCGCCTTGCGGCGGTCCAAGTCTAGGGAGGAAACACCCAAGGAGGGTATTTACAGTCAGAAGACTGTATGAAGACATTACTGCTGCATTGCACAATTGTCAATCATTATATTGCGACGCACAAATATTGGGCAGTCGGCTAAAAATTGCTCCCCTCGTTTGCATCTAGCAGCATTTCCGCTATGAAAAACGCCAATTCCCGCCATCCGAACGGATTTTGCCATGCTCCCTGATCGCTCGTTCTTCAACCGCCTGGCGGAAGCCGCCAAGGCCGAGACGCTGCCGCGCTTTCGCTCCGGCCTCGACGTGACCAACAAGCTGTCCAGCGGCTTTGATCCGGTGACGGAGGGGGACAGGGCAGCCGAGATCGCCATTCGCGCGCTGATCGAGGAGCATTTCCCGGATCATGGTATCCTTGGCGAAGAGCACGGCAATGTCGGGCTCGATCGCGAGTATGTGTGGGTCATCGATCCGATCGACGGGACGCGCGCCTTCATTTCCGGCGTGCCCGTCTGGGGAACCCTGATCGGCCTCCAGCGCAACGGCCGGGCCGTCATGGGGATGATCGAGCAGCCATTCACTGGCGAGCGCTATTTTGCCGACCAGAACGGATCGGTCTATGCCGGGCCGGAAGGCGAGCGGCGGCTCGCGGTGCGTGATTGCAGTGCGCTCTCAAACGCCATCCTGTTCACCACCTCACCCCATCTCTTTGTCGGTGAAGAGATGGAGCAGTACCGCGAGATCGAAAGCCAGGTACGGCTTTTCCGCTATGGCACCGATTGCTACGCCTATGCGCTGCTTGCGGCCGGGCATGTCGATCTCGTTATCGAGAACAATCTGAAGCCTTACGATGTCGGCGGCATCATCCCGGTGATCGAGAATGCCGGCGGTATCATTACGACCTGGGACGGCGGACGACCGGAGAACGGCGGGTCGATCATCGCGGCCGGCAGTCGCGCCGTTTACGAGCAGGCGGTCGCCATTCTTAGGCGCTGAAGCAGCCATTTTCTTTCGTTATGACAGCGAATCCCTTGCGATATCGGGGCTTGTGAAAGATTCGGGGCGCCATTTCGGCGATTATTAACAAGACTGAAACGTTTCACTGCAAAACATGCCCCTGAAATTTAGCGGCATGGCGGCCGTCGCCTGTCGCTTTCTTTATATTCAAGGCGATTTGAGATGCAGCTTTTTCCCCGAACCGCGGGCGCCAATGCCCGGGCCATTCTTGATGCGATCCATAAATCCCAGGCGGTGATCGAATTCGATCTGACCGGCAGGATCCTGACCGCCAACGAGAACTTCTGTGCGGCGATGGGGTACAGGCTGGCTGAGATCGTCGGCCAGCATCACCGCATGTTCGTCGATCCGGCCGAGGCAGACAGCCAGGAATATCGGGAGTTCTGGGCGCGGCTCGCAAAGGGCCACTTCGACCGCCGGCAATACAAGCGTGTCGGCAAGGGCGGCCGGGAAGTGTGGATCGAGGCGTCCTACAATCCCGTGTTCAACGCCTCGGGTGCGCCGTTCAAGGTCGTGAAGTTCGCAACCGACATCACGGCGGCAAAGCTGAAGAGTGCGGAGGATGCGGGCAAGCTCGACGCGCTGTCGCGCGCGCAGGCAACCATCGAGTTTACGCCGGACGGTCACATCCTGACCGCCAACGAGAATTTCCTGCAGACGCTTGGCTACCGTCTCGAGGAGATCCGGGGCAGGCATCATTCGATGTTCTGCGATCCGGTCTACGCGGCCGGGGCCGCCTACAAGGATTTCTGGAAGAACCTCAGCGAGGGCCGATTTGCCGCCGATGAGTTCATGCGGATCGGCAAGGGCGGGAAGAAGGTGTTCATCCAGGCCTCCTACAATCCGATTTTCGACATGAACGGCAAGGTCTTCAAGGTCGTCAAGTTCGCGAGCGACGTGACGGAGCGGGTGCGCGCGGTCAACGAGCTCGGGCAGGGCTTGCAGGCGATGGCCGAGGGCGATCTCGAGCAGACGATCGAGCGGCCGTTCATCGCCGCGCTCGACAAGCTGCGGACCGATTACAACGCTTCCGTCGCCCGGCTTCGCACCGCCATCAGCGCCATTGCCCGCAATGCGACGATGATTGCGTCAAGCAGCCGGGAAATCCGCGCGGCGTCCGACGATCTGGCAAGGCGCACCGAAACGCAGGCGGCGTCCGTCGAGGAGACCGCATCTGCCGTCACGGAGATTTCGGCCACGGTAGCGGCTTCAGCCCGCCAGGCCGGTGACGCCGGCAAGCTTGTCGAAGACACGACGCAGAGTGCCCGCGATTCCTCGGATGTCGTCGGCGAAACCATCGAGGCCATGGCCAGGATCGAGAAATCGTCCGGCGAGATCGCCGGCATCGTGAGCGTGATCGACGATATCGCCTTCCAGACCAACCTGCTGGCGCTGAACGCGGGCGTGGAAGCGGCAAGGGCGGGCGAGGCAGGCAAGGGCTTTGCCGTCGTGGCACACGAGGTCCGGGAGCTGGCGCAGCGTTCGGCGACGGCCGCACGGGAGATCAAGACGCTGATCAGCACGTCGGAGAGCTCAGTTCGCCAGGGCGTGGCGCTGGTCGCCAAGACCGGTTCGGCGCTGGAGGCGATCGCAGGGCAGGTGCTGCAGGTTCACGACAACGTCTCGGGCATCGTCGAAGCCGCCAAGGAGCAGTCGTCCAGCCTTGGCCAGATCAATGCCGCGGTGATCTCGATGGATCAGGACACACAGCGCAACGCCGTGATGGTCGAGCAGACGGCGGCGGCGAGCCGGAAGCTTGCGGCGGAAGCCGAAGTACTCTTCGAACTGATCGGCCAGTTCAAGGTCGGCGACGAGCGTGATACGGCGGAGCGCACACGGTTTGCAAAGACCGCATAGGCGGAAGAGCTCAGCTCAGGTGCCGAAGGCTTCCACGTCGCCCTCCGCCTCGGCATCGCTGCCCGGGATGAAGGCGTGGAAGGCCGCAAGCGCAGCATTGCGGTAAACGTCCCGCTCCTGGAGAACCTCGTGTCGTGAGCCGTTGATCGGCACCAGCTGTCCGGCGCGGAAGTAGCGGGACAGCCGCTCCTGGGCGATATACGGCACGATGGCGTCGCGCGTCGGCGCGATGACGACCGTCGGGATAGTGATCGAGAAGAGATGGTTCGGTGAGGTGACACGCGCGATCGTGTGGAACGATTCGTGCAGCCAGCGCGCGGTCGGCGGCCCGAGAGCCAGTTCGGGATGTTCCGTTGCGATGGCGCGATTGCGCTCGAACCGGACTTCGTCGGAGGTCAGTGGGTTATCCCTGAAGGGCGGCTCCTTCAGCTTGCGGGCAAGCGGAAAGGTCCCGAGGCCGAGCGAGCAGGCGGCGCCTGCAAGGCGACGGATGGTGCCGGCCGACGCGGCCTGGCCCGACAGCCCGATAAAGGGCGCCGTCAGCACCATGCGTTCGATACGCGTTGCGAGATAGGGGGCGGCGGACAAGGCAATCAGCGCGCCGGTGGAATGGGCGAGCAGGTAGAAAGGCAGCCGTGTATCCGGCAGCACGATCTTCTCGAGAAAGGTATCGAGGTCGTGTTCGTAATCGATGAAGCGACGGACGTGGCCATGCTGGCGCTTTTTCAGCAGACGATCGGATGCGCCCTGGCCACGTAGGTCAAAGGTCGCGACCCAGAGGCCTTTGTCCGTGAGATCCCGGATCGTCTCGTAGTATTTTTCGATGAACTCGTTGCGGCCATGCACGAGCACGACCGTGCCCTTTGCGACGGGGGCGCTGGAGCGGAAGACCGCATAGCGCAGCCGCAGGCCGTCGTGGGTTTCGAAGAAGCCTTCCGTGCGGTTCTCGGGAACCGGATTTCCGGGTGTGGAAAAAAGGACCTGGTCCATGGCAGCTCGATCGTGACCTTCAAGCGGATTCGGATATCGAGTAAAGCGGATAGGCGATCACGCTGTCAAATCAAAGAAAAATGCGTCGCGCAACCTATCGGTCGCGCACACGCCTTGTCCCTTCTCAGCCGCCGACCTGATCGAGGCCGCCACGCAGGCTGGCGCTGTCGAAGGCGGGGCGCGGCATCGGTACCACCATGGTGGGAGGCGGTTCAAAGCCGGTATTGCCGGTATCACTCGTGTCGCCGGTATCCATGATGGCGCTTGGCATTGGCATCGGTGTTGGAACCGGAACAGCCGCAGGGATCAGCAACTCGAACGGTGCGGCAGTGGCATGTTCCGATGCGTAGTTCATCGCGACTTCGTAGGCCGGAAGCGGCGCCGGGGTCTGCAGCTCACCATCGGCCCCACGCTTTTCATAGAAAGCGTTGCCGCCGGCCACGGTCACATAGTGCATGTTGCCATAGGGGAATTTGAGGCCGTCGGTATGGAAGAACATCGCTTCCTTGACCTCGGGGTTGCGTTCCCCATGCAGGATCGAATCGGCTGCAAGGTCGAGGTCGGGTTCGGCTGCCGGTTCGACGGTGCGGGTCATCACGCCGGGCGCGAACTGTTTCTTCTGAGCGACGACGCCGCAAATCGAATCAGAATAGGCGCCCGATGTCAGCCGGTTCATCACGACCGTTCCGACCGCCATGTAGCCTTCGTGATCGGAATGCTGGGATTCGAAATACATCGCCCGCTTCAGGCATGAGCGGTCCTCGGACGTATAGTTATAGGTGACTTTTTTCGCCGCGATCGGCTTGGCGGCATTTGCCGCCACCGGCACCGATTGATTCGGCGCGCTCGTGCAGCCAGTCGCGGCGAGCCCGACCAGAAGAATCCCGGAAAAGGATGTGCCCCACGCTTTTTTCGCCCTCAATGCCCAATGCCTCCTATCTGATTGGGTACAGCCCTTACCAATCAAGTGATGATCTTTTACATCACATTGGAAAGAAATTCAAACGCATAGCTTTCATGCTTGTGTGTTGCTCGCCGATCACTCGCATAACGAGTCTCGCGCCCGGTGTTCCGGTGTCGCCACGGTTGTTGTGTCGCGCTGCGAAACTTCCAATTTTGGGTTGTCGGTTTCCCTGAAAAAGAGGCCGACATGTGGAGCTTCCAGAAGGCTCCGCATGCCGGCCGCAGATTGACCGAAGACGAAGGGACGGTAGCCCTCGGCCATCGGGCCAGTGTCAACCCGACGCCGCAAAAGCTACCCGCGGACGGCTGAACCGATGCCGAACCAGCCGTTCAGATGCCGTTCAGCCCATGCGCGTGATTGCCGGCAACAAAGGGCTTGAACTGCGCAAAAGCCATCCCCATCTCATTTCTGCGGACGCCAATAGGGTCCGCGGAACCGTCCCGAAGCTGCCGAACATGGGGTTTCAGGGCACATCATCGCAACACGTCGCTTCCTCAGGAGGACATCATGCGTCACGTAGACTTTTCTCCCCTTTATCGTTCGACCGTCGGTTTCGACCGGCTTTTCACCATGCTCGACAGTCTCGGTCAGCCGGACCAGGGCCAGACCTATCCGCCCTACAATATCGAGCGCACCGGTGAGAACACCTACCGCATCACCATGGCGGTCGCCGGTTTCGATGAAACCGAAATCTCCATCGAAGCACAGGCCCACGCTCTCACCGTGAAAGGTGAAAAGAGCGAAGAAAAAGCAGATGGCAGCGAGTTCCTTTATCGCGGCATCGCCAAGCGCGCCTTCGAGCGCCGCTTCCAGCTTGCCGACCATGTTGAGGTCACTGCCGCTTCGCTGAAGAACGGCCTGCTGCATATCGACCTTCTGCGCAGCATTCCGGAAGCCATGAAGCCGCGCAAAATCGCGATCGCAGCCGAGCCGGTGAATGCGCCCAAGGCGATCGAGGCCCACGTCACAAACTAATCCGTCCTCCCGGACAAACAAAGACGGCGCTCCTATCGGGGCGCCGTTTTCGTTTGGGATCAAGTTCGTTTGGGATCAGGCCGGGCTTGTTGCCTCTTCGGCTTCTTCCTGGGTTATCCGGTGGGCGGCCGCTGCCGCATATTTCTGGGCGATGACGGCGCAGACCATCAGCTGGATCTGGTGGAAGAGCATCAGCGGCAGGACGATCGCGCCGATCGATTGGCCGGCGAAGATGACGTTGGCCATCGGCACACCGCTCGCGAGGCTCTTCTTCGAGCCGCAGAAGGTGATGGTGATCTCGTCGGCCTTGTTGAAGCCGAGCCAGCGGCTGCCGAACATCGTGACGCAAAGCACAAGGGCGAGAAGCGCCATGTCTGCAACGATGACGACGGCAATGTCTTCGATCGAGAAAGTATGCCAGAGCCCTTCGACGACGGCCTTGCTGAAGGCGAGGTAGACGACCATCAGGATCGAGCCGCGGTCGACCGGCATCAGCAGCTTCTTCTTGGCGCGGATCCAGTTGCCGATCCAGGGCTGCAGGAGCTGGCCGACGATGAAGGGCAGGAGCAGCTGCACGAGGATCTGTTGCAGGGCATCCCAGGAAAAGCCGCCATGGCCGCCGACGGAAAACAGCAGGCCGACAAGCAGGGGCGTCAGGAACATCCCGAAAATGTTGGAAGCGGAGGCCGAGCAGATCGCCGCCGGGACGTTGCCGCCTGCCATCGAGGTAAAGGCAATCGAGGACTGCACCGTGGAGGGTAGGACGCAGAGAAAGAGGATGCCGAGATAGAGCGGATGCGGCAGGATCGATTCCGGCAGGAAGCCCAGCCCGACGCCCAGCAGTGGGAAAAGGCCGAAGGTCGTCAGCAGGATCGCCAGATGCAGGCGCCAGTGCAGCAGGCCGGCGATCACGACATCACGCGACAGGCGCGCGCCATGCAGGAAGAAGAGCAGTGCGATCGCAAGGTCCGTGGCAATCCCGAAATAATCGGCGAACGTGCCGC
The DNA here is from genome assembly GCF_001692185.1 of Rhizobium sp. AC44/96. Classification (NCBI taxonomy): domain Bacteria; kingdom Pseudomonadati; phylum Pseudomonadota; class Alphaproteobacteria; order Hyphomicrobiales; family Rhizobiaceae; genus Rhizobium; species Rhizobium sp. AC44/96. The sequence continues at coordinate 209,952 of NZ_LXKO01000043.1, forward strand.
TGGCAGGCAGCAGCGAAGCCAGGATGACCGTGCAGACAAGCAGGATCGTGAAGGTATCGGGCATGAAGCGGCGCATGGCATGTCTCATCAAGAAGGTAGATCGATCTTGTTTCTTCCATTATGATACAGGATGCAAGGAATAACAGTTATCACGTATCTGGATTTGATATGCTCGATCTCACGCAGCTGCGCAGTTTCGTCGCCGTCGAACAGATGGGCAGCTTTACGCTTGCGGCGGAAAGGCTGGGGCTGGGGCAATCCACGGTCAGTCAGCATATCCAGCGGCTGGAGACGGCGATCGGGCGCCGGCTCCTGGCACGCGACACGCACAAAGTCGTGCTGACGACGGACGGCGAGGCCTTGCTGTCTCACGCCCGCGCCATGCTGTCGATCGAAGGGCAGGTGCAGTCGCTGTTCAAGGGCCACAGCCTTCGCGGCAACCTGCGCCTTGGTGTCTCGGAGGATTTCGTGACAAGCCAGCTGCCCGCCGTACTCGAAGATTTCGTCCGCTCGCATCCCTCGGTCGACCTGGAGCTGACGGTTGCCCTGTCCGGCACACTCTATGAAATGCAGGACAACGGCGAAATCGATCTCGTGCTGGCAAAGCGTCGGTTGGGCGACGCCCGTGGGCGGCTGGTCTACCGCGAGCCGCTGGTCTGGCTGGCCCGCGATCCCGAACACATTCTCGGCGGCGGGCCGCTGCCGCTGATCGCCTTTCCACCGCCGAGCGTCACGCGCAGCATTGCGCTGGAAGCGTTGGGGCGCAGCCAGATCGCCTGGCGCATCGTCTGCACCTGCGGCAGCCTCAGCGGATTGACGGCTGCCGCCCGCGCCGGGATGGGGGTTCTGGTGCAGCCGCGCAGCATGGCGCCGTCGGGGCTGAAGGAGATCGGCAAGGGAAAACTGCCGGTGCTCGAGGATGTCGAGTTCGTGCTGGTGCCGCGCAAGGGGGCGGACCAGGCGCTGGTTTCCGCCCTGTCGGAAGACATTCTTGCCAAGGTGCGCAACCTACGCTCCAACGCGGGGGCAAGTCCGTTCTAGAGTTCGGGAACGTTCTGGCTAGCGAATGGTTAAGCCAGCGCATGGCATTTTAAGGGACCATCAACCCATTAACTTAGGTATCTGGTCAGATTCGAGGCCTAGTTTAGCGCTGCCTTATGGTCGACGTTCGGGGCAAGGAGAACGGACCGATGACGTATGGAATACTCTTCGTATCCGGGCTGGTTGCCTGTGTGATGCTGATTATCGTGGCTGGCCACGATGCGAAAACGACGGATAGCGGTGCCCCGCAATCCGCCGTCCTCGGGCATCAGAACTAGCGTCAGGCGACCAGGCAGCTCAGGAAACCATCGACATCCGCTTCCGTCGTCGCAAAGCTTGTGACGAGGCGGATCAGCGTTTCCTCGCTGCCGACGAGCTCGGGCGTGGCGGTCGGCACCGGCCATTCGTAGAACTTCGCGCCGCGTTCTTCGGCAACCTTGGCAGCACTTCTTGGAATGACCGCGAAGACTTCGTTGGAGGTCGTCGCCCATGCCAGGCGCGCACTGTTGCTGCCGCTGATGCCGGCGCGCAAGCGGTCTGCCATGCCGTTCGAGTGGCCGGCGAGATCGAGCCAGAGATTGTTCTCGAAGTAGCCATCGAACTGGGCCGCGATGAAGCGCGACTTGGAGAAGAGCTGCGCGGCCCGCTTGCGGATGAAAGGCATTTCCTTCGCCTGCTCGGGGTTGAAGAAGACGATCGCCTCGGCGCACCAGCACCCATTCTTCGTGCCGCCGAAGGAGAGAATGTCGACGCCGCGTTTCCAGGTCATTTCCGCCGGAGTTGCGCCGAGGGCGACCAGCGCGTTTGCAAAGCGGGCACCATCCATATGGAGCGGCAGGTTGCTCTGCTTGGCAATCGCGGAAATCGCGTCGATTTCGGAGAGCGAGTAAACGGTGCCGATCTCGGTTGCCTGGGTGATCGTGACGGCTGTGGCGCGGCCGTGGTGGACGGCATCTGCGGGAAAGCCCGCAATTTTCTTTGCGAGCTTGTCGGGATCGATCTTGCCGGCTTCACCCGGCACCGCCACCAGGCGAGCACTGCTGAAGAAATCCGGCGCGCCGCATTCGTCTTCAATCACATGGGCTTCGGAATGGCAGAAGGTGATTCCGCCCGGGCGCTGAACGCTGGCAAGCGACAGGGAATTCGCGGCCGTGCCTGTGGCGACGAAGAACACCGAGACTTCGCGCTCGAAAATTTCGGCAAAGCGCGCTTCGACGCGCTGGTCGAGCTCGCTGGTGCCATAGGCGGCTGCAAATCCTGTGGATTCCTGGAGCAGCCGTTCGGCGATGGATCGATGGGCACCGGCCCAATTGTCGGAAGCAAAGAACATGAGAGAAAACCTGGAAAAATGCGGGTGGGGCGGGTTCGGAGGGGGACATTAATCCAATGTGCCGCTGGATCAAGCCGCTAGGGCGCTACTCATCGCAAAAATTGATCGCCGCAATCAACAAACAAGATAATGCGAGAACGTGTAATTATATGTCTCCATTTGATTTGCGGGAGCAATATTGTTTCGCGACATGTCGATTTTTTGATTTAGGGCTCTTGCATGGCGATAATGTTCATGTCATAGAACCGATGAATTAGGGCAGTGTTGCTGTCCTATTTTGGCCGTGATGGCCGAGGAGGTGCCGAAATCCCTTACACTTCCGGGGTTTCAGGCTATAGTTCACCGAGCGCGGGCAAAGGTTCCCGCACGGAGGCCGATAGCAGGCGCGGAGCGCAACGGTTGCTTTGTCGGGAAAGCCTCTTTCCCAGGGAAAGCCTACCGCCGGCGACCGGATCTTCGATAATGCAACAGCGCTGTCACGCACCGAACCTAAGATCAGGGACGGTGCGCGACGAAGAGCCGCTCACAGATCACGGCTCTGACAGGAGGGAAGACGATGACGAAGACGCCATCCACGGGTTTTGACCAGTTCGCAGCAGCAACGACGCGCGCGACGGCCAATGCGCGTAAATTCGCTTCCGGTCTGCCAGCCAAACAGGGCCTCTACGATCCGCGCAACGAGCATGATGCCTGCGGCGTCGGCTTTGTCGCCCATATGAAGGGTCAGAAGTCGCACCAGATCGTCAAGGACGGTCTCTTCATTCTCGAGAATCTGACGCACCGTGGTGCCGTCGGCGCCGATCCGCTGATGGGCGATGGCGCGGGTATTCTCGTGCAGATCCCGGACCGCTTCTTCCGCGAGGAAATGGCCAAGCAGGGCATCACCCTGCCAAAGGCCGGTGAATATGGCGTCGGCCATATCTTCATGCCGCGCGACGAAAAGCAGATCGAGCATTTCAAGAAGGTGATGCACGACGTCATCGCCGAGGAAGGCCAGGTTCTGCTCGGCTTCCGTGACGTGCCGGTCGACAACTCGTCGCTGTCGAAGGCGCCCGATATTGCCGCGACCGAACCGCACCACTGTCAGATCTTCATTGGCGCCGGCGAGGATGCCGCGACGACGGATGAATTCGAACGTCGGCTGTTTACGCTGCGGAAGGTGATTTCCAACCGCATCTACGACGAGTTCGATGGTGAGGAGAGCCACTTCTACCCGGTATCGCTGTCGTCGGCGACGATCGTCTACAAGGGTATGTTCCTGGCCTACCAGGTCGGCGCCTACTACAAGGATCTGTCGGACCCGCGTTTCGAAAGCGCGGTCGCCCTCGTGCATCAGCGCTTCTCGACCAATACCTTCCCGTCCTGGAAGCTGGCGCATCCTTATCGCATGGTCGCCCACAACGGCGAAATCAACACGCTGCGCTCCAACGTCAACTGGATGGCGGCGCGTCAGGCTTCGGTGTCCTCGCCGCTCTTCGGTGACGACATCTCCAAGCTTTGGCCTATCTCCTATGAAGGGCAGTCCGACACGGCCTGCTTCGATAACGCGCTCGAGTTCCTCGTGCGCGGCGGCTACTCCATGGCGCATGCCGTGATGATGCTGATTCCGGAAGCCTGGGCCGGCAACCAGTCGATGTCGAAGGAGCGCAAGGCGTTCTACGAATACCACGCCGCCCTGATGGAGCCGTGGGACGGTCCGGCCGCTGTCGCCTTCACCGACGGCAAGCAGATCGGCGCGACGCTCGACCGAAACGGCCTGCGTCCGGCCCGCTATCTCGTCACCAAGGACGACCGCGTCATCCTCGCGTCGGAGGCCGGCACGCTGCCGGTGCCGGAAGAGGACATCGTCAAGAAGTGGCGCCTGCAGCCGGGCAAGATGCTCTTGATCGACATGGAAAAGGGCAAGATCATCTCCGATGAGGAGTTGAAGACCGAGCTTGCGACCAAGCATCCCTATGGACAGTGGCTGGATCGCACGCAGCTCATCCTCGAAGACCTGAAGCCGGTCGAGCCGCGCGCGCTGCGCCGCGACGTTTCGCTGCTCAACCGTCAGCAGGCTTTTGGCTACACGACCGAAGACACCAAGATCCTGATGTCGCCGATGGCGACGACGGGCCAGGAAGCTGTCGGTTCGATGGGCACCGACACGCCGATCTCGGCGATGTCTGAAAAATCGAAGCTGCTCTACACCTATTTCAAGCAGAACTTCGCGCAGGTCACCAACCCGCCGATCGACCCGATCCGCGAAGAGCTCGTCATGAGCCTCGTTTCGTTCATCGGGCCGCGTCCGAACCTTCTCGACCACACCGGCATGGCGAACGCCAAGCGCCTGGAAGTGCGTCAGCCGATCCTGACCAACGGCGATCTCGAAAAGATCCGCTCGATCGGTCACACGGAAGACCGCTTCGACACCAAGACGCTCGACTTCACCTATGATGTCGAGCGTGGCGCCGAAGGCATGCCCGAGATGCTTGACCGTCTGTGCGAGCGCGCCGAGGCGGCCGTCAAGGGTGGCTACAACATCATTGTTCTCTCCGACCGCCAGATCGGACCGGATCGCATCGCGATCCCGGCGCTCCTCGCGACCGCTGCCGTGCACCATCACCTGATCCGCAAGGGTCTGCGCACCTCGGTTGGCCTCGTCGTCGAGACCGGCGAGCCGCGCGAAGTGCATCACTTCTGCCTGCTCGCAGGCTATGGCGCCGAAGCGATCAACCCGTACCTCGCATTCGATACGCTGCTCGACATGCATGCCAAGGGCGAGTTTCCGAAGGAAGTGGACGCCTCTGAAGTCGTCTACCGCTACATCAAGGCGGTCGGTAAGGGCATCCTCAAGGTCATGTCGAAGATGGGCATCTCAACCTATCAGTCCTATTGCGGCGGTCAGATCTTCGATGCGATCGGCCTGCAGCAGGAGCTGGTCGACAAGTACTTCTTCGGCACCGCGACGATGATCGAAGGCGTCGATCTCACGGCGATCGCCGAAGAGACCGTTGTCCGTCATACCTCCGCCTTCGGCAAGGACCCGCTGCTGGCGACGACGCTCGATATCGGCGGCGAATACGCTTACCGCATGCGCGGCGAAAGCCATGCCTGGACGCCGGATGCGGTGGCCACGCTGCAGCACGCCGTTCGCGGCAACTCCGAGGACCGCTACCGCGAGTTCGCCGAGATGGTGAACGATTCCGCGCTGCGCATGAACACCATTCGCGGCCTGTTCAAGATCAAGAGCGCTGAGCAGATCGGGCGCAAGCCGGTGGCGCTCGATGAAGTCGAGCCTGCCGTCGAGATCGTCAAGCGCTTCTCAACCGGCGCCATGTCCTTCGGCTCGATCTCCAGAGAGGCGCATACGACGCTGGCGATCGCGATGAACAAGATCGGCGGCAAGTCCAACACCGGCGAGGGCGGCGAAGAGTCTGACCGTTACTTCCCGCTGCCGGATGGTTCGGCGAACCCTGAACGCTCGGCGATCAAGCAGATCGCATCGGGACGCTTCGGTGTGACCACCGAGTATCTCGTCAACGCCGACATGCTGCAGATCAAGGTCGCGCAGGGCGCCAAGCCCGGCGAAGGCGGCCAGTTGCCCGGCCACAAGGTCGATGCGACGGTCGCCAAGACCCGTCACTCGACGCCGGGTGTCGGCCTGATCTCGCCGCCGCCGCACCACGACATCTACTCGATCGAAGATCTGGCGCAGCTGATCTACGATCTGAAGAACGTCAACCCGTCGTCTGATGTCTCGGTCAAGCTCGTCTCGGAAGTCGGTGTCGGCACGGTTGCCGCAGGTGTCGCCAAGGCGCGCGCCGACCACATCACGGTCTCCGGCTTCGACGGCGGCACCGGCGCATCGCCACTGACCTCGCTGAAGCATGCCGGTTCTCCGTGGGAAATCGGCCTTGCCGAAACGCAGCAGACGCTGGTGCTGAACGGCCTTCGTTCGCGCATCGCGCTGCAGGTCGACGGTGGCCTGAAGACCGGCCGCGACGTCATCATCGGTGCGCTTCTTGGTGCGGACGAATTCGGCTTCGCAACGGCTCCCGTCATCGCCGCCGGCTGCATCATGATGCGCAAGTGCCATCTGAACACCTGCCCTGTCGGCGTTGCCACCCAGGATCCGGTCCTGCGCAAGCGCTTCAAGGGCACGCCGGAGCACGTCATCAACTACTTCTTCTTCGTTGCCAACGAAGTGCGCGAAATTCTGGCCTCGCTCGGCTTCACCAAGTTCGATGACATCATCGGCGCTTCGGAACTGCTTGAGAAGGACGAGATGCTGGCGCACTGGAAGTCCAAGGGTCTCGACTTCAGCCGCATCTTCCACAAGGTCGAGGCGCCGAAGGAAGCAACCTACTGGACGACCCGCCAGAAGCACCCGATCGACGACATTCTCGATCGCAAGCTGATCGCGGAAGCCGAGCCGGCACTTGCTTCGAAGACGCCTGTGTCCTTTGAAGTTGATATCAAGAACGTCGACCGTTCGGCGGGCGCGATGCTGTCGGGTGAAGTCGCCAAGCGCTACAATCACCGTGGCCTCAAGGACGACACGATCAACGTGACGCTCAAGGGCACGGCCGGCCAGTCGTTCGGCGCCTTCCTAGCTCGCGGTATCACCTTCAACCTGATCGGTGACGGCAACGACTATGTCGGCAAGGGCCTTTCGGGCGGCAAGATCATCGTGCGTCCGCCTGAGAATTCGAAGATCGTGGCGGAAGAGTCGATCATCGTCGGCAACACCGTTCTCTACGGTGCGACCGAAGGCGAGTGCTACTTCCGCGGTGTCGCGGGCGAGCGCTTCGCGGTGCGCAACTCGGGTGCGATCGCCATCGTCGAAGGCGTGGGAGACCACGGCTGCGAATACATGACGGGTGGTGTGGTAGTCGTTCTCGGCCAGACGGGTCGTAACTTCGCGGCCGGCATGTCCGGTGGCGTTGCCTACGTGCTCGACGAGGCCGGCGATTTCGCCAAGCGCTGCAACATGGCGATGGTCGAGCTCGAGCCGGTTCCGGAAGAGGACGACATGCTCGAGAAGCTGCATCATCACGGCGGCGACCTCGCGCACAAGGGACGCGTCGACGTCTCGGGTGACATGACGCGCCACGACGAGGAGCGGCTCTACCAGCTGATCTCCAACCATCTGCACTACACGGGCTCCACCCGCGCCAAGCAGATCCTGGACAACTGGGCCGACTACCGTCCGAAGTTCCGCAAGGTCATGCCGGTCGAGTACCGCCGTGCCTTGGAAGAGATGGAACGGGCCCGCATGGGAATTGCGGCGGAGTAATGCTCTTGAATCGCTAGGTCTATAACTGCTCGGACGAGGGGCGCAGAGATATCGGAAAGGACGCTGATGAAAAATCGATGGTCACTATTCCACCTCTTAATATCTCTGTGCCTCGCCGTCGCAGTTTTCGCCGGGACGTCATATCTCAGCGGTGACCTGAAAACGGAATTTATAGCCCTGGGTGCGGTCATGGGACTCGCCTACTGGTACTGGGGACCTCTGGGTCTTGGGCTCTGATGATGAGGGACGAAAATATGGGTAAGGTTACAGGGTTTCTGGAAATCGACCGGCAGGTAGCGAAGTATCAGCCGGCGTCGGATCGCATCCGGCATTTCCGCGAATTCACAATCCCGATGTCGGACCCGGAAGTGCAGAAACAGGCAGCGCGCTGCATGGACTGTGGCATCCCATACTGTCATGGGCCGACCGGCTGCCCTGTTCACAACCAGATCCCCGACTGGAACGATCTCGTTTACAACAACAACTGGGAAGCAGCGATCCAGAACCTGCATTCGACCAACAACTTCCCGGAGTTCACCGGTCGCGTCTGCCCGGCGCCCTGCGAGGAAGCCTGCACGCTGAACCTCGAAGACACGCCGGTTGCGATCAAGACGGTCGAGCAGGCGATTGCCGACAAGGCCTATGAACTCGGCTTCATCCGGCCGCAGCCGGCAACGGTTCACACCGGCAAAAAGGTTGCGATCATCGGTTCCGGCCCGGCCGGCATGGCGGCTGCCCAGCAGCTCGGTCGTGCAGGCCATGAGGTCCATCTATACGAACGCGAAAGCAAGGCGGGTGGCCTGCTGCGCTACGGTATCCCTGACTTCAAGATGGAAAAGAACTTCATCGATCGCCGCGTCGAGCAGATGAAGGGCGAGGGCGTTACCTTCCACTATGGCGTCAACATCGGCGTCGACGTGAAGGTCGAGCAGCTGCTCGCCGACCACGATGCTGTGCTCTATTGCGGTGGTTCGGAAACGCCGCGCGAAGCCGGCATTCCGGGCGTCGAACTGTCAGGTGTCCACGATGCGATGCCTTATCTCGTGCAGCAGAACAAGCGCGTCGGCCGCGAAAACATCGATAGCGTCGGCTGGGCGTCCGACCCGATCCTCGCAGGCGCCAAGCATGTCGTCGTCGTCGGCGGTGGCGATACCGCGTCGGACTGCGTCGGCACGGCGTTCCGCCAGGGCGCGGTGAAGGTCACGCAGCTCGACATCCGCCCGCAGCCGCCGGAGAAGGAAGACAAGCTCGCCGTCTGGCCGTTCTGGGCAACCAAGCTGCGCACCTCGTCTTCTCAGGCGGAAGGCGCCATCCGCGAGTTCCAGGTCGCAACGCTCGAATTCGTCGGCGAAGACGGCGTGCTGACCGGCGTGAAGTGCTGCGAAGTCGACGAGCGCCGCAAGCCGGTCCCAGGCACGGAGTTCATCATCAAGGCCGATCTCGCCTTCATCGCGATCGGTTTCAGCGGCCCGTTCAAGGACAGCGTGCTGAAGGAACTCGACGGCAAGCTCACGCTCAACACTGACCGTCGCGGCTCGACCAACGTCGTTGCCAACGACAAGGACTACAAGACTTCGGTCGACAAGTTCTGGACGGCGGGCGACGTGCGCCGCGGCCAGTCGCTGGTGGTCTGGGCAATCCGCGAAGGCCGCCAGGCCGCTCGCGCCATCGACGAAGCCCTGATGGGTTCGACGGTTCTGCCGCGGTAAGCGACTGACATCGATGCAATGGATGGGGTCGCTTCGAGCGGCCCCTTTTTATTTGGTGCTGATGTCCATTGCAGACGAGCCGCTTGCGGCGGCGCCGTTGCAGGGCGTTTTTCGTCAGACGATATCGATGCATACCGGACGCAGATCGGAGGAGGTCACGTGCTAGAGCGGGATTGTTTTAGGCGGAGTCGGGAAGTGGATTCCCTTTCTGGTGCAAATCAGATTCACCATTCTGGCCGGTGAAGGAGGCCGGCCTGGATG